>NZ_JJNZ01000001.1 GCF_000690055.1 Pseudoalteromonas fuliginea
CAAAATTAGTTGACCACTACAGTCGATGGTTATTTCGTCACCTAATTTAAAATCCTTAAGAGCTAATTCCATAAAACGCTCTGCAACATCTTCATTCTTATCATTTGGAAAGAGCATTTTAGATATCGAGTGCAGACTAACCTTTTGGTCTGAATGATTATTAACTCTATCAAGACAATAGGTACGGACTTGTTCAAGCATTTCAGCCGTTTTCTCTTTAGTAATTTTTTGCTCTTTGCATATGGCTTCAATAGCTTCTTTAAGCGCATTTGTTTCTACGACGTGATTTTGAGTCTCAGAGCAACCTAAGAAATCTTTGAAATACTCTCTAACAACACCAGTGCCTTTTCCTAACTTAAATGATAAGACTCTATCTAAACCTTCATGCCAATCATCTAGGGAGATTTTAGCACCTAAATTTAAAGAGTCTAAATTGACTCTCTCTATATCTTCAAAGGTTAATTCATCTTCATCTATATCCGTACCAGAAATTCGATTCAAGAAAATTAAACATAAATAAAACTTTTTATCTAAATCATCTAAATCATCTAAATCATCTAAATCATCTAAATCATCTTCATCTAAATCATCTTCATCTATTTCAGAATACAAATAAGTAACAAGAAAACCGTCTTTTGCTATTTTACCTTGTCCAGAATTAAGTTTCTTAGCTAGTAGCTTAGAAACTCTTAGGGCAAAAGATTCAGGTTTCTCAATGAAAAAGTTATCATTGACATCGATGTATTTATTTAAACTTTTTTCAAAACTAAAAGGCTCATTTCCATTCTTTTCGTCAGTTAAAAAATCGCCTATAAGGATGCCTGAGCCTTTGAAAATAGATGTTAGCTTCTCTATAACTGAGTCTGAAATATCTCGTATGTTTGTTTCATCTTTTGTCACGGCAACAGCATTGCCATTATTTTCATCTCTTTTAATCGAGGAAATTATTACATTGTGCATTTTCGAAATCATGTAAGATCCTTCTAAAACTAACATCTCTCATATTTGTCCACATTGTGCCCAAATATAAAAGATTACACAAGATACTTAAAGACTGAATAAGAGCTTAATATATTGATTTAAATGCAAGTGTTTGTTTTTGTTGGTTGCTTGCAATAATTGAGGCTTTTCGGACGGGGGTTCAACCCCCCCCCAGCCCAATAAAGGTTTTTGAACTCGTTATTCGAAAACCATAAGAAACCCGCAAATTGGTTAATCCAAATTTGCGGGTTTTTTTATGCTTATAATTTAATTATTAATGATTGTTCAACGTTTGTAATAACTAAGCCTTAGCTGCTATTTCAGCTTTGTACAGCGCAGTAAGTAAAACCAATATTAACTTGCCAAAGGGGCAATGTAGCCATGCTTTAAGGCATACTTTCACGAGTCATTTTATGATGAACGGAGGGAATATTTTACTGTTACAACAAATATTTGGTTATGCAAAGATTGAGCAAACAATGGTTTACGCGCACTTTGCACTAAGTCATTTGGAAGATGCAATTAGGCTAGGGCCGAAAATTGGCTTCTAAAAACATTTATC
Organism: Pseudoalteromonas fuliginea; assembly: GCF_000690055.1. Classification (GTDB taxonomy): domain Bacteria; phylum Pseudomonadota; class Gammaproteobacteria; order Enterobacterales; family Alteromonadaceae; genus Pseudoalteromonas; species Pseudoalteromonas fuliginea. Next base: position 1,544 of record NZ_JJNZ01000001.1, read on the forward strand.
AGTAAGTAAATTCTAATTTCAAATGTAGCTTGTTATTCAAAAGTGAGGTCTATTTTAGGCCGTCTATTTGTAATTCCCGTGGTAAATAGTGGCGGTCTTATATGCTGTTTAGCTCATTTTTCGGGAGGGTGTAAAGCTTATTCACACGAAATCGTACACTTGCATAAACTTCTATGCTACGGCAAACTGATACTGTTAATAAATACAGTGGTGACATATGAAAATTAAAGCTCATGCTAAATGTTCAGAAGGGAATTTGATATTAAATAGCCATACAGGTAGGCCTGAGGTTCACTATGTATGGGACGTCTTAGACAAGCGTGACAATTTTCCTCTTGAGTTTAAAAAAGAAAATCTAACTTACGTGAGCATATTTGATTCTAAGGTTGAAATGACTGCTAGGTTGCCAGGTTCATTTGCTTACAAGTCCAAAGCAACTTCTGCTGGTGTAACCAATAAAGATAGTGAACTTGTTTCACATGAGATGTTTATTCAGGTTCTTGAAGAGTTAGGAGTCGTAAATTTTAAAATTGGCAATAAAATATATCCATTTGAATTTGAAGAAATTTCATCGAATAATTTAAAGGTTCAATTTGGAGAGGGTCGCTATTATTATCCAGACCTTGTTGGACGTTTTAAAGCTCGTGATGATAACCCTTATCACGAAAAATGGGGAGGTAAAGTAGCTATCGAAGTCACCGTAACCCATCAATGTGAAAAAGTAAAACTTGTTGAATTTAAAGACCATAATATAGCTATCCTTGAAGTTAAAGTGCGGGATAGTATGCGTTTCTACAGAGAGGGAAAGGGGCAAAGTAGAAGTAGAAAGTTGACTTATACGTCAAAAGATTTGAAAAGTTACTATGACTATCTTCATAAAAGGCTTAGTAGTGAAGTATTTGCATCAATTCTGTCAGATCCTATTTCTATAGGGCATCATAAAAGTTTAATGAGTAACTTGAGGTTAAATTACAAAAAACTAAATGATGATTGTAAGAAGCTAAAAACCTCTTATGATGAATTAAGAGAGGAGAATGGTTGCCTTGTAAATAGACATAACTCAAAATTAGAATTGACAAAGAAAGATAAGGAAGCACTTCAAACTAAAGTAAGGGAGCTTGAGGGTCAGTTAATTTATCTAAAAGAAAAAAATAAGAATAAGGCGTTAGATGCAAGGAAAGCAGGAGCTGAAGCAGAGCAAATAAATGTTAAAGCTATGGGCTTTTGGGAGCTTATTTCTTTTTGGCGAGCCAAGTAACAAAAGCCGGTTAATAAAAAATGCTCACTGTGTTGGTTTCTCTTAACATGAGAGTAGATAATAGCTCAATCAGCCATTATTTTAAAATTAAATAAATGTCCATATGATGCCCAAATCCAATAAATTAGACAAGACTGTATAAGCTACTAAGAGTAAATAACATTCCACCTTCAAGCTAAGCTATTGTTTTTATTGTGGATGTGTGGTTGGTGAGGCTTTCGGGCGAGGGTAAACTTCCTACGCTATCAATTTGGTTTTATCATATCAAAACAGATACTATCAACCCGCAAATTATAAAAATCAGCTGCTTTTTATTGTCTGTAATATTTCAAAATACCTGCCAATTTTAGAGCATCATTAACAATGTGTTTTTGAACTACAGATTTTCGTTTTTAGGATTTTATTTTTGACTAATTAACGTTTGTCACTTAATACTTGAACTCAAGTAACAATAAGTAATACCAATCCGCAATAATACTTAATCAATTTGAGCGATTAAATCTGGCGTTAACTGCGTAAAAATTTCTGATATACGACTACATCTCGATGCTGGATGCAGAGCAATGAGTGATAACAACTAAATAACGAAATTTTTGCCTTATTATCGATACGATTTTCTTAGCTCAAAATAATCTCTTAATTAAGCGAATTGATATAATAAACATTAATTGATGCAAGGAAGTTAATTATGGCTAACTTAGTAATTTGCTGTGACGGCACATGGAATAATCCTCAACAAGAAGACAATGGTGCTCCTGCACCAACCAATGTCGTCAAGCTCTACCACGCGCTAGCGAAAAAAGATAATTCAGAGGTCACACAAAAGTTGTACTACCACCCAGGTCTTGGGGGCGAAGAAACGGGGCTAAAAGATTCTATAATTGACGGAGCTTTAGGTAAAAGTATAAAAAGGCATATTTGTAGTGCTTATCATTGGTTAGCGAGTAACTACAACGAAGGCGACAAAGTATTTATTTTTGGGTTTAGCCGAGGAGCATTTACGGCGAGGAGTTTAGGTGGGTTGTTAGGGCTTGGGCTACTTGATTTTAATAAGCTTGAAAATAACAAAGCGCGGTGGGAAAAGACTCATGGACATTTTGAAAACTATAAGTCAAAACTAGAGAGGATCCCTAAGAGTTTATATATTAACAATAAAAAAAGCTTACCTATTCATTTTATAGGCGTATGGGAAACGGTGGGGGCATTGGGTATACCAAATGACATGGAGCTATTTAACTTGTTGGATAACCCTGCGTCATGGCGTTTTCACGATACTAGTTTGGGAAAACATATAAGTATTGCTAGGCACGCAATGGCAATGGATGAGAAGCGAAGTAGTTTTTGTGTTACTCGCTGGAGTGAAAATTTAGTTGATCGAGACGTTAAAGAAATGTGGTTTCCGGGCGTACATTCCGATGTCGGTGGCGGGTATTATGATACAGATTTATCAGATATTGCACTTGAGTGGATGATCAAGGAAGCGCAGGAGAGCGGTTTGTTTTTTCGGGATAACATTTTAAATCAGCTTAATCCAAATCCTTGTGGCGTACTTCATAATTCATTTAAAGGAATATTTGCTAAGTTTAGATCTCGTCCGCGCAATGTGGATTGTGTGATTACAGCAAATAATGAAAATTTCCACGAGAGTGTATTTAAGCGTCAAGAAATATCGCCTATTGAACATCCTGAATATTGGCCAACAATAAAATTAGAGGTTGGGGAATCGACGGTTGTTAATGTATTTGCTAAGCAACATTGGACTCCAACATATATTTACATGAATAAGGGTGAGCGGTATATTTTTGACTCTGAAGGCGAGTGGCAAGATAGTAAAGATGAATGTGATTGGCTTGGTACAGAGGATGGAAAATTAACGGCGGGCGACATTATTCGATTTGCATCATCTATTTTGGGAATGACTGAACGTAAATTTAAACAAGCAACGCAGAATCGCTCTACCGATTTTTGGGGAACTAAACGGGTAGAGCATATGCGATGGTTCATTGCTGTTGGGTGTATCGCAAACGATTCTGGTAAAGCGCAGGCGGTTACAAACGATGGTAGTCCGCACCCTCATCAATATGAAGCTCTCTCACATTATCAAAAAAACTCGAAGACGTTACAGATTAGCTCCTCGGGCTATTTTTATGCTTTCCCAAATGATGTGTGGTCTTTGTACCATAATAATCAAGGCTGCATTCAACTCAGGGTAACTCGAAAGTCATAGTGGCTAAAATATTAATGTGTAGCCTGTTTACTTAACTTATAAGCAGAGCTTTGAGGAGTCACTTCATTTTTCGTCCTTTTAGTGGCTTTTTCTATTATGTTTTCGAGAGGTTGAGTACGTACACACACAAGTACATTATTCATTGCTTGGCAAGTACCGGTTGCTTTTTGATTATGTGTTGTATCGGTGCACGTTTGGTTAAGGTTTTTGTTTTCACATGCATGCCAAGGTGCGGTATTACCATGGCCTGCGTGGCTAAACGCATAAAATGAGTTGCCTAATGTAAAAGTCACAATAACCATTTTTGATATAGTTAACATTTTCATTTTGTTGTCCTTTTTATTGTGCGGTTTCGCCTTTGTAACAACCAATAAACATATTTTCTGAGACGCTTGCTGCATGGTAATGATAGCCGCGTGTGTCGTCGTAATGTCCTCTGCATTCATCTAAATCAGTTGGTTCTGTATTATTGCTCCCTAGCATGGCAAAGATCCCAAAACCATCAAATGCATAACCTACCATTGCAGCATGTCCGTCTGATTGAGCTTGCGTTTGGCTACAACCTGCTTCGCCATGATAGTGGTAGCCTTCATTAAGGTTTATGTGGCCTGCACAATCATCAAATGCGGCTATGGTATAGGCACTTAAAATGGCATCTACAGGGGCTGGAGCAGCTAACACAACTCCATTAAGCGCGATGCCTATATTTGATCTACCAACACTATTTGCTTGGTTTGCGGTTACGGGGGTTATAGGTATTAAAAATGATTGCGAGATACCACCATTTACATACTCTATTGAACATTCTACGCAGTGGTTTTGGTATTGTTCTTCTACATTGGGCCTTGCTGCACCATCGCATGATGCATACGTATTTGTGATATTTACTTGTCCTGTGCTTTCGTCATAAAGTTTCCAGTGGCTATCATTATATAATGCGGGTAAATTTAAAATAAAATCACCGGTAATGTCATATACCTTGCCATTACCATCAAACCAAATACCCGCTTCATCAGCATTTGAGGTAATCGTGTTTGGGCAAAAAATACCTATTTCATGATTTGCAGGTGCACCTGCAATCTCAATTTTATAGCATGACGTTTCATCGCCATTACTTAATGTACACAATTGAGTTGTTATAGCTGATACCAATGCACCACCTTCGAAATTAAAAGGGTCTACTTCTATTACTGTAGTCGTTGTTGTATTGGGTGAAGTATTATCAATAATAATCGCTTCTGTTTCAGTTGTGTCTTTGTCGTTATTGCTACCACATGCTGATAACCCAATGGCTGTTACACTCATGAAAACAAGCTTTAAAAACTCTGATTTTAGTTTTATCACGTGATTAATCCAAATAATGAAGTGGGGTATAGGGTATTTGTTAAATGTGCAAATAAAGCGCAAAAATTAAGTAACATTACACGCAGGTAAAATGGCTGTTCAGGCTGATGAAAAATAGCAGTAGACCTTGGTATATTTAATCGCCATTATTATGGCTCTATTAAAAGCATGGTTTACAGATGGATTTATTTACCACCGATCTTATTTCGCCTCTGTTGGCGAGCGTTTTTATTGTGTTAGCGGGCTTCACTTCATTTTTTTCAGCAGCATTCGGTGCTGGCGGCGGGTTGATGTTGCTTGTTGTAATGGCATCATTTATGCCAATGACGTTGGTTGTGCCTGTACATGGGCTTGTGCAATTAGGTTCGAACACAAATCGGTTATTACTCACTTTTAAGCATATAGACAAAAAAATGTTTATTTATTTTACGCTTGGAGGGAGTGCAGGGGCTATATTATCGAGTTTTGTTATTGTCGATATTCAACTTGATGCTATGAAATTAATAGCGGGGCTTTTTGTAATTTATTTATTGTGGGGAAAAATCCCCACTGCGTTACAAAGCAGTTCGGTCGTGTGGCGTTTTTTTTCCGGCTTTGTTACCACGTTTATTTCTATGTTTGTTGGGGCAAGTGGGCCACTCGTTGGAAGTTGCTTGCACATGAGCAATTACAGCAAGCTGCGATTTACGGCGACGTTTTCTGGCATTATGTCGGTTCAACATTTATTTAAAGCGGGTGTATATGCAGCGGTTGGTTTTAGCTTTTGGCAATGGCTGCCTTTGGTTGGAGCAATGATTTTAAGTGGTGCATTAGGTACATGGTTGGGTGTTCGATTACTGCATCGTATACCGACAGAAAAATTTAAGTGTATTTTTAAATGCATATTAACATTACTGGCATTACAGCTAGCTTGGCAGGGCCTTGAGGTAATATTTAATTAACTTGAACTCTGGGCAATAAATCTATCTCAAGTAGTTATTTTAAGCGCTAACTGCGTTGAATTTACTTTGTTCTCACTGAAAGCTCTGGTTAGAGATAAATAAATTTAAATATTATTATGGTTCAATATGTTAGTAAATCCCTTAACCAGAGTTCTGGTTAAGGGATTGGTATTACATTGTACTAATTTTGTGGTTTTGTTGGCGTTTATTTAACAGCGGATTTGATAGGTTTGTCACCATCGAACAGTTCAAAAATACGGTTGCTATTTGGGCTGTTAGTTGCAATATGAAGTAATGCATTAGCAACATTTTCTCGGCTGATTTTAGCTTTGTCACTATCTTTAGGGCGTTCGGTTGTTACTGCTAACGATGCTTTTTCGTCGGTTAATGTAGCAGGGCGAATAATTGTGTAATTTAAGCCACTGTTAATTAAATGCTCATCAGCCATATGCTTAGCTACAAGGTATGGTTTTAAGTCGCCATCTATTGAGTCGGGATCGTCTGCACCAATAGAGCTAACCATGATGAAGTGTTTTGTTGAATGTTCACGGGCGTAGTTTGCAGCTTTAGTTGCTGCCCATAAATCAATTAAAACGGTTTTGTCGTCGCCAGTACTACCGCCCGAACCTGCAGCAAATATAACTTGATCGCAGCCTTTTAGCGCGTTGCTAAAGTCGCCTTCGAGATCTTGCTCTACAATACTTAAAAAAGGGCTTTTTAAATCACTTAGCTTGTTTTTATCACGCACTAGGGCAACCACATTTTGTTCATTTTTTAATAATAACTCAGTGGTCATTTTACCAATTTTACCGCTTGCGCCAATAATTAAGGTCTTGCTCATAATTAATTCCTTCTTAACTAGTACCAATTTTATTAAAAAGTGAATATTCTGGCGAAGATAGTAACTTACTAACGTTGTTAAAATTATTTATACAGATCACTCTATGTCATAATTTTTACTTTGTTATTAAGCTATTTTTCATCGTTATAATAAATCACTAATTTAATGCTGTTGGTATAAATAAATTGAAAAGTAATGTGCTGTGTAAACAGACCTTGGGGTAGGCGTTTATTTTTAAAGGGTAAATTTGAGATTAATTAGTAATATTAAATAAAATAACGTGGTTTAAATTGGATACTTAACAGAGCATGATAAAAATGACTATTTTACGTTTATTTTTCAATAATAATACTGATTTCTGGTCACATAATCACGTTGGTACAAACTTATTCTTACACTGTGTTTTTGGTAGTTATAGAAAAGGGTTCGATGGGTATTGTTTCCTTTATTATGTAATGGCGCTTTGGCTAGGGCTGCTAAATATTGCAAAAATTAAAAATAATATCCTCAGTGATAATACTTTCATAAATGCCTTTATATTTTATTACGTATTAAATCACGAACTATAAAGCGGGCAGGATGAATAGCTTGGCTAACACGCTCGCTTAACGGGCGAGGCTCATTGTTTAAACAGCTAATAAGGTGCTCTGCACTGAGTGGGGCACTACATAAAGCGCGGGCGCCAAAGCCGGTAAAAATATGTAGGCCTTGTTGTGGCTTATTAAGTTGCTCATATTGATAGCGTTTACCTAAACGTAGGTTAGCAAAAGCCATAGTGTAATCACTTTGTTCGCACCATTGCCCTGCCATTGGTAGGTGATCTATAAATGTGCATCGTACAGCTGCTTTTGCCGAGGTAATATTGCCAAGGGTTGAGGCAAATTCACTTTGCTGATAAAAGCTAAGTAGTTGCTCTTGGTTTAATTGGTTGTCGAGCGCGGTAACTTGACGGCTTTTAGTATTTTTTTCAAACGTTGCACCCATACAGTGATGATCTAAATAGGCTGGGGTAAAATACCCTTTATGGCATAGCACTGTTTTAAGTTTGCGTGATTGCTCACTTGCCTCAATATGTGAAACTTGCCCGCGTACGCCTACTATTGGTAGCGCTTTTGTTTGCTCAAATGCATCACTGTGCTCGCCTGCACACATAATTACATCACTAAAAGGACCTAACTGCTCATCATTCGTTAATAAAAACCAACCGCTGTCAGTTTTTTTAAGCTGTTTTATATTGCAGTTAAATACGCTTTTAAATGGGTTTATGCTATTTGCAGCGCTTAACATGGCGTTTACTAATTGCGGAGGGTTAACCCAGCCGCCTTGCTCAAAAAACACGCCCGAATAACCTGTTTCTACGCCGGCTATTTCGTCGCCTTGCTCTGCGGTTACGTTGTGCATTAGCTGGGTTGGCCACAGTTGTTTTTGTGCTAAGTTTTCATGTTTATCGGCGAGAGGCTTTTTTACTGCGTGTTGTAATACGCCGCACCAATCGTAATCAAAATTAAAACCACTGCTAAGTAAGTTGTTATATAGGCGCTTTGCGTATAAAAAGCTATGTGCGAACAATTCACTGTGCGGTGAATTTTTAGCTTGTAGGTGAGGGTAGATAGCACCTTGCACATTGTGCGATGCCCCCATAGCTGGTTTTTCATCTTGGCAGAATAATTGGCTTGCAATACCACGCTTAGCTAAGCTGTATAAAATGCAGCTACTGGCTATACCGCCGCCAATGACCGCTACATTTTTTAAAGCGCTGCTATCTTGATGAAAATATGCAGGAGCTGATTGAGCATCATTTACGCACTCTAGTTGGCCAACAAGCATATCTCTTTTTTGGCCAAAGCCTTTGGCTTTTTTAGTATTAAAGCCTGCATCAATTAATCCACGGCGAACAAAACCTGCTGAAGTAAATGTTGATAAGGTTGCACTTGCCCTTGATATATTGACCATAGAATTAAATAAACTTTGCTGCCACATTTCGGGGTTTTTACTTGGCGCAAAACCATCTAAATACCAAGCGTCAACAATTCCTGTTTGCGGATAGCTCATTGCTTGTATTGATTCAAGTGCATCACCAAAGTATAAATCGAGAACAACAAGTCCATTGTCAAATTCGAGTCTGTGGCATCCTTCTAAATTAATTGGGTATTGTTTAGATAATTTGTTACTAAAGGCGCTTAATGATGGCCATGCCTGTAGTGCTTTGTTTAAATCGTCTATGTGCAGTGGATATTTTTCAAATGAAATAAAGTGTAAGCGTTTAACACCATTATCTAATTGATTTTGAACTTGTTGACGTGCAAGGTGGTCAGTAAAGCGTTGCCATGTATTTAAAAAGTTTAAACCTGTACCAAAGCCGGTTTCGGCAATAACAAAATGTGGCTGGTCATGATTTTGTAATCGTGCATCTATATTATTTTGCTCATAATACACATAATGCGATTCAGCTAAGCCATCGTCATTAGAAAAATAAATATCACCGAAGTCATTAGCGAAAGGTGTACCTAAATTATTAAAGTGTATATGTGCATTTTTGATCATGATTTTTTAATTTTATAGATATATTTTTTAATTATTTTACGGGTTTTCTTTGAAATAGTCTGGCGTTATTTATAAGCTAGCAGTTCAGAGTACAAGTGTACGCTAGAAAGCTGACCACTTAGGTGATTAAATTCGCGTAAAATAGAATGCAATTAAGTATTAAGCTAAGGGAATTACCCATGAGAAGAGCTGTAATTACAGGTATCGGTGTTGTATCAAGTATAGGTAACAACAAAGAAGAAGTATTAGAATCGTTAAAAACGGGCAAAAGCGGCATCGCTTTTAATCAAGAATTTGCCGATTATAAGTTACGTAGTAACGTATCGGGTAAAATTGATATTGACGTTAAAGCACACGTTGACCGCAAAGCAATGCGCTTTATGGGAGATGCTGCTGCTTACTCTTATATTTCAATGACGCAAGCAATTGAAGACTCAGGTTTGTCTGACGACCAAGTATCAAATGAGCGCACGGGTATTATTGTTGGCTCTGGCGGTGGTTCGTCTAAATGGCAAGTAGAAGCTGCTGATATTTTACGTGAAAAAGGCGTAAAACGTGTAGGGCCTTATATGGTGCCACGCACTATGGCGAGCACTACATCTGCTTGTTTAGCAACACCATTTAAAATTAAAGGTGTTAACTATTCAATTAGCTCTGCATGTGCAACATCTGCGCATTGTATTGGTAACGCGGTAGAGCAAATTCAGCTTGGCAAGCAAGACGTTGTGTTTGCTGGTGGTGGTGAAGAGCTACACTGGACATTGGCAATGGAATTTGACGCTATGGGCGCACTTTCTACTAAATACAATGAAACACCTGAAAAAGCATCTCGTACATATGATGCAAATCGCGATGGTTTTGTTATTTCTGGCGGTGGCGGTATTGTTGTCGTTGAAGAACTTGAACATGCACTTGCACGTGGCGCGCACATTTACGCTGAAATTGTTGGCTACGGTGCAACATCAGATGGCTACGACATGGTTGCTCCATCTGGCGAAGGTGCAGCACGTTGTATGCGCCAAGCTATGCAAGATGTAGACAGTATTGATTACTTAAATACTCACGGTACATCTACACCTGTAGGCGACGTTAAAGAGCTTGGTGCAATTCAAGAAGTGTTTGGCGGTAAGTCACCAATGATCAGTGCAACTAAAGCTATGACAGGCCATGCTCTAGGTGCTGCGGGTGTTCACGAAGCAATCTTTTCATTATTAATGCTAGAGCACAGCTTTGTAGCGCCTTCAATTAATATTGATGACCTAGATGAGCAAGCGGCTGGTTTAGATATTATTACTGAACGTCGTGATGTTGAACTCAATACGGTTATGTCAAATAGCTTTGGCTTTGGTGGCACAAACGCGACTTTAGTAATGAGTAAATATAAAGGCTAATTGGTTCTACTTAGTTTTTATATAATTTATAGCCGCTCACTTTATAAGTGAGCGGTTTTTTACTTAAGAATTTATAAGTTATTGCGATTGTTTTTCGTGCTTTTTATTAATAATCATTTGTAGAGGGCCTATGCAGTTATTTACAGAACGATTAAAAATGCGGCAATTGAGTGATGCTGACTGGTCTGTTTTTTTGCAGCTCCATCGTGAACCCGACGTGCTTGAATATTGTTTTGACATGCCAAAAGAAGTATTTGTGAGACAGCGGTTTGAGCAGCGCTTACCTATTTGGGATCCAGATTCTCGCCATCCATTATGCTTTGCTGTTATAAACAATGAAACACAGGAGGTTATAGGTGTTACAGGTTTTACTTATGATGGAATAACTGCCGAACTAGGGTATTTATTTTTACCAAAACACTTCTCTAAAGGGTACGCAACTGAGTCGTTAAGAACCGTAATCGAATGGGCGTGGCAAGAATGTGGTATCAAACAGTTTAAAGCTGTGGTGACACGGGGTAATACAAGCTCAGAAAATGTATTGAGCAAATGCGGATTAACACAGACAGATACTATACCTCAATCACATATTATTGCTGGTACGCGTTATGATGATTTAATTTACACACTCAAAGTCTAATACCAATGCGCAATAATACATAATCAATTTGAGGGTTAAACCTGGCGCTAACAGCGTTAAACATTCTAAGTTACAAATTTATCAAGGCTATTAAACAGCCCAAGACTGGAAGATTCTAATCTTGAAAGGTTAACAACGCTAGGTGGGTTTATTGGGCTAGAAAGCTAGCCCCTAATAGAAGTAGACGTTTACAAATGCTGCTCTATTGTTTTGCGATCTTTTTCTTGCATGTTTTCCACGACTAAATTAAATGAATTATCGATCATTCGTTCTATTTCGCCTTGTGGAATCGAACCATCTAAAATAACAGTATTCCATAACCGTTTATTCATATGATAGCCTGGGATCACTGCTGGGAAAATATCGCGTAACGAAAGTGCTTCATCGGGATCGCACTTTAAATTAAGCCACCAAATAATTTCTCCATCGTCATTTGTTTCACCATCATTGCCAACGGCAAGAGTAGCAAACATTTTATGATTCACTTTATAAACATCAACCTCTTGAGCAAACGGTTTTGTAACTTGAACAAGTGGCTTTTTAATTAAATACTCATGCACTCTTATTTGGTCCATGATCCATTCCTTGAAGTCATACTCGGTACACATACCATAGCATTATTTTATTAGTTTTGTGATACGAAATATCGATTGTCTTCATTTTTTTTAGCATTAATACACTGAAGTATTGGAAGTTATTTATACTGATACAGAGATAAACCTTCTAAATACAAAAATCAGCCTATGAGATATTATACCAACCCGCAATAATACTTAATCAATGTGTGGTATTAAATCTGGCGTTAACGGCGTTAAAAACTTCTGACAAAGAGCAACTAAATAATGAATCTTTGCCTTGTTACCAACAAGGCTTGCTTACCTAAAGTAAACCACTTAATAGGCTAAACTGACTTAGGTAAAGACGAATAGGCAATGACAGCGGCATCACGTTGAGCGAGATCTGGTTTAGTTGTATTGTTACCATAAAGAAGGCAAAACTCTGTGGGATCCCCTTTGGCTGTTAAGTAATATTCATGAGTGAATTGTAATAGAACTTCTTTCCAACGCTTTGTAATTGAATCGGGGGCGCTTGGTAAAGAATTTAAAATGAGTTTCGATTCTTCAAAATTACTATTAATTGCTACATTCAGCATGTCATCGTTAGCAGCCGCCAACCAACTAGATCCATTATTACCTACGCAAAGCAATGGCATATAAGGTGCTAGAGCTGGGCACACATCATTTTTGTATATTTCGACTTGCCAGTATGGACGGGCTATTTTTATAAACTGAGTAAAACTTTCAATTGTTGTAAATTTGGATGTTGCCAAAGGTAAAATTTCGACTCTTGGCTTATTTGCATTAACGGTGTCATTGGCAACATCGATATACCATGGCCCGAATATGAGTGCGTTTTGAAAGTATTCATCTCGTAATGACCCCCATGCTTTTTTTAAATCGGTACCTTGGTTAATACGCTTTTTTAATAAGCACAGACCCGGTTTATCTGTTTGTGGTAGTTGTGTTTGCAATAATGAAAACACTTCATCGCGAATTTCTCTACAACGCCCTATTGGGTAGGGTTTATTGGCAAAATAAGGCATTTTAGGCGCAAGTGTTAAATCGGCAATTAATCTAAGTTGTGCTAAATCGTTGCACAACATAGTTAGCTGCTTTGGCGTAAGGCTGTTATTAAGCACTCATATTCCTTATAAAATCTACTGCGACTATTTTAGCTGAGCTTGTGTATAAGCGTCATTTCTTAGCCACCTTAACATGTTTGGATAACCGTTTGGGTGATTGGGCTGTTCACACATAAACCATGAATATAAAAGAGGGTAACCAAAACCAGTGCTGTTGGTAAAGGCCTCGATTAAGTTATCAGATGCCCCTTTATAACCCTGTTCATGAAATAAAATATCCGGGGCGATATTTAAATAGCAAGCTGCTGCCCACGACCAAGCTATTGCAGTCATTTCTTCGGCCGCTTGATGATCATGGTTTTTCATATCCCCTGTTAAACAAGTTCTTGTCGCTTCTGAAGTAACTGCAATATGACCTGCTTCATGAAGAATATCACCTGGGTATAACAGTTTTTCTAAATCAAGTAATAAAGTGCCTTGTTCTATTTTAAGGCCGGGTAAAAAAGTCTTTTCGTGTAACGTTTCATACCGGTGGTTTATACCTATATCAGTAAGAAAGGCTAAAATATTTTCAACCTCAGTTAACTGCTTATCTGTATTGTGTTCAGTGCTAATAGTCATAATGATTTGAGATTACTGTTAGTGACTAGCCAATGTTCAAATTCTTCAATACTTTGGCTTTGATAAAGTGCTGCAGTTGTTTCATGGTATGGCAGCGTTAATGAATCTAATAGCTCTGTCCATAATGCCCATTCATCGTCGGTAATACTAAATGAGTGACCGGATTTAGTTGCTTGTGCACGCTCAAACATACGCTTTACACCAGGCAATCCCAAGTTATTGAGATCTGTAAATCTTGCCAATTCAGTTACCGTCTTAATGATACTTTTTATTGGGAATGTAAATATAAAGTCTGCACTGTTAGGTGTTATGTATTCATAATGAATAGCTTCACCACCACGAAGCTGCGCATCATGAGGTAAAAAAATAAGCGGTATATTTAAACTACATTGATTTTCCGTTAGTTTATGGTGTTTGTATACTTGAATGTCGGTTGTTAGCTTGAGTCTGTAATTAGTATCAACGCCATTTGGGATCAGCATACTGCCTTTAAAGGTGGATGTATCCCCTGCATTTAAACGCCTTGCTTCGTCGATGTTTAAGCAATAAAACTCTTTTAGGAGTATGTTAGTGGTAATACTCCCTTCTATAGACATTAAAGATTTAAAAGGTGTTAGCCATGCCTTTAAAGAAACATTTTGTGGGATTAAGGTGCCAGTATTATGCAAGTATTGGCATAAATGAGAGAAAATGAACACTTGAGGCTCTCGCTTTAATAGCGCTGTCATAGTTTCTGAAATAATGATGTCAAATTGCTGAGAGGGGGGCGCTTGCCAACAAGTTGCGTCATCACATGTAATTGCAACAATGTTTTGGGTGATTGAAAAGTGCTTTACTAGCTTTTTAATTGCACTGATGTTTTCTGGGTGAATGTCAATGAGTGTGACTTTTATACGTGAGTTTGTGGCAAGACTTAAGTAAGGAATAAGTAACGTGCCATAAGGCCCCGTACCAGCATAAAGAATATGAATATCATCAGTCTTTGCCTTTAAACGTTCTTCAATGGCGAGCTTAATACCTTGCATAAATATTTGTGTGCGAAGAGTCTCTTCAGTGCATTTAGCTGCTTGTACAGGAGAAATTGCAACGCCTTGGGACGTATTTTCATCATTCCAGTCATTCATATCTAAGTCAGTTGAAATAGACGTAATATTCCCTAAGTAATTTTTTAAATCGTTGATAAAAGGCTTCATCAACCCCGCATCGGCTGGCTCATTTAGCAAATGTGTAACCGCATTACGGTATCTGTTCAGTAACTCAGTATCCATATCGCTCCCTGTATTTAGCTAAAAAAATCGTTGCTCGCAATAATATAGCACTCTATTCTAATAAAGTTTAGATTGTGTTAATAAATCAATTTAAGGAGTTTTACTTGCCTAAAATCAGGTAAGGAAAAGGAGTTATTATGCAAAATGAGTTGATAGTAAAAGTGCCACCTCCGCACACAATAACGCAGAGTACACTTCCTTGTTATAAAGAAACTGGGCGCTTAGGTCTATTTCAATTAAAGCGAATGTGGCACAAAGTACAGTTACAAAAAAAAGGCTGTGCGGATAAAAAAATAATAGAAGATGAATGGTCGCTTGATGTCATGATTATGGACACTTTAGGCTTAGGGCTCACACCGACTATAGAGTCTATTTTTGCGAGTGATAGTTTTTTCGAATTTGAAAGTTGGGTAAAAAAAACGCATGGTAGAGCTATTTCAAACGCAAAAATAAATCAGCTTAATAAAAACATTGTTTCATTTTTTGAGAAAACAGACATAAAAAATGAAACAGTATTAGTAGAGACGCCTCGTCACTATATTTTAACGCCAGTGCATTGGCAAAGCTGGGATGATAATGGTTATGTTATTATTCCAGAGTTGGTGTCAAAAAAATTATGTGAAGACGTTTGTAATATGCTTTATGAACGTTTGAAAATGGATAAAAACAACCCCGCTTCATGGTATAGCTGTCATGCGCTTAAACAGGGGGTTATGGTACAAATATTTAATGATATAACCATGCAAGTTATACGTTCTCTTCCTCAAGTTCGAGATGTTTTTGAGCAACTTTGGGGGAGAAAAAACTTAATAGTAAGCACTGATAGGGTTAGTTTTAATCCACCGCAGACAGAAAGTTGGCAGTTTCCTGGGCCAAATCTTCACTGGGATATAGACTTTAATAAACCACTCACCTTTGCAACGCAAGGGTTACTGTACCTTACTGACGTTGCCGCTGAGCAAGGTGCGTTTAGTTGTGTACCTGGCTTTCATAAAAAAATAGATGACTGGCTAGCTAACCTACCTAAAAATACTAATCCACACTCTTTTAATTTCGATAAATGCAACAGCACTCCATTAGCGGCAAAAGCAGGTAGCTTAATTGTTTGGCGAAATACATTACCTCACGGTAGCTGTCCAAATAAGGGAAGTAGGCCTCGTATTGTACAATATATAAACATGACGCCATTAAAAATAAGTAGCTAAAGACTCGCTATGAGTAATAAATAATGCAGTGTAATAGAGTGTAATATTTTTTATCTTTAACTTGTGCCAAACTTATAGGTAGTTTGTTAAAAATAAATTGATTGGCTTTAGGTTTTTACCGCAAGGCATTGATTTTTAAAGAAATATAGCCATAAAAGTTGCGTTCTATACCTTATGGACTATTATGTTGTCTGAATCTAGTGTTAATTAATGACATAATTTTATATTGTAATAAAAGCTCAAAGGAATGTTTAAGTATGAAAAAACATAGTCTACAGCTTACGCCGTGCTCACGGCGTACAAAACCAAAAATCAATCATTTAAAGCCTTTATTTAAAATGCAATTAGAGTCATGTGCTAGAGCCGTTATAGCAAGTGAAAATAGATCAACATACGGCAACAATATAAATACAGAAATCGATTTCATACCCACCCTGTACACACTTTTTTTAAGATTAAATACTTGTTCATTCTCTTTGTTTGGGAAGAAATAAATAATGAATGATGACATATTTATTTCTGAAGTTGTTAATGCCGATGAAAATATAACCTCTCCAGTCATTTTGTTTGCCCAGCTTGATATATTTTATAATATAAAAAATATGGCAGACGATTTAGTTGTAGCAAAAAAATTGGAATGGGTTGAACATGTTAACACTCAATGTTATCAGGGCAGTTGGGATGTATTGCCTTTAAGAGTCCCTGTAGAGCACGCTGATAAACATGTGATTCTGCAATCTTTCGCAATTGAACCTAGCTCAGATTTTATCGATGGCGACCACCTTCAATATTTACCTTATGTTCGTGAATTATTGTCACAATTTAAATGTGATATTTTATCTGCACGGCTTATGCGTCTTTCCCCTAACTCTTTGATTAAACCCCATCGAGACCTTGGATTGAGTATTGACCTATCTGCTCAAGCACGTATTCACATTTCTCTAGAGGCATCCGAACATGTTGAGTTTTTAGTAGATTGTTTAGAAGTTCCAATGAGTCAGAACAGCTGTTGGTATATAAATGCCGATGCAGAACATTCTGTAGTAAATAACGGCGATACACCAAGAATCAACCTTGTAATAGATTGCAATGTCAATGAGTGGCTATTGAGTTTAATCATAGAATCTAAAAACAAAGAATATTGCTGTACAAATCAAGCTAAGGAGATAAATAGATGATGAAGCTTAATATCCCAAAAGGCCTAAACATAAGACCGTCAAATGCAGCAGATAAACCATTTTTAGAAAAACTGCATAGTTCAATGCGACAAGATTTACAGTTAATTGACGGTGAGAAAGATTTTGTAGAGTCAATTGTAGAAATGCAGTTTAAAGCACAAACCCAAGGGTATGGAGATAAGTTCCCCAATGCAATGTACTTCATTATAGAAAAGCATCATGAGGCGATAGGTAAAGCAACAATTGATTTTGGCCCAAATGAAATTCGAATCGTCGATATTGGCTTTTTACCAAGTGCGAGAGGGCATGGTTTTGGCTCAGCGATAATCCAATCGTTTCAAAGTGCTGCACTACAATCTGGTGCACCTTTAACATTGACCGTTGAGCAGCGTAATTTTGCTGCTAAGCAGTTGTATGCGCGTTTAGGGTTTCAAGTTGAATCAATTAGCCCGCCATATGAGTTTATGGCGTGGTACCCGCACCCAGTGAAATTAATGAGCGGTGTGTAACTAAGTAAAAGTAAGCATAGGGGTTTAATATGGAAAAATTTACGTTTGAAAATGTTGAAAGTGCACAAGGGTCAGTTGTCAAAGTTGTAGGCCAAAATGGTGAAGTAGAGTTAGAAGTTTCATCGGTTACAAAATCAAAACTTGATGGTGACGAATGGAATGCATTTAGTGTGTTGTTAAACGGCAAGGCCAATGAGCCTCTAAGCCAAGGTACCTATAAGCTCGAGAATGAGGCCTTTGGTGAAGCTGAATTGTTTTTATCGCCAAATAGTGAAACTGAGTATGAGATACACATTGCTCAAAAGAGATAGTTGGCGTGTTAAGTCAATTAATTAAGTAAATTATCCGTTTAAAAAAGTGAGTAAGGAGATTTATATGGCTGATCCGTTTACGTCAGAAATACGGCCTTTTGCGTTTAATTTTGCGCCTGAAAATTGGGCATTTTGCAATGGGCAAGAGATACAGGCTACCCAAAATGCCGCTTTATTTGCATTACTAGGCACCCAGTTTGGTGGTAATGGGGTGAGTAATTTTAAATTACCGGACCTACGAGGGCGAACGCCAATCGGGCAAGGAATTATGAAAAGTGAGCCAAGTAGACTATTCACGGCAGGTGATCAGTATGGCGTGGAAAATGTCACGATCAGTGTCGCTGAAATGGCTGGCCATTCTCACAGTGTGCAAGCGACCAGTACCGAGGCAGTAAGTATCCCAGCTTTTACAGATAGAGTGTTTGCAAGTTCTAAAGATCTCAAAGGTACTGCTACTGAACCATTTACGTATAACTCAGCGGTAAATCTGACTGGGCTGGCGCAAGACGTTGTTTCTAGCGCGGGTGGTGGTCAGTCGCACACTAATATTCAGCCTTTGTTAGCACTGAATTTTTGTATTGCGCTTGACGGTATTTTCCCAGCAAGAAATTAATAAGGAGAAAGCATGTCTGAATCATTTATTGGTGAAATAAAAATGATGGCCACGACCTTTGCACCGCGGAAATGGGCAATGTGTAATGGCACCATTATGGCGGTAAATCAAAACCAGCCTTTGTTTGCGCTTATAGGTGCGCAATACGGGGGAGATGGACGCTCATCGTTTGCGCTACCTGATATGAGAGGGCGTATCCCCGTTCATTTTGGTCAAGGGCCGGGCTTACAAAACTATCCACTCACAGCTAAAGTGGGTGTAGAGGACGTTACCTTACAAACGAGTCAAATCCCTTCGCATACTCATAGCTTACAGGCAAGCAAGAACAGTGCAAACGCATCTACTGCGATTAGTAATGTGCTTGCAAAAAGCCCTCAAGGTGAATTGGCGTACTTAAATGGAGCAGTAACAGGTGAAGTACAAAAAATGAGCGAGTCAGCTGTTAGAACTGCCGGAGGTAATGCGTCGCATAATAATATGATGCCTTATCTGGCCATTCACTTTGTTATTTGCCTCCAAGGCATTTTTCCATCAAGAAACTAGAGGAGAATAAGAGATGGCAGACTCATTTATTGGAGAAATTCGTATTTTTGGCACAACGTTCAGTCCTCGATATTGGTCAATTTGTAATGGCCAAATTGTAAGCATTGGACAGATGTCAGCAGTCTTTAGTTTATTAGGGACTAATTTTGGAGGTGATGGTAGAGCAACATTTGGCCTTCCCGATTTAGCAGGCCGTGCACCTATGCATGCAGGGCAAGCCCCTGGCCTATCTTTGCGTCCATTCTCTTATTTTGGCGGGTCAACTCAAGAGACATTGGTCGCATCTCAGCTACCTGAGCACACACACAGTATTTCAGGAGTACGTCAGTCAGGTGACACCGCAGAGCCAACTAACAATAAGCTGTCAATTGACACTGGGGCAACAGGCGGCACACTGAGATATACCGCACCCCTTGATAGTGATATAGGCTTAATGGATGACTCAAGTTTTGCTACCGCTGGTGCTGGGCAGCCACATGAGAATATGCAACCTAGCTTAGCGCTAAACTTTTGTATTGCGCTGGACGGGATTTATCCACCAAGAAATTGATGTATGAGAATACAGGTTTTAGTTTGCAATCTGTATTCTACATATGATGAAAAAACGATTATGTTTGTGCAGGGAATAAGTTATATGTTGTTTGAAAGAGCTCTGTTGGTTGTAATTTACTTATGTTGAAATACCTTAATTGGCATATTGTTTTCAGTTGTTTAATTATAGCTGTGTGCTTATTTGCAAAAGATGTATCTGCTCAGGCGAATTTAGACAAGCTGCAATTTAAAAGCTCTAAAGGTAGTGTTGTATTTGCCAAGTATGACAGTGATTTTTTGATTGATGATAGAGGTATAAAGTACGCATTTAACAAAAAAATAATAATACTCTCTTTGCTATCAGTAGATGAAATTTCACAGCTACATGATGAAATAAAACAAGTTCAAGTAATCGCTAGTATAGGAAATAGATTGGTTTATTGGGTAACACCTAGAACCGAATATTTTTTTGATGTTTATTTAGCGTTAAGCAAACATCAAGATGTGTTAGAAATCGAACCTGATATCGCACCTGTTACAAAGTTAATCACTTCAGGTACAAGAGTACCGACTAGCAATACACTTACACCACAAAATGCCCCTTTGTGCGATAAACCAAAGAATACCGTTCGGGTTGCAATTATTGATGATGGCTTTGACTTTACTCACCCAGAGTTTGATGATTTAACAGTATTGTTCGAATATGACCCTGATAAACAAACATTAGCAGCCAGTGCTAAAAATCCAATTGATTACCATGGTACACGCGTTGTTGGAGTTATCGCGGCAAAGCAAGATAATGTAGGGGTTGACGGCTTTGCACCGACCAGTGAAATAATTGCTATAAGGCAGGTTTCGACATGGTCATCTTCTTTAATATTGGCATTTCAGGTCGCTAAGTTGATGAAAGCGGATGTTATCAATTGTAGTTGGGTTTTACCGTTTTTATCTAGTATTACGTCACTGGTTATTGAGGATGTAGCTTCAGCATCAAATGTACCTATTATTGTTGTTTCTGCGGGAAATTCTGGTAAAGAAGCCTGTGAAATTAATCAGTTGTCTGCATTAGGTTCAGTGGTTGTGGTAGGGTCAATAAATAAAAATGGAGGGATTGCACCGTTTTCTAATTATGGACAATGTGTTGATTATTATGCTCCTTCTTCAGTTGCATCAACGTCACGGAACGGGTATGCAAATTTCGGCGGGACCTCGTCATCTGCCGCTATTGTTTCAGGTATCGTGGCACAGCTAAAAGCATGCGGAGTTGAACACCCGTTAACAAAATTAACAATGGTTGAAAATATTTATGCAGCTCATAAAATTAAGAAAAAATAATATAAAGAGTGTAATTTTGGCTAGATTAGAAGGTAGTGAGATTAATGAGTTCTGAAACGGAACAGTTAGATTTTAGCAGCACGCATAGTGACAATTTCCCCAAAATATTGGCTCAGTTGGGGATATCGTTGATTGTGACAAGTTATCAATCACAACGTGTCATTTTAGTGCGCTCTAATAATGGCAATCTAGAAACAAAATTAAAAGCATTTCCAAGACCTATGGGGCTTTATGCTGACGAAAATAGGATCACGCTTGGAACACTAAATCAAGTAATCGACTTTCAAAGAACACCAAATGGTTATGCAGATGTCATTAATGGCGACCTTGATAGTTATGAAGAGTTACCAAAAAAATTACAAGATAATGAACTGCGAGATATAGCCAAATTTCGTGAAGAGTGGGATGAACAAGTCCAAAGTGTAAAGGCAGCCGACAGTTTGTTTATTGAAAGAGCGACGTTATCAACCGGTATGATTAACATCCATGATATTTGTTGGGGTAATGATGGCTTGTGGGTAGTTAACTCGATGTTCTCTTGTTTAAGTAAGTTAAGCCCTGACCATAGTTTTATCGCTGCTTGGGTGCCGTCGTTTATTTCAGATCTGAAACCAGAAAATAGATGCCATTTAAATGGTATGGCGTTGTTAGATGGTGTGCCTCGTTATGCTACGGCCTTTAGTGAATCCGATACAGCGGAGGGCTGGCGTGAAGAACTAGGAGAGAAAGGGGTACTTATTGATGTCGTTGAAAATAAGGTCATCAAATCAGGTATCTCAATGCCGCATTCGCCAAGGTGCCACGCAGGTAAAGTGTATTATTGTGCATCTGGAGATGGCGATATTCATGTCTACGATCCAAAATTAGGTACTAGTCGAGTTTTATGTGAGTTGCAAGGCTTTACAAGAGGGATGACGTTTTTTGGTGACTTGATGCTTGTCGGTACGAGTACATTACGTAAGTCAGAAGAGCATATTCGCTTTAAAGCAAACCCAAGATTATTGGATGGGAAAAGTGTGTGCGCAATATGGTTAGTGAATGTAAATACAGGTGAGGTGATTGGTAATTTAACTTTTTCGGGTGAAGTAAAGCAAATTTACGATATTGCGGTTGTACCGAATAGCATAAAGCCAGAGCTATTTCAAAGCTCAGACGCGTTGTCTAGCCATATTTTTGAATTTTGTCGAGGGTAAGTATTATGAAACATTTGAGCTTAAATAAAACTTTTTTAGGCGTTGCAATCTCTGCCGTAATTGCTAGCGGAGCTTATGCAGAAACAGTAACTGAAGCTGTAGATTTAAAACAATTTTCAAAAAAATCAGCATTAGAAACAGAGGGTGAAATAGTTGTTGATGTAGAGTCAAAAAATCCCTTTTCGGCATTTAGTCGAGGGGAAAAAGCACAATCACACTTAGTAAACTCAGATATAAATAATACATTAAACTTTTTAAAAGAGCAGGGGTTACTCGAAACTAATGAACAAAAAGTAAGTATTGTTACGGGCGATAATACACAGGTAAAAAGTGACTTACTAATAAGAAAGGTGTTTGCAAGTGCAAACTGTACACTACCTGGCGGAGCATGTACCACTGTAAGTTCTTCTAGCTGTACCTTGAGAGGTGGCAGTGTTGGTGCTTGTGGGTCATCTCCAGAAATAGATGTTGAAGAAAGTGGAGCGACAACTGTAAGTGAAGATTTTGGCAGTGTAGCAGCAGATGGAGTAGCAACTACAACAAAAACCTTTACGGTAAAAAATGAAGGCACTGGTAATTTAACGACTACGGCTGTTTCTATAACAAGTGGTAGTAGCGACTTTTCAATTACAGGCGGTACATGTGCTACGAATGGTCAAACATTAAGCTCAGGTATGCAATGTACGATACTTGTTACTGTACAAACGACAACGGTTGGTGGGATATCAGGTAATTTAAGAATTAGCAACACTGATGCAAATGAGAGTATGTATAATGTGTCTTTGAGTGCCACAGGTACTTCTACAAACTCAGCGCCTGTTGTTGATTTAAATGGCACAATGACTCCAGGTACAGGGAGTTTTTCGGCGTTTTCTGAAGGCAGTGGTGCTGTAAATATTGCGCCCGATGCTAGTGCCGCTGATAGTGATGGCGATACAATAACAACAATAACCGTTGCATTAACAAACGATCAAGATGGCACCTCAGAAGGGCTTAATGCTTCAGCGGCTGCGCAAAATGCACTTGGTGGTATATCAGGTGCCTCAGACATTACTTTGCAAGATACAATTTCGATAACGGGTGCATCTGCAACCGTTGCTGAAGTGACGACCTTTTTACAAGCAATAACGTATAATAATACCAGTGCAACACCCAACACAACTTCGCGTACAGTGTCAGTTGTTATCAATGATGGCACTGAAAACAGTATTAGCCGTACAGCGACAACTTCAGTGGCTAACCTTACAGCGGCTAGTTCTACAGCGGCGGGTTTTAGTACCTTAGATGGTACAAATTTAAATCCGGCAATTACGTTTAGTAGTGATAACGAAACATTAACGATAAGTAATCCATCACATATTACAGGTTCAGTGGCTGACGGTGGTACTGGTACAGATACCATTCACGTTCCGACTGGATCCGATTTAACGGCTTTTACTACATTAACAGGCTTTGAAACATTATCAGTGCCTAGCAGCGTCACTTTAACGTTAAGTGAAGCGCAGCATGAGCAATTTACAACGATTTCGGGGAGCGGGGCTCCTGTCTTTACGATTACAGCAGGCAGTGGGGGCGATGCAAATTTAACGGCAAATAGCACCATCGCAACATACGTTTTAAATACACCAGTTTCATTAACGCTTGTAGACAGAGACCAGTCTGTTACAGGCAGTAATTTAGCTGATTCAGTCGATATTTCCAACTTTTCGTACCGAGGAACTCTCGATGGTGGGGATGGCACAGATACACTTACGCTAGCTAATGGCGCGAGTTTAGCGGCGGCAACGATTTCGAACTTTGAAACACTTAATTTGAGCGGCGGCGTATCTGTCACGATGAAAGAAGCGCAGCATGATGCGTTTTCTACAATTTCAGGCGCAGGTACAGATCAAATTACCATTTCAGACGCAACTAATGGTTTAATTGCTGCGAATGATATTGAAACGTATGTGCTCGGTAGTGCAAACACAATTACCTTATCAAATGGCTCACAAAATATAACAGGCAGCACGGGCAATGATACGGTAAATATTGCAGGTTTAACGGTTACAGGTACACTCAATGCAAATGGTGGTACCGATACATTAAGCATGGCAACAGGTGCCGACACCACAAGTGCTACAGTGTCTAGTTTTGAAAACTTAACCCTTGCAACAAACTCATCGGTGGCTTTATCTGCAGCGCAAGTGAGTACATTTACAGGCACTATTACAGCGTCTGGCGCTGAGACGATTACGGTTTCGGGTGATGGTAACTTTACAACACTTAGCAATATTGAAACGTTTAACGTTGGTGATGATTCAACAAATACACGAACAATTACGTTAGGTTCTTCGTCTGTCAATGTGACAAGCGCATCAACAACCGATGCAAATACGTTTGATGTCAGTGGATTAACGTTTACTGGAACAATAACAGGTGAAGCAAGCGTTAATGATACGCTATCTATCAGTAATACGGGGGATATTACTGGAGCAACAGTTTCCAATATTGAAAACCTAACACTTAGCAGTGGTGCACGGGTTTCAATGACGCGTTCGCAACACGCCGGTTTTACAGGCACTATATCTGCAATAGGTTCTGAAACAATTGATGTTTATGGCGATGGTGATTTTTCTACTTTCAGTGATGTTGAAACTTACAACGTATTTGATGATTCTTCAAACAGTAGAACAATTACGATAGTCTCAGCGACTCAAAGTATAATAGATAGATCTAGTAATACAGCAATGACCTTTGCACTTGGTGGCGCTGGGTTTAGTGGCTCATTAACCTCAGAGCTAAATGCTGCAGATAAGGTGAGTGTTACTGACGGTGCTGACGTGACTTCTGGCTCATTCTTTAATATTGGTACATTAAGCTTAGCCTCTGCAGCAACAGTAGCAATTGATGTTAATAATATTAATGATTTTAATACTGCAATTACAGGCTCTGCTGGCGCTGATACACTAAAACTGATGGATGGTGGTATTTTTAATTTTTCCAGCACCACGGTATCGGGTATTGAAAACCTGGCAATCGGCACTAATAACAACACGACTATCACCTTAACCGATAATTTTAATACTGATGCTGGCGTTGTGTCTTTTTCTAATGTTAGTGGCAGTGCAATTACAGCCGCAGTGACCCTGGATGCAAGTGCATTTAGCGCCGACATTTTAACCATGACCTCATCAGATTTTAATGGTGATGATGTACTTAAAGGTGGCTCTGGCGCCGATACTTTGCGCCCAGGTGCTGGTATAGATACGCTAACAGGCAATGCAGGTAATGATAATTTTGTAGGTAGCTCATCACAATTATCAGGGGACACAATTACCGATTTAGCCGTAGGTGATCGCATTACAATTACTGGTATCACAGGGCTTTCAGCCAGTAACGTGCGTTTTAATGGCACAAGTACATTAGAAGTAGATACCAACGCCACTGATTTTAATATTTCTGAACTTACTCTTTCTCTTACTAATGCGCCAGGCAATGATTTAGCTTTTACGGTTGCTGATAGCGGATCAGATTCCGTTATTACATTTGTTTCAGCAAATTCTGCGCCTACATTTAGCTCGCTTAATGGCGGTGCTACGTTTATCGAAGGTTTAAGTGCTGTGAGCATTGATAGCGATATGACAATTGCAGATGCTGAACTTGATGCACTTAACAGCAACGCAGGGGATTACAACAATGCTAGCTTAACTATTCGCCGACGTGGCGGTGCGAGTGCCGAAGATCGATTTGGTCATTCGGGGCTATTAGGGACGTTAACTGAAGGTAATACATTTAGTTATAACGGTAATAATGTAGGGACTGTTACCACAAACTCGGCAGGTACTTTAACGCTAACATTTAATAGCAATGCTACTTCTGCAATTGTAGACTCTGTTGCGCAAGCAATTACCTACGCCAATAACTCAGATATTCCTCTAAATGCAACTGTGCTTGACTATACCTTTAATGATGGTGTCGTAGATAGTACAGGTACTAATCAGGCATCAGTTACAATTACCTCGGTTAACGATGCGCCTACTGTATCAGCAGTCGGGGCTAATCCAACATTTACAGAAAATGGCTCACAAGTTGGTATTTTCTCTTCAGCCTCTATTAATGCTATTGAAAGCGGACAAAATATTGAGCAAATATTACTGACGGTAAGTAATGTAAAAGATATTGGCAATGAGTTCCTTCAATTTGGCACTGATGTTATTAGGCTAGAAAATAATGCATCCGGTACATATTCGGGGTCAGTTAATTTTAGTTATGTTGTCACTCTTAGCGGTTCAAAGGCAACGGTAACGATTGTCGCCTCAGACACTGCGGCCGTATGGCAGAACTATGTTCCTTTCTTAGCTTATAAAAATACGAGTGAATCACCGACAGAAGGAGATAGAGTTGTAACGCTAACGTCTATAAAAGATAGCGGTGGTACATCTAATGGTGGTGTTGATAGATCTACAGGTAGTTTTGGTTCTTCTACGGTTAAAGTAGTGGGTGTAAATGATGATCCAACAGACATTACTTTATCGGCAACAAACATTAATCAATCTTTAGTGTCTTTGGGCGCTGATGTTGGGACTTTAAGTACAACGGATCTTGATGATAGTACGCATACTTACACATTGGTAGCTCCTAGTTCATCAGCCAGTGGTTCGTGTTCATCAAATAGTGGTAACAGTAGCTTTCAAATTAATGGGAGCGTGCTAGAAACTCAAGCCGCCATTTCAGCAGGCACCTATATAGTATGTGTGCAAGCGGATGATGCTTCGTCATCGTTTAAAAAATCATTCACAGTAACGGTGACTGATAATATTGCACCGACAGGGCACAGCGTTTTAATAACTCAAGATACGATTACTCGAGATAATGAAGCCGCGTTAGGTTTTACTCTAAATGGGCTTGAAAGCAGCGGTTCATTTACTTACAAAGTGACTGATGGCTCTAATGAAATTATAGGTAATTCTAGAGCAATAACGGGAGCTTCAGCTCAGGTTACGGGTGTTAATGTAACCACTTTAAATGAAGGTACACTTACACTTTCGGTGACAGTATCAGATACCGCTGGGAATGAAGCCAGCGATGTAACGGCAACAATTGTTAAAAGCTACAACATTAAACCGGTACTATCAGGTACGCCATTGGCGACAATAGATGAAGATTCTCAATACAGCTTTACCGCAACGCTCACTGATCCGGATACAAGCGACATACATACGTTTAGTATTACTAATAAGCCAAGTTGGGCAACATTTGATACGGCCACAGGTTTACTGTCAGGAACACCCACCGATCAAGATGTAGGTACCTCAGCGAATGTCAGTATAAAGGTATCCGATGGTACTGAAGATAGCGCAGCGATGATATTTGATATTGAAGTAAAAAATACCAATGATGCGCCTGTAGGTCAAAACTTTGTATTTAGTTTAGATGAAGGGGCATTATTTGCAGCCATCCCTGTTAATGGTGTATTAAGCAATGCCACTGATGATGACCTTGATAGCGGTGATACATTCACTGCAGTGAAAGTGACAAACCCGTCATCGGGTACGGTTACGCTTAATAGCGACGGTAGCTTTAGTTATCAACATGATGGCAGTGAAAGCACGTCTGATAGTTTCACCTACCAGGTAGAAGATGCCGCAGGAGACAAGTCAGCAGTTCAGACGGTAAGCTTTACCGTTACGCCAGTAGAAGATGCCCCTATTGTGGTTGCCGACTCTATAACAACTGATGAAGATACTCCTGTTACTTTTAGTGTTGTTAGTAATGACAGTGACGCTGAAGATAATATGGTTGTATCTTCTGCTGCGATAGTGGACGCACCGACTAAAGGGCAAGCTAGTATTGCAAATGGAATCGTAACTTATACACCATTGAGTAATGTATCTGGTACAGATTCATTTACATATACAGTAAAAGACAGCACGGGTTTAATATCTGAAAAAGCGACTGTATCGATTACTATAACCCCAGTGAATGATGCGCCGATTGCTATTAACTTTAATGAGATGGTCGATGAAGATACACCAACTTCTGCACTTTCAATTAGAAGCAACGCTACCGATATAGAAGATACTATTCCAACGGGTGATATTAGTGTTGTAGCACAACCATCCAAAGGGTCAGTGAGTGTTGATCAAAATGACGGTACTTTAATTTATACACCTACAGGCAATGAAAACGGAAGCGATACATTTACTTATACGATAGCCGACAGCAATGGTTTGGCATCAAATACAGCCTCTGTGACTGTAACTATAGGTGCGGTGAATGACCGTCCGGTTGTCGTTAATGATGCAGTGACGACCGATGAAGATACTGCAACCAGTGTGGCTATTTTAGCGAATGATTCAGATGTAGAAGACCAAGGTTTTAATGGCGCAAATGTGCTGTTAGAAAATAAAGGCGATGGTGCAGGTGAATATGATTTTGCCAGCGTAAGCGTGAACCTTGATGGTAGTTTAGCAATTACCCCTAAAGCAAATATAAATGGGGTTCACAGTTTTACTTACACCGTTACTGACAGTGAAGGACTTACTTCGGTACCAGCCACAGTTACACTGAGTATTACGGCGATAAATGATGCCCCAGTTGCCGTTGATAACACTGCACAGTTACAAGAAGAAGGGCAGTTTGAGGTCAATGTTCTGGGTAATGATAGTGATGTTGATATTGGTGATAGCCTTAACGCGAGCTCTGTAACGATTGTTACTAACCCTGCAAATGGATCCGTGAGCGTATCAGCAACTGGTGCAATTGTTTACACGCCTCAAGCGAACTTTTTTGGCGATGATAGCTTTACCTATACGGTTGAAGATAGCAACGCAGCTGTATCAAATATAGCGACAGTGACTATGAGTGTCGCTCCCGTGAATGATAAACCGATTGCCGTTGCGCAATCGCAATCACTGGATGAAGATGGCTCAATACTACTGACGTTAGTTGCAACAGATATAGATCAAGACACGTTAAGTTACCGGATAGTCAATGCGCCAAGCAAAGGAACTTTGGTACAGCAAAGTAACGATAGTTGGCTTTATACGACGAATGAAAACATTAATGGTACAGACAGCTTTACGTTTGTGGCCAACGATGGTGAAATTGATTCTGATGAAGTCACTGTATCGTTAATTATCAATGCAATTAATGATGCACCTACGGTCGCTGGGCAAGTACTTTCAACAAATGAAGATACAGCGCTAACGGTTACTCTATCGGGTAATGATATTGAAGAGCAGTCTCTAAGCTATCGAGTGGTAACTGAGTCTGCTAATGGCAGTACGACCTTAACCGGTAACATACTTATTTATACACCAAACAGTAACTTTAATGGCAGTGACTCTGTGAGCATTGTGGCTAATGATGGTGAGCTTGATTCAGAGTTTGCACGTATTTCGATTACGGTCGACAGTGTTAATGATGCACCGTTGATAAGTGGGATACCTGCGGCATCAGTGAACGAAGACAGTGAGTATTTATTTATCCCGATAGCAAGCGATACGGATAATGATACGCTGACATTTAGTATTAGTAATAAACCTAGTTGGGCGAGCTTTAATAGCGAAACCGGAAAATTAAGTGGTACGCCACTCAATGCGCAGGTAGGTAGCTACAGTAACATCGTTATAAGTGTTAATGATGCAACAGTGACTCAAAGTTTAGCGCCATTTAATATTACGGTTATTAATACTAATGACGCACCAACAATCACGGGTACGCCGACAGCACAGGTTAATGAAGAAGAGTCGTACAGCTTTACACCAAGTGCACAAGATATGGATGGGGATGCATTAACCTTCAGTATCAGTAATAAGCCAAGTTGGGCTAGCTTTAATAGCGCAACAGGGCAACTTAGTGGCACACCAGTAAGAGAAAATGCAGGTCAATTTACTAATATTGTTATTGCAGTAACTGACGGACAACTTGAAGCACGCTTACCTGCATTTACAGTAACAGTAAATAACACAAATAAAGCCCCAGTGTCGCAAAGTATGATGTTAGATGTTCTTGAAGACGCTTCTATTACTTTTGCTCCAGATGTCTCAGATCTTGATGACGATATACTTACGCTAACAGCCATATCGCAGCCTCAATTTGGTACTTTAAGTAAGCAAGGCAATGTGTTTACGTACTCACCAAATGCGAATTACTTTGGTATTGACAGTTTTACGTACATTGTAAGCGATGGTACAGAACAATCTGCAATCGCTACGGTAAGCTTGAATGTTATTTCAGTGAATGACAGACCTGTTGCAAATCCTGATGT
The DNA here is from genome assembly GCF_000690055.1 of Pseudoalteromonas fuliginea. GTDB lineage: Bacteria > Pseudomonadota > Gammaproteobacteria > Enterobacterales > Alteromonadaceae > Pseudoalteromonas > Pseudoalteromonas fuliginea. The sequence continues at coordinate 31,933 of NZ_JJNZ01000001.1, forward strand.
ATTCTCATTAGATATAAATGAGGAAAACACGTATTTATTGGATGTATTAGCCAATGATACCGATGCTGATGAACAACCATTGAGTATTATCGGTGCAAGCGCGAGCGTGGGGAGTGTAACAATTGAAAATGGTGTGATTGCATATAAATCGCAAGCGAGTACACAAGGGATTATTCAGATTAGTTACCTGATTGAAGATCCAGATAAAGCAAGAAGTAGAACGACTGCTAAATTAACGTTGAATAAACAAACAGATGATGTGCCAACGATTGAAACACCGGTTGATTTGGATATTAATGCTAAAGGATTGTTCACTAAGGTGGATTTAGGTGTACCGCTTGCTACTGACAATCAAGGTAACCGATTGGCAGTATCACTCGTTGATTCAACGTCACTGTTTACTCCTGGAAGTCATTTGGTCTATTGGCAGGCTTTTGACAGTAATGGGCTTGAAGCAATTGCTACACAGAGCATTAATGTTAATCCGCTTATTTCTTTAAGTAAAGATAGCCAAGTAGCAGAGGATCAAACATATCGCTTTAATGTATTTTTAAATGGCGAGTCACCGACCTATCCAGTAACAATTCCTTATACTGTTTCAGGTACGGCCAACAGTGCTGACCACGATTTAACATCAAGTGAATTAGTTATTGAAAGTGGCGTCCAGGGGCAAGTAAGCTTTACTGTTTTTGCTGACTCAGAAATTGAAGGCAACGAAACAATTATTGTTTCATTAGCGAATACGTTAAATCTGGGTGCGAGATCAACGGTTAATATTACGATTGTTGAAGATAATGTAGCACCTACAATCTCTACATCGATTAAGCAAAATGAGGAAGCTAGATCGCTTGTCGCGATAGGCGAGGAGTTAGTCACTATTACTGGGGTCGCTGAGGACGTAAACCCAAGTGATAACGTAACACTAAATTGGTTATCACAAGATGATCAGTTAACTAATACCAGTACAAATGAGGGGGAATTTGTTTTTTCAACACAATCACTTGCTCCGGGTATTTATAAAGTGTCAGTGACGGCTGAAGATGACGGTGAACCAAACTTATCGACAACAAAAGAAATCTATGTTGAAGTAGTACAGTCTCTTGATGCCCTCGATTCGGGTGATTCTGATGGCGATCTAATACCGGATGACCAAGAAGGCTTTACCGATACTGATAATGACGGCATACCAGATTACCTAGATGCTATTAGTCAATGTAATGTGGTACAAGGTCAAGTCAAAGACAGTGACAAGTTTTTAGTTGAAGGCGAGCCAGGTGTCTGTGTTAGAAAGGGCGTGACTGTTGTACAAAATGTGACAGGAGGGGTTCAATTATTAGAGAGTGAATTACCAGCCGACGCTAACGCATTAAATATTGGTGGAGTATTTGACTTTATTGCGACAGGGCTTCCAAACCCTGGAGATACCTACAGTATTGTATTTCCACAAAGAAAGCCAATCTCACAAAATTCCACTTATAGGAAGTTTAAAGAAGGCCAATGGGTTGATTTTGTATCTACAGCACAGGACCAAATATTATCTGCTGCGGGTGAACCAGGTTATTGCCCACCACCAAGAAGTAGTGAATGGACGCAAGGCCTAGCGGAAGGCGCATGGTGTGTGCAACTACAAATTGTTGACGGTGGTCCAAATGATGATGATGGAAAAGCAAATGGCTCTATTGTAGATCCTGGCGGTGTTGCTGTTGTGCGTACAACGAATCAGTTACCACAAGCAAATCAAGATGAAGTAACGATAGGTGCAGGTGAATCTATTACTATTGATGTGCTAGAAAATGACACAGACATAGATGGAGATGCATTAACACTGACGGGTGCGACGGTTGATTTTGGGCAAGTGAGTATTATTGATAATCAGATACTTTATACTCCGCCTACATCATTTATCGGTATTGCGACCATTGAATACAGCATTACTGATGGACAAGGAGGAACATCTAACAATAATGCTAAGGTTAACTTGGTGGCAAATAATGCACCAACAGCAATATTTGATACAGCTAGCACCACCGATCGCGTATCAATAGAAATTGATGTACTTGGTAATGATACTGATATTGATATGGATGAATTATTTATTATTAGTGCAGCGGCAACTTATGGCACTGTATCAATTAATATTAATGGCACTTTACAATACATGCCAAAGGTAGGTTTTGAAGGTGTTGATACTGTCGACTATACAATTAAAGACAGTAAAGGAGCTAAATCTTCGGCACAAGTTGAAATTACCGTTAGTGCAGTAAAATCAGTTTCTATTAGTAATAAGTCATCGGGAGGAAGTATGGGAGGCGTTGGGTTGTTGCTGATTTCAATGTTGGTATTTAGCCGTCGAAAGTCATTGTTTCCAAGTTTTGCGATAATTACTACAAGTTGCTTAATAAGTGGCAGTGCACTCGCTGATGCATGGTCTTTTGAGGGAACTGTAGGTCAAGCTAAAGCTAAGCATTCTTTGGCAATAACGGACAGTGATGTTAAGACCATTTCAGTTGATGATAAAGATACTAGTTGGTCAGTGGGCGCTTACTATGAGCTAGCTCCTAATTGGGAAGTTGCAATACGGTATATTGATTTAGGGCAAGGACGTGTTGAATTAACAGCGGATACAACAACACCAAATGACCTTCATAATGACTACGCGCGTTATGCTCCAATCTTACCAAAAGGTGTTGCCACGGAAGTCGGTTATTTATTTATGCCTGCTGAATCATTTAGTACTAAGTTGTTTTTGGGGGCTTATCGCCATCAATATAAAATACAAAGTGATATAACCAATGGTGCAACGCTAGAGTCTAAAAAGCATACGACCAAGCTTTATGCGGGTGGTTCAGTTGGGTATTCGATTTATAAAAATACCGAATTACTACTCAAGTATAGCTACTATAAAGTGTCAAAAAACGATGTAAGTGAGCTATCTGCTGGCGTTAAAGTCCGCTTTTAAAGTCACTCTTAATAAATCAGCGCGCCATTAAGGGGCGCTGATTTTAAGTATTATTCAAAAAGTATCACTAAGTTGTTTTGTTTCTATTGAAGAATCCTGAGTTCGTGGTATGTTTCTCGCAATCAAAAAAATAATAGGAATTCACACATGCCAAAGGCGAGTGATGTTAAAAAAGGTACTGCTATTGATTTTAATGGCCGAGTGCTAGTTGTAAAAGATATTGTGCGCTCTGTGCCGCAAGGCCGTGCTGGTGGCAGTTTATATCGAATGCGTTTATACGATGTAGTAACTGGCAGCAAAGTGGATGAAACATTTAAAGACAGCGATATGCTAACGCTTGCTGATTTAACACGTCGCGAAGCAATGTTGTCGTATATTGATGGCGACGAGTATGTTTTCATGGATAACGAAGATTACACGCCATATAACTTAAATAAAGATGCTATTAGCGAAGAGATTCAATTTGTAAATGAAGAAACCCAAGGTGTGCATGTTATTGTCATTGACGGTGCACCAGTAGGCCTTGATTTACCATCAAGTGTTGAGCTTGTTGTTGAAGAAACCGACCCTTCAATTAAAGGGGCTTCTGCAAGCGCTCGTTCAAAACCTGCACGTATGTCTACAGGCTTAAATATTTCTGTGCCTGAGCATATTTCAACAGGTGACCGTATTCGTATAAATACTGTTGAACATAAATTCATGGGCCGTGCTGAAAAGTAAGTTATAAACTTTAAAAAAGCCGAGCCTTAATTTAGATGGCTCGGCTTTTTTGTATGTAAGAGGTTTATTGCTGTAAATTCAACCAAAATAACGCTAGAATACACGCCTTATTTTTAGGCTATTTAATACCAATCCGTAATAATACTTAATCAATTTGAGTGATTAAATCTGACGTTAACAGCGTTAAAAATTCTGATACATGACTGCATGGATGCGGGGTAATGCAGGAGTTAAATAACGAAATTTTTGCCTTGTTATCGACACGATTTTCTTACTTCAAAATAGATCACTTAATTAAGCGAATTGGTATAGGGTGTAGATTTGTTTATTGTTTTACTAAGTTGTGTGTTTATAGCCGTGATGTATTTGGAAACGATTAAAAAAGGCATGCCAATTAAGCGATGGCTTATTTTGGCTGGTTTACTTGGGCCGGTAGCATGGTGCTTGTTTAACTTACATTATCGCCGCGCATTGGTACGAAATGTAGGGATCAAAGCATGTATATGGCGCCCTTAATTTATACCGTTCTGAATAAGTGTTGGGACAATTTAACGAATTAAATCACCCCATACCTAAGCAGATTGGTATTAACTGGAAGTCTGGTTAGCTTATTGATGCCATATTTTCAGTATCCGTTCTAATTAGACTAGGCGCAGCTTTAGTTTGTTGTTGTTTCAAAAAATCAGTAAACTCGTCTTTAGAGAGTGGCTTAGAATAAAAGTAACCTTGTACTGTTTCACAATTCAATTTTTTTAGTATTTCAATTTGTTCAGCCTGTTCAACCCCTTCGGCAACGACATGTAAATCAAGGTTATGTGCAATCGTCACAATTGAGTCGACCATATTACGACCACGTTCATTTTTCATATCATCTATAAATGCCTTGTCTACTTTTAACGTGTTAAGCGGAAATTGTTTTAAGTACGCCAAGGAAGAGTAACCGGTGCCAAAGTCATCCATTGCTAAGTGAATCCCTCGGGCACTTAATGAGCGCATAATCGCAATGGCTTCTTTGGGATCATCCATTACAGTACCTTCGGTAATTTCAAGCTCTAAGAAATATGAAGGTAGTTCATTTTTTTGTAAAATAACGTCAATGCGAGATGTTAAATCGGGTAGGCTGAATTGTTTAGCTGATAAATTAACGGCGACTCGACCACTAAATAGACCGCTATCAAGCCATTGTTTAACATCTCTGCAAGCTTTGTTTAATACCACTTCACCAATTTCAATTATTTGACCTGTTTCTTCAGCTATAGGTATAAATACACCAGGGCTAATAATGCCTTTTTTAGGGGTTATAAAGCGAACCAACGCCTCCATCCCTGTTAACTTTCCGGTGCGAATATTCATTTTTGGTTGATAGTAAACCTCAAAATGATCTTCTTTTAGGCCAAAACGCATAAGGTTTTCTATTTGCAGGCGTTTAACTGCTTGGCGGTTCATCGTGTCGTTAAAAAACAGATAACTATTACCTTTCTTTTTAGCGTGATACATGGCCGTATCTGCATTTTTCAAAAGTAGTTCTGGTGTATTACCATCTTCAGGAAAGAGTACAATGCCAACGCTTGAAGTAATCGCGAGCTCATGACCAGCCATTTTAAAAGGTGTAGCAATAGCGGCTAAAAACTGTTTAGCCGTGCGGGTGATCACATGAATATCATTGGTATCAGACATTACTAGAGCAAACTCATCGCCCCCTAAACGGTAAAATACATCGTTCTCTCGGGTTAGTTTATTTAAGCGCATAGCGAGCTTTGCAAGCAGGCTATCGCCTAACTGGTGTCCTAATGAGTCGTTTATCTTTTTAAAGTTATCTAAATCGAATACAAGCAGCGCATGGTGTGAATTTTGTTTAACTAACTTATGTAAATCGGTAAAAAATAAATTTCGGTTAGGCAGGCTTGTTGTACGGTCGCGATTTGATAAATTATGCAGTTGTGATTCTGCTTTTTTACGTTCAGTTAAGTCAGAGTAAACAATCACGTAATTTGTAATTTGGTTTTGATCATTTTTAATTTCATCAATTGAAATTTCAAATGGTAGTAAAACGCGTTCGCTATTACGTAGCTTTACCTCTCGTTGGATATGTTCATTCTCACGTACAATTTCGATAATTGTATCAATGAAGCCTTGTTCATAACCCGGTAAGGTAAAGTCTTTTTTAAGGTATTGTTCTCGCACACCGCCAAAGAGGGTTAAAAAACTAGGGTTTATATCAACTAACTTAAAGTTTTTGTCGTAAATAGCCAGCGCATCAGTTAGCGACTCAACACATTTTGCAAAGAGATTCAAACGCTCTTCGGTTGATTTTAACTGTGATATATCTCGTACAGTACCCGTCATTCTTAGTGGTGATAGGTTGGTATCTTTTTCTATAATTTTGCCGCGATCAAGGACCCAATGCCAACGGCCAAAGGTATCTTTAATACGATAAGTCGCTTCGAAAAAAACGGTTTTTTCTGCAAAGTGTTTTTTAAGTAAGTGTTCAACGTTTGTAATATCGAGTGGGTGAATGAGACTTTTATTTGGAGGGAAACCTATTAACGTAGTTGAGTTCATCATATATTTGTCGTTTATTCGAATAACTTCCCCCGTTTTTATGTTCCAATCCCATAAAGTATCACCACTGCCTTCAACAGTACTTTTAAGGCGCCTTTCGGATAAACGAAGTTGTCGACGTGAGCGCTTAAGTTTGTGGATTACAAACAACAGATAAGGCAAAGCAAGCGCTATAATGGCGCTTGCTAAAATAAGGATGGTATCTGAATTGTAATTAAATGATGACTCAAAAGCATAAAGCTTAAATGAGTAAGCAAGTAATACAACTGACAAGCTTAATTTTGTTATTATTTTGATTATCATTTTTTTATTACTTCAAATTTACAAATGATAATCTAAAACAAGCTAAACCAAGAGTCAAAGAGAATGCGAATAAACAGGCATATTTTGAGGTTTATTGTCTTTAGCTGAGCTTAAAAGCTCATATCTTGGTCGATTTTCATCAAATAGGATGACGGCATACTCTTTTATATCTTTGAGTGTTAATGCGTTTAATGCATTAAGTAACTTTTGCTGCATATTAAATTCATGATCTCTGTTGCCTATTGCAAGCCAAAAACGTTGCGAGCGTAACCGTAGGTTTTTATCTTTTTCAGCAATATGGGTCGTTAAGCCATGTTTCTGTTGCTGCCAATTTTCTTCATTAAGCTCATCGATGTTGGTTAAATATTTATTAACAAAGCTGTTATGTCTATGCATTAATGTTTTTGCGATAAACTTTGGCGATTGTATATAAAAAGCAATACCCGCACGAGTGTTAAAAGGAGCATAACCAGCCCCAACTAAATAACCTAGCTGTTGTGTGGTTCGTAACTCGTTAAAGTAGTCTTGGTTCATTAAGTGATTAAGTGCCATTAATTTAACTTTTTCGATTACACAATCAGTTTTTGCTTGATAATACACAACCATTGCATGGTCACTGCAAGGCAGCTCTAGTTCGTAGCGTGTTACTTTTTCAATTTCAAATAGCGGGCGTCTTAAATCATCAATTATGGCTGCGTTTTTTAAGTGTTCGGCGACCTTTTTTTGAAAGGCTATTGCATCACTTTGCTGCCAGTTACCATGTAAAAATGATTCAACATGTAGTGCTTTAAAAAAGTCTTGTCTGAATTCATTAAATTGCTGAAAACTTGTGTTTTTTAATGCTGATGCAAGTTGGTCTGGTTGTGGATTCCAAGGCATTACTTTAGCACCTAAAATACTAAACAGTTCACTAACTGGTTTGTTTTGGTTGCTATTTCGCCAGTGCCTGACAAGTTGTTTTTTGTATTCAGCAAAACGTTTTGCACAAATGTCGACATTAAAGAGGGCGTCAAGAAGCTCATCAACTAATTCTAATTGGCTAGACGATAATCCGGCTGTATGCAGTGTTAAACCGCCTTGGTGAGATGTTAAATGGTAACTTAGCCCTGCCAGCTCCGCTGGGTAAAATTGTTCACCTACGCTATCCATAAATAAATCAGTAAATAAGCGAGTCAGTGCCATGTGTTTTACGTCTTTTACTGCAAAGTCAGAGTCCAAGGCTAAATAAAAATGGCCTTTTGCTACTCTAAAAGTATTGTCTTGCTTAAACCAAAAGTCAAAACCGGGCTCTTTTACTAAAAGTTCAGGTTTTATTTGTGGTTTTTCTACATCATATAGCACTACATTTTTTGTTAAGTAAGGGTTTGCCGTTGGCAGTAGCATATCTTTCAGTGGTTTATTTATATCACTTAAAGCATCGAGCCAGCTGGGTGATATTTTTTCAACTTTATAAGGGGTGTTATACCATGCAGTTTTGTGTTCTGGTTCTACATCAGGGTGGATAAGAACAATACGCATATTATGCGGCGTTAACCATTGCATTGCGATTTCGTGGGTGGCTTTTTTAAAGCCCTCCATCAAGTAGTCGCCTTGTACATAATTGACTTCATCGTAATGTTGCATATTTATACTTAAATTACTGACCCAATCGATTAGACGTGACTTTTCTTGATTATCGAAAGCAATTTGTAATAGGTTTTTTTTATCTTGATAAAGACGAGGTAACTTCTCTGTATTGGCATTAATTAAGCAAATATATTCAAACACCATTTCAATAATGTCTTCAAAATATTCAATACCTTCGTCAGTGAGCGCCATGCTTATATTAAAATCTTTAAAGTTACTGCCGTTAATACCGCCGCCAGCTGAGAGCGCATTTATCCAACCTTGTTCTTTTAAAATAGAGTAAAGAGAACCTGCACCTTCATAACCTAATAAATGAGCAATAAAACTCACCGTTTTATGGCGATAAAAATCATCAATATTTGGCATCGCAAAACTGACAATCAGTTTTTGCATATGTTTGTGCGGCTCAATATGCAGCACTTTCCCTATATCTTGTTTACGGTAAAGTGGCTCACTGATCTCTGGTTTTTTAAGGTTTTTATTACCGTTAATTTCGTTAAAATATGTATTAGTCCAGCTTTGTAAGGTGTCGAGCTCTTCATTGGCGCAAATAACTAACGTCATCCACTGGGCTTGATAAAAAGCATTAAAAAAATCCCGAAGTTCGTCACTTATACAGCGCTCCCTGTCTGCCAACGTTTGTAGATTACCAACTGAAAACTTGGCAAAAGGGTGGGCTGGATTTACCGTTTCTTTATGTGCTTGATAAATACGGCGGCCATCGTCTTTAATTTTTAGTTTAAATTCGGCTTCAATTGCGTTGCGTTCTTTTTCGGTTTCGGCTGAGTTTAAAAGTGGCGCAATAAAAAAGCGGCTAAATTGCTCTAATGCATTTTTAAATTCTTGATTATTAATATCAAAAAAATAGCAGGTATGCTCTGTGCCAGTCCACGCATTAGTGTTTCCACCGGCTTGAGATACATAATTATTAAAACTACCAGAGTCTGGAAATTGGTCAGTACCTAAAAAAAGCATATGTTCTAAAAAGTGTGCGAGGCCTTGTCTATCAAGAGGATCGTCAAAATGACCAGCATTTACTGCCATAGATGCAGCCGCTTTTGTTGAATCTTTATCTTGCACAAGTAGTACTTTTAGACCATTGTCCAGTGTAAGAGCTTTATATGCTCTGTTATCATTGCGACTGATATTCAAATGATGCTCCTGAAATTAAACGTTTACTTGTTAACAACAGATGATAACTTCAGGAAAGTGGAATACGACTAAAAGGTTTACCTGAATATCACGAAAGAACTATTTTAGAAAAAAATAGGTTTATGTTTTTAATATAGCGGACAAATGGGCAAATTGGCTACTGTTTTATACTCTTTAATCGGTTGATTTTTTATGAAAACAATCCTAATAATGCGCCACGGCGAAGCAACACCGATGCAGGCTGATGATGCTGCTAGAAATTTGACTCAAACGGGTCATACTGAAGCCGAGAAAATGGGCCTATGGCTTGCTAAACACTACCCACCTGATGCCTTGTTAGTTAGCCCTTACATTCGTGCTCAGCAAACTGCAGAAAACGTTGCTAAAAATGCAGAGTTTAAATTTAGCGAAACATGCAGTGATATTGTGCCTGAAGGAAAACCGCAAATAGCAGCGGATTATCTCGAAACGCTTATAGCAGCACACCCCCAATGCAACACTTGGCTTGTGGTAGCACATATGCCAATTGTGAGTTATTTAGTTGATCAATTATGCCCTGGTAACATGCCTATTTTTAATACGGGTGCCATTGCTGTAATAAGTTACGATGAAAGAACTCAACGCAGCCAGTATATGAGTATCAATGCTCCCGATAATGTATAAATTTAATTAATAATATGAGTGAAGAAATGACTATTGAACGCCTTCAAACCGGTGCGCGCATGAGCCGTATTGTAAAACATAACGGCACTGTGTATTTATGTGGGCAGGTATGCGCCGACGCGCAAAAAGATATCAAAGAACAAACTCAAACTATGCTTGATAAAGTAGAGGCGCTGCTTGATGAAGCGGGAAGTTCAAAAGAACATATGCTTAGCGCGACTATTTATGTAAAGAGCATGGAATACTTTGCTGATATGAATGCAGTATGGGATGCATGGGTAACCGAGGGTTATGCACCAGCACGTGCCTGCGTTGAAGCTAAAATGGCACGTGATGCACTGCTTGTTGAAATTTCAGTAGTTGCAGCTTTAAAAGAATAGTAGCTTTAATGAATCGCTCCCCCGTTGTACTTATTACAGGCTCTAGCCGAGGTATTGGCGCAGCTACCGCACTATATTTTGCAAAGCACGGTTATAATGTTTGCATTAATTATAAAGCTGATTTAGCTAGTGCAATGTTGGTGGCAGAAAAAGTAAAGCGATTAGGCGTTGAGGCTGAAGTAATTCAAGGTGATGTATCACTAGAGGCTGACGTTTTAGCTTTATTTATGCATATAGATAAAGTCTTTGGTCGGCTTGATGTACTAATAAATAACGCTGGTATTTTAAAACCACAAATGCCTTTGTTAGAAATGAGTGCTGAGCGCATAAACGTAGTTTTGACTACAAATATTACCAGTGCTTTTTTATGTAGCCGTGAGGCTATAAAGCGAATGGGAAATGGCGGCAGTATTGTTAATGTATCATCGAGGGCTGCTAAAACGGGCTCTCCTAATGAGTACATTGATTATGCAGCATCCAAAGGTGCAATGGACACATTTACTATTGGCTTGGCAAAAGAGGTGGCAAGTAAAGGTATTCGTGTTAACTCGGTTAGACCAGGGCTTATTTACACTGATATGCATAGCGATGGTGGTGAAAAAAACCGAGTTGATCGTCTTAAAAGTAAATTACCCCTTGGCAGAGGCGGTACACCCGAGGAAGTTGCTGCAGCAATTTACTTTTTAGCTTCGGAGCAGGCTTCTTTTACAACGGGTAGCTTTGTTGATGTAGCTGGCGGTTTGTAAGCTAAAGTAATAAAGCTAGCCAAAACGTAAAGCTAATAACACTTAAGATAGTAGAAAGTACGACAGCCCCAGCAAGGGTAGCTTCATGCTGCTTTATTTGACTTGCAATAAGATAAGCATTTACGCCAACAGGGGACGCACTTAAAAGTACCAATACATTAAGTATTTGCGTGTCTAGCTCAAATACATAAGTGCCTACCAATAAAACTAACGCAGGCAATAAAAATATTTTTAAAATTGATGCTATTAACGCCGGTTGCCAATTTGCAGCTATTTTATAAAAAGCTAAATTTGCACCAAGTACAAATAGTGCACAGGCAATTGCTGGTTTAGCTAATAGCTCTAAACTATTTACTAAGTCGGTAAACAGTGTAACTCCTAATATGTTTAATATAAGCCCGCACCCAATACTCAGTACTATTGGGTTTAACACCATATTTTTTCCAAAGTGCGACCACGAAAATTTATCGCTACTGCCTTTAGCGCCTATTAAAAAAGTAAGTGCAAATAACAATGTGCTATGAAAAGTAATGATCATAAACGCAATGGCTATCATCTCTTTGCCAAGCGATGCAATAACAATAGGGATACCCACTAACACCATATTTGAATAGCTAGAAGCAAGTCCAAAGACACCGTGTTGTTGGTAATTTTTTAAATGTTTTTTACTTAAATAAAAGCGGTCAATTAAAATACCCACCCCAAATACACTCAGAACAGGTATGTAAAAGCTCAAAAATGCAAAAAGGCTAATGCTTTGCTGTAAGTTAATTTGCGACATATTTAATAATAAAAAAGCAGGCAAACTAATATAAAAGGTAAACTTACTCAGGCCTGCGATATGCTGCTTGTCGAAAAATTTTAATCGGCAACAGCTATAACCAAACGCAACAATAAAAATGAGCGGAAAAATAATTGAAAAAATATGCACGTAGTTACATCCTAGTAATGGCTAAAGTTAGCGTCTAAATTCATCACTTTGCGGTAAATTAATTAAAATAAGTACAGCGCCTCTTCCACCATATTCGAGAGGGGCTTGGTGCATCGCTATTACGTCAGGATGCTGTACTAAGTACTGCGGTACTTTGTGCTTTAGTACACCGCCGCCAATACCGTGCACTACACATGCGCAATAATAATGCTGCTTTTTACACTCGTGAATGAGTCCAGCGAGTTCATCTTTAGCAAGTTCTTTATTTAAGCCATGTAAATCTAGCGTCAAATCGGGTGCAAAGTCACCACGGCGAAGCTGTTTAGCTAGGAAGCTATCTTGGCCAGGTTTTACATATTTAACCGTACCGTGGGTGTCTATATCGGGAATATAAACGTCTGAGAAAAAAAATTCAGACTGAGCCTGCTTTTTTTGCTGGGCAAATTGCTTAGCTTGTGACACCTTAGGTTTTGTATCAAAACGATGAGTATCTTGTTTAAATACTTTAGCGCCTGTGATCGTTTGACGAAATAAGCTTATGTCGTCATTGCTTAGGGACGAATGTGATGGAGTGTCTTTTTTCATAACTATTACCTAAACAAAAAAACGTAAAAACGCAGCGCAAAAGGCGGTACAATACTTAAATGAGGGGGCAATTGTAATTTGCCCAGCGCAGATAGGCAATGCAATCGTCTTAAAGACTCAAAACAGTCAGTAAGCTAATACAGGTAAAAATATATGAGCGATTTACAAATAGAAGAAGCAACACTCGAAGAAGCCGTTGCAGAACTGTCAACTTTACATGACTGGTTACGTTGGACTACAAGCCAATTTGCAAGTAGTAGTATATTTTTTGGACACGGTACAGATAACGCATGGGATGAAGCTGTAAGCTTATTACTGCCTGCGCTTAGCTTGCCTGTTGATGCGCCAAAAGAATTAATGCACGCGCGTTTAACAAGCACAGAAAAAAACCGACTTGCGGGTCTTATTGCAGAACGTATTAACGACTGCACGCCAGTACCTTACTTAACAAACATTGCATGGTTTGCGGGTATGCCATTTTATGTTGATGAACGGGTACTTATACCTCGCTCACCATTTGCTGAGCTTATCAGTAACCGTTTTACACCCTGGCTTGAAGAGCCACAATCGGTTAACCGTATATTAGATTTATGTACGGGTTCGGGTTGTATCGCAATCGCACTTGCGCAAGCTTTTGAGCAGGCACAAGTTGATGCGGTAGATATATCGTATGAAGCGCTTGAAGTGACAGACATAAACATTAACGATTACATGTTAACTGAGCGCGTGTTACCGATTCAATCTGATGTATTTAGCGGTGTACCAGGTCAAAAATACGACCTAATAGTAGCAAACCCACCGTATGTTGATGCAGAAGATATGGCTGACCTGCCACGTGAGTTTCATCATGAACCAGAGCTTGGGCTTGCATCAGGCCACGATGGTTTAGATGTAACCCGTACTATATTAAGCGAAGCGAGTGATCATCTAACAGATAACGGTTTGTTATTTGTAGAAGTTGGTAACTCTATGGTACATATGGATGCACTGTATCCGGGCGCGCCGTTTGAATGGATTGAATTTGAACAAGGCGGCTTAGGTGTATTTGTAATTAGCAAAAAGCAGCTAGATGAGTATTTTGCAAAATAAGTAAAAAAATGAATAGCCAAGCCCTGTGCTTGGCTATTGGTAGTCATTAGGAATGAGGAAAGTTAATGGCAGGTAATAGCATTGGGCAGTTATTTAAAGTGTCCACCTTTGGTGAGAGCCACGGCGTTGCATTAGGCGGCGTTGTTGATGGTACTCCCGCAGGTCTTGAAATCACAGAGGCCGACTTACAAATTGATTTAGATCGCCGAAAACCAGGCCAAAGCCGTTACACAACGCAGCGCCGTGAAAGCGATCAAATAAAAATATTAGCAGGCGTTTTTGAAGGTAAAACCACAGGTACCAGCATTGGTTTATTGATTGAAAATACCGATCAACGCTCGCAAGATTACGGCAAAATTAAAGATGTATTTCGCCCAGGTCATGGCGATTACACGTATTGGCATAAGTACGGCTTGCGCGATTATCGCGGTGGCGGTCGTTCATCTGCACGCGAAACCGCGATACGTGTAGCGGCAGGTGCTATTGCTAAAAAATACTTAAAGCAATTTCATGGTATTGAAGTTAAAGCATGTTTAAGTCAGCTTGGCCCTATTAAGGCGGAAACGTTTGACTGGGATGAAGTGGAAAATAACTTATTCTTCTTCCCTGATGCAAGTAAGCTTGAAGCGCTTGACGAATATATGCGTGACCTTAAAAAGCAAGGTGACTCAGTTGGCGCTAAAGTAAAAGTAGTGGCAAGCAATGTACCTGTTGGTCTTGGAGAGCCAGTATTTGACCGTCTTGACGCCGAACTTGCACATTCATTAATGAGTATTAACGCTGTTAAAGGCGTTGAGATTGGTGATGGCTTTGACGTAGTTGAGCAAAAAGGCTCTGAGCATCGTGATGAACTAACCCCTGAAGGTTTTACATCAAATCATGCAGGTGGCGTACTTGCGGGTATTTCGACAGGGCAAGACATTATTGCTTCTATTGCGCTAAAGCCAACCTCGAGCATTACCATCCCAGGTAACAGCATTAATACAAGCAATGAAGCGGTTGAGATGATCACTAAAGGTCGTCACGATCCGTGTGTTGGCATTCGTGCAATCCCGATTGCTGAGGCAATGATGGCTATTACATTAATGGACCATTTACTGCGTCAACGCGGACAAAATCCACATGTAAACCACGAACACGGGCCAATTAACGGCTCAGTGTAAGTGTTTATTATGAGCGCGGTTAAACCTTATGAGGCGGCCGCGCTCCTTTTAATTTAAATAAGATCAATAGCTTGTTTTGCAACCATGTAAAGCTTTTTGATCATCAAACCGAGCACCCATCTGATGAATTGCTTACTTAGCTCCTTAACTTCGTAAGTTTTTTTCCCCACAAACGCAAGCATATGACCAATTAAGCCTTTTAATTCTTCAGTTAATTCTACAAATTTGACTACAGAATCAAATAAACATCGGGCAAGGGTGTCATAGAAAGTTAGTCCGAGACCTAATCCTGCTTGGACTGAAATAAAAGCGTACTGTCCTGTTTTCTTTAAAAAAGTTATTAGGCCGTCTGTAATTATTCGTTGCCATTTGAGTGAAAAGGTTACGTTGTAACGAGATGAATACTTTAAAACAGTATGATTATGATGTAGGGTCTTCAAAGAATTTTCCATACTTGCATAATCACTGTATGCAGCAACTGTATTAACGTAACCAGGTTGACTTTTTTCCATAGAGTGTGCGGCAAGACTGAAAAAGGATCCTTCATTCATAGCTGTTTGATATTCATTAGAGGTATGGCTGAATGGCCAGGCTGGTACACAAGGTACAGGATCGGCGCCATGAGTAACTCGATATTGACCGATATTAGTTGCTGCTGAGTGTATTGAATTATTTAATACTACTCTAGGCGCACCAAAAGTATACAAATTCGTAGGTATACCTTTTTTACTAGCCCAGATAGCCGTAAGCTGAGCAATAGCACCACCTAAACTGTGCCCCACAATATGCAAAAATTCTGGTTTATGTTTTTTTATATAAGAATTAAACATAGGCTCCATACTAATGAAAGCTTTCTCAAAACCTGAATGTACCTCCAAGTTTTTAGGGCCAAGGGTTGTTGCAACATTTAAGTTGGTTAGCCAATCTGCACAAGATGAGAAAACAGTACCACGAATAGCAATAATATGGTGATTTTTGAATTGTGGTGAAGCACCTTCAGCAGTCAGAGCGAAGCCTGTCGTACGGTTTATAAGTTGGTTTATTAACCCACCACTAACGCCCTGAATTTGATTGTTAGTCACTTTAAAGTTTCTGACAAAGTCATTATGAAACTCCCCGCTGAAGTCATAGCTTTTTCTTATGTCATAAACTCTATTTGCGACAGAAGCTGCCGTACTTGGTGATATTGTTTTATTCATAGCTCAACCTTCTTCCCTGTGAAACGTTCTGTTAAATCATTCAAATCGCCATTATGGACTTCGTACTTTTCTTCACCGTTTTCCATAACCCACGTTGGGTTGTAATCTTCATCCCATCTGCAAATACTTGTCGCGGTTCTATTGAGAAATTTGTTGGTATTATTTTTAAATTCAAATCTGACTAATTGATTAGTTATTTCACACTTTAAAAACTTAAGCTTTTCGGTGAATTCAGGTAGCTCTGAAATGCCTGGTTGTGTAGCCCCCCACAAACCAATAATTAAGTTGTTACCTTTCCTAATAAAAATCTTCTGGTGGACGCGATCTTCGGAAATTAATTTATTAGGGATAGAAGAAAGTATAGTTTTTCGTGGTAAATGAAAGCGCCCGTCATCACTTGTTATTACGGAATCAAGTCGTTCAACGCCATCAATGTATGTTAATGAGCGTATTATTTCTAAGTCAGCAATTGGCATGCCATTTTCTGTAACGATGCCGTTGACATCAGGACTTAAAAATACTTCTTTCTTTTTTCTGAACCAGCTAAACATATCTTCTCCTTGACTAAGGGCTGGAAAAACAATAGCACAAATAAGAATTAACAAGATGGCGAATCGAGGTAAATAAATAGATTTATTCATAGGCAATCCTTGCATAATTTCCTAGATTTTAACTAAGAAAAAAATGTATGTAAAGCGAGGGGGACTTGTTTTTATAAAGTGCTTTGATAGCTATTGCAAATAAGTAATCTCTCTCAAAGTTTCCATTTATATGCATAGTTTGTATTGATTATTGATCTCGAGGTTGTTTTATTTGTTGGATCGATTTTCATGTACTTATCATGCGGGCTTGCTAACGATTTTGATCTTAAAGCCAACTTTAAGTACCAATTTATTAGTTTTGTAATTCATTTAGTATTAACACTCCCTAGTGTTTATATATAACAACATTAAATAAAAAGTAGCTATTATGAGTAAAAATATTCAACCTACGCTCACATCCGCTGAATATGAATCAACACTGAAACGTTTGGAAAGGTTTAGTCATTTTACAGATAGCAGCATTGGCATTCCTTTTACTAAATTTAATATAGGTTTGGAGGCTGTGATTGGCTTAGTCCCTGTTATAGGTGATGCCGCAGGGCTAATTTTATCAAGCTATGTGCTTATAGAAGCGCAGCGTTTAGGTGTGAGTAAACGTATAAAGACTAAGATGATCATTAATATGCTCATTGATTTTGTGGGCGGCTTAGTGCCATTTTTTGGCGATATATTTGATGCGTTTTTTAAAGCAAATACGCGTAACACCTGCTTGTTAAAAAATCATATCAAAAAAATATGAAATTAACTTAATATAGTATTCAGAATATGAGCTTCGCGTTGAAGCTGTTTATATTAAAAATTTAAATAAAATTGATAACTTTTCTTACGTATTGTCCATTCACTTGCCTGTAACATATTGGCAGCAAAATGTAGCGGCTATTCCTAAGACGTAATCATAAACGATTAGTTTTTTACAAAAAAATATACACAACTTATAGAATAAATCGTCAATGTTTAGAAGTTTTTCTCATTAATGAGTTTATTTTTTCGCAATTGATTTATTAAACTCTTCAACAAGGGTTATTTTGAGGAATTATCTTCATATCAAGCAATGCTAAAGTGGTTTATATTCATCAATAGATGAATTAATAAGCAGAGAGCATTATGACAGCCAAAGCAGGCAGACCCAAACAAGATGACCCTAACCAAGAATCAGCCAGACAAAGCCTGATTGACGCCGCCAAAATTTGTTTTTCAGAAAAAGGGTTTGATA
The DNA here is from genome assembly GCF_000690055.1 of Pseudoalteromonas fuliginea. Classification (GTDB taxonomy): domain Bacteria; phylum Pseudomonadota; class Gammaproteobacteria; order Enterobacterales; family Alteromonadaceae; genus Pseudoalteromonas; species Pseudoalteromonas fuliginea. The sequence continues at coordinate 49,826 of NZ_JJNZ01000001.1, forward strand.
GCGTTTCAACGCGAAAGATAGCTAAAGAAGCGAATGTAGACGCTGCAATGATTCGCTATTATTTTGGTTCAAAAGCAGGTTTGTTTGAAGCCGTAATGCAAGATACATTAGCGCCCGTGATAGCGCAATTTCAGCAAGATTTGACTCCAGATGCACAGCTCAACCCATTACGACTAATGCAGACCTATTACCGGATGATAGCAGCAACTCCGATGCTACCAAAACTGATTTTACATGTACTAGGGCAAAAGGATAATCCGCAAACTTTCGCTATTTTAACTAGTGTTTTTGATAACATTTTACGGTGTTCCGAAAGCTGGATAAAAGCATTTGAGCAGCAGGGTCACCTTAATCCAAACCTTAATACAGATTTTATACGTTTAAGCTTTATGAGTTTAATGGTGTTTCCGTTACTAGCTCCTGAATATGTACAAAAGCAACTAGGTGTTGAGATAAGAGAACGCTGGTTAATGGGACTGGCGGAACATAATCAGACTCTTTTAGAACAGGGGTTGTTTAACTTTCCAAATAACCAAAGTGATGACAATGAGGAGGGCGGATCATTATGAAAATGTGCTTGTTATTGTTATTTATAGGTCAACTTTTTCTATCTGGTTGCGATACGCAAGATATTGATTATGCAATGGGAACTGTAGAGCGCGACAGAATTAAGCTTTCATCCCCTGCGTCAGAGCAGATTGTTGATATAAAGGTACACGAAGGGCTTGTTGTTCATCAAGGAGATATTTTATTACAGCTTGATACAGTGCGTGCGAATGCACTGGTTTCTCAACGAAATGCCGAACTAGCACAAGTAAGTGCGGCATTGAGTTTACTAAATGCTGGTACTCGTGTTGAGCAATTAAATGCGGCAAAAGCAGCCCTAGATGCTACACGTTCAGACAGTAAAGAAGCTCTGGATCAGTATCAACGTATTATTAAACTTTATAAAAACCATGCTGTTGGTACTGCTGATATGGATGTAGCAAAAGCAAAGAGAAATAGTACCAAAGCTAAACAAAATCTTGCTCATGCGCAGTGGTTAGAGTTAAAAAATGGCGCGCGTCAGCAAGATTTGTCACAAGCTCAGGCTCGAGTGGACGCTGCAAAATCGGCTTTATTATGGCAACAAAAAACAGCAGAAGACCTAACTATTAAAGCACCTGTCGATGGCATTATTGACAGCCTACCTTGGTATAAAGGTGACCGTGTAATTACAGGGACGGAACTAATGAGTGTTTTAGCTATTGCTAAGCCTTATGCCAGAGTTTACTTACCTGCATCAGCATTGATGAAGGTTAAGGTAGGTGATCCAATTGATGTATTTGCTGATGGAATTAATACACCTATTAAAGGACGAGTACGCAATATTCGTTCACAACCTGCCTACACTCCATTTTATGCTTTAAATGAACGCGATAGAGCGCGATTAATGTACTTGACTGATATTGATCTTTTGCAAGCAGAAAGCTTACCCACAGGGCTTGCTGTTGAGGTGCATATACCATGAGTAACTATGGAAATATTGTGTCTGAAACAGTTGAGCATGCAATACAAGCTAAAGGTTTAAGTAAACGTTTTGGTGATAAACTAGCTGTGAATAAGCTCGATTTAAATATTCCAAAAGGAAGTATATATGGTTTTTTAGGACCTAATGGGTGTGGTAAGTCGACCAGTATTCGTCTATTAACCGGTTTATTAACGCCGACAGAGGGAGACGTTACTATTCTAGGAAAGCCATTATTAGGTAATGAAGAGTTGTTTAAAAAGCGTATAGGTTATATGACGCAAAAATTTTCCTTATATGACACTTTAACAGTAGAAGAAAACTTAAATTTCGTTGGTTCAATTTACAGCTTTTCAAGACAGCGTAAGAAAGTTCGGGTTCAAGAGTTACTCCACTTATATGGCTTAGAACAACAGAAAAATCAATTTGCAGGCTCTATGAGTGGCGGACAGAAGCAACGTTTAGCACTTGCTTGTGCAACTTTACATTCCCCTGAACTCTTATTTCTTGATGAACCAACTTCTGCTGTCGATCCTCAAAATCGACGTGAGTTCTGGGAGCGGTTATTTGATTTGTGTGATGTAGGAACCACTATTTTGGTATCTACGCATTACATGGATGAGGCCGAACGTTGTCATGCACTGGCTATCTTAGAACAAGGTAAAAAGCGCGCTGATGGTTCCCCTCAAACATTAATGGATGCAATGCCAGCGCATGTTGTCGAAGTAAGTGGAGACAAATTAAGAGAGTTAAAGCATACACTCATTATAAACTCTAACGTCTTGTCAGCGGCTCAAATTGGTGCACACCTTAGAGTATTAGTAAAACATTGTGTACAAGACCCATTAACGTTTATAGCAAAATTTAGCAACAATCGAAAAGCACTAATCGTTCGCCCAAGTCTTGAGGATGTTTTTGTCGCCTGTACTGGAGGTAGAAATGTGGACTAGAATTTATGCGATTTTTATTAAAGAATTAAAACAACTATCTAGAGACCGAATGACTTTTGCTATGATTTTGATGATCCCATTAGTACAACTAATGCTATTTGGTTATGCAATTAATACTGATGCAAGGCATATCCCGGTTGCGCTCGTGGATTTTAGCCAAACATCACAAAGCAGAGCCATTGAACAAGCAATTACGGCTACTCAATCGGTTAACTTTGTTGCACGATATAATTCAATCGAAGAAGCTGAGCAAGCAATTATACAAGGCAAAATTAAAGCGGTATTATATTTACCAAGTGATTTGACTCGGCGGCTATTTGATCATTCTCTTTATAATCATCAACAAATTAATTCGTCAATGACTAGACCTATTGGGCAATGGATAGTGGATGGTTCTGATACGGTTATTTCATCTGCAATTAGAGGGCTACGTAATATGCCGTTGGATGAGATAAGTAATCGGCCTATTATTCAAAAGGCTCCCAGTTTTGCTGTGGTTCAGTATTTTAATCCAGAGCAAAGAACAGTAGTTAATATTGTTCCAGGTTTAGTGGCTGTTATTTTGACAATGACAATGATTTTGTTTACTTCATCGGCAATCGTTCGTGAACAAGAACAGGGAAATATGGAGTTTTTAATAACTACTCCGGTGCGGCCGATTGAGTTAATGGTTGGTAAAATAACTCCTTATGTGTTCGTTGGGTTGATACAAGTTGTTATTATTTTAAGCGTTGGTTTTTGGGTTTTTTCTGTCCCAATTCATGGAGGGATACTTTCTTTGCTAGTAGGATCTATTTTATTTATTGCAGCAAGTTTAACATTAGGGTTAATGATTTCAACGATAGCAAAAACGCAATTGCAAGCTATGCAAATGACTATATTTATTTTACTACCCTCTATTCTGCTATCAGGGTTTATGTTTCCTTATGAGGCGATGCCTATTGTTGCACAATGGATTGCTGAGGCGCTTCCTGCAACTCACTTCATGCGAATTATCCGTGCTATTGTATTGAGAGATGCAAGTATTTTAATATTAGAATATGATGCTATTTGGTTAGGGGTATTTGTCTTCGTTGGGTTAATTATTGCTTCATTGCGCTTTAATAAAACATTAGAATAGGGAAGTTTCTCCAGTACAATTATATGGATTCACATAATTAATCAATTCGTTCTACACAATAGAGTTTAGATGAGCACTTATGTATAGCTCTAATTGCTTTTTATGTCCCTGGTCCAGCTGTTTTGTAGTCATAATTATTTTTTATTAGTGCGTAAGCTCTCCTGACCGTTTTGTTAGTAAACGTAGTTAGTGCTGAAAATAGCTGCTCGAGATAGATTTATTACCCAGAGTTCAGGTTAACTATTATGTTGTCAGGAAAAGGTGCTTTACATACTTGAAAAACATCTTTGCTAAATCAATAGCCAGTACATTATGATATTTTAATTTACTTTTCTCTAGCTATGCACTTTTAATAGTAACTAGTCAGATTTATGCGTAAATAGCTAGTTCATTGCAAGTAAATTCAATGCAGTTAGTCGAAAATAGTTGCTTGAGATAGATCTTTCCAGTGTTCAGGTTATTCATTTTCCCAAATATGTATTACTTAGTGAGAAATTTAAATGCATTTATTTATTGGAAACAAAAATTACTCTAGTTGGTCGCTCCGAGCTTGGTATTTGATGAGTAAATTTAATATACCGTTTGAAGAAACCCAGCTGGTACTCGACACCCCCGACTTTTACAATGAACTAAAAAAGACCTTTGCTTTGCAAAAAGTTCCAGCGTTAATCGATGGTGATTTACAGGTTTGGGATTCACTAGCAATTTGTGAATATATTAACGATGCTTACTTATCTGGCGCTGCATGGCCAAAATATATTACCCAAAGAGCTAAAGCGCGTGCGCTAAGCGCTGAAATGCATTCAGGCTTTATGGCGTTGCGCAGCGAAATGCCAATGAATATAAGAGCTACCCGTAAAGTAGACCTATCGAGCGAAGCACTAAAAGACATAGCCCGTATAGACGAGATATTTGCACAGCAACAAGATGTGTTTCCAAATGAGTGGTTTTTTGGTGACTTTAGTATTGCTGATGCCATGTATGTGCCTGTTGTACTGCGCTTAAAAACCTATCAAATTACGTTATCGCCAGAGGCGCAACAATATTGTGACTTTGTTATGCGCTGCCCAGTATTGCAAGTATGGATCACTCAGGCATTAACCGAAACCGATATTGTAGAGTGTGATGAAGCAGGAACGCCTGTATAATTATTATTTTTCATATGGCATGTTCTATGCCTTAAAATCATAAGTTTTAAACTAGGCAGCTCATGTATCTAAATCACCTAAGGTATGGCAATAAACCGATATCTACCAATACCTCAGTGACAATAGAGGCGATAGAGAATGCGCACTGGCGTTACTCGAGGCTTAAATACTTCCCTAATACGGTAATATTGGCTGATATAAAAAAGCAAAACTATGCCATTGACCCTCGGGCACTTTATGTTGATATTGAAGAGAAGTGCGAAAGTTGCTCTAAGGCATTTATTTTTTTTGCTCAAGAGCAGCAATATTGGTTTGAGGTACTTGATTTTTGGGTCGATTCACACTGTACACGTTGTTTTGAATGCCGTAAGCATGCCAGATATATACTAACTTTACGTAAACGGTACGATATGTTAACTAGCTTAGCCAATAAAACCTCAAGCGAAAAAGCACAGCGTAAAGAACTTGCCAATACGCTTTACTGTTTTGGTATTATTAAAAATATCAATAAAGTGAAAGATTAATCCGCTTATATTTTACTATCACGCCTTATTTTTACTTTAGTTGTAAAAGCCCGTACAATTCGTCTCGTTTTTAGTGCGCTAATATGGCGCTGTAACCGAGACGAATTAATCAATTTTTATGCATCAAATAGCTGATCTAATTTCAATTTTTGAGCGCACTTTTTATCAAAGTCACAATACACGACTGATAAAAGGCGATTGTGAGCCTGTGTATTTACCAGCAACAGAGCAGGTGCCATATCACCAAGTTGTATTTGCGCATGGTTTTTATGCCAGTGCATTACATGAAATAGCACACTGGCTGGTGGCCGGTGATGCACGTCGGTTATTAGAAGATTACGGCTACTGGTACTGCCCAGACGGGCGCGACAAACAAAAACAAGCTGAGTTTGAAAAGGTAGAAATAAAGCCCCAAGCTATAGAGTGGTTATTAAGCACCGCAGCAGGGTTTAATTTTAATGTGTCGGTGGATAACTTAAACGGCGAGCAAACATGTCGGTTTGATTTTCAGCAGCGAGTACATGCACGGGTATTATCGCTAATCGAAAATGGCTTTAACTCTCGTACAGAGTCACTTTTAAAAGCACTGTGTGATTTTTACAATACAACGTGGCCCTTAACAGCGCAGCAATTTAATTGGCAACATCCAAAGGAGCTTTGTAATGGCGTTTAAATTAGGCTTAATTGTAAACCCTGTAGCAGGTTTAGGCGGCACAGTTGCCTTAAAAGGCAGTGATGGCGCGCACACAGCCGCTAAAGCAATTGAATTAGGTGCAGAGCCAAAAGCAAATAGCCGTACAAAAGCAGCGCTTGAGGTGCTATTACCTTATAAAGAACGCTTAACTATTTACACTGTTAACGGTGACATGGGTGAGCAAACAGCAAAAGCTTTGGGCTTTAATGTAGAGGTTGTATATAACACTGCAGCAATAACAACCGCAAATGACACAGAACAAGCAGCAAAAATACTTAAAAACTCTGGTGTTGATTTAGTCTTATTTGCCGGAGGCGACGGTACAGCACGTAACATTTGCCATGCAATAGAGGATACCATTCCTGTACTTGGTATCCCCGCAGGTTGTAAAATTCATTCTGGTGTTTACGCTATTACGCCAAAGGCTGCAGGGCGCGTAGTCGAAATGTTGGTTAAGGGTGAGTTAGTTACCTTAGCCGATGCAGATGTAATGGATATAGATGAAGATGCTTTCAGGCAAGGCACAGTAAAAGCCAAACGCTACGGCGAAATGCAAACACCTAGCGAAGTACGCTATATGCAAGCGGTTAAAAATGGCGGTAAAGAAACCGACGAACTCGTACTTGCCGACATTGCAGCGCATGTTGTATCGCAAATGGATGAAGACACATTTTATATTATGGGTAGCGGCTCAACGGTTGAAGCCATAATGGAAGAAATGGGTCTTGAAAATACGTTACTTGGCGTTGATTTAATAAAAGATCAAACCTTAGTTGCCCAAGATTTAACGGCTAAGCAATTGCTTGAGCTTACACATGATCAAAGTACTAAGTTAGTCATTACGCTCATTGGCGGGCAAGGGCATATATTTGGCCGTGGTAACCAGCAATTGAGTCCTGTGCTTATACGCGCAATTGGCAAAGAAAATATTATTGTAGTAGCAACAAAAACAAAACTACAAGCGCTTAATGGCCGCCCCCTTATTTGTGATACAGGCGATGGCGAATTAGATGATGAATTAACGGGTTATATTAAAGTAACCACCGGATTTAACGACCATATTATGTATGCAGTAGGGCACCACAACATTGAAAATACAGGTGCTTTGCAAAACTAGGAGATTAATAAATGAGTTTAGTGAACTATATCGATGCAGCCCAGCAGTACTTCGATGATTTAGTAATAAAAGCAACTGACGATGAGTTATTTGCAGGCGGCTATTTACGAGGCCACTATGATCTTGCAGTAGGCTATGCCGAAGTAGAAAAGCTAACAATTAGTATCGATGAGCTAAACGAAACAGTAGAGCAAAGCTTAGTAAAAGCATATCGCAACGGCGAGCTTAACGAAGAAGACAAAACATTAGTTGCACGCTTGTGGGAAGAAGTTAAGGCCCTCGCTTAACCCTAAGTGGCAAAAAACACGATTTGTTTATCACTATCGTGTTTTTTTGTGCCCAAAACTTTTAAAGTAAATTTCAATGTTAATTTACTGTTTCATTTTTGTGGGGTATTGTTACTGAAATAAATTTTAGGAACAATAAGAATGAATAATAATCAAGATGCTTTACCTTCAGGGGTTGTAGCGCGTTTTTTAAATTTTGTTGAGCGAGTAGGAAATAAGCTTCCAGATCCAGCAGTAATATTTCTATTTGCAATGTTATTAATTTGGTTTTTGTCGTGGTGGTTTTCAAGCGTGAGTTTTGATGCAATAGACCCACGTACCGGTGAAGCGATTATTATTAATAATATGCTGGCAAGTGATTCGCTTGCTACCTTTTTATCCTCTATGGTAAAAACCTTTACTGGCTTCGCTCCCTTAGGTGTTGTTTTAGTAGCTATGTTAGGTGTCGGTGTTGCAGAGCATTCGGGCTTTATTAATACTGGTCTTAAGTTAATGCTTAAAGTTACTCCTAAAAAGCTATTAACGCCTTCAATCATTTTAGTGGCCATTGTGAGCCATACCGCTACTGACGCAGGTTATGTATTAGTTATTCCACTTGCAGGTGTTATATTTTATGCTGCAGGACGCCATCCGCTTGCGGGTATTGCAGCTGCATTTGCAGGAGTCAGTGGTGGTTTTGGGGCTAACTTTATTCCATCGGGTATCGACCCATTACTACAAAGCTTTACCCAAAGTGCGGCGCAAATAATTAATCCTGCAATAGCAATTAACCCATTAAATAACTGGGCATTTGCTTCAGCATCTAGCTTATTTATTGTGGCATTAGGCTGGTACATTACCGATAAAATTATTGAACCACGTTTACAAAAAACAGCGGTTGATGGTGCTAAAGAGGATTTACCTGTATTTGAAGATGCACGTAGTGATGAAAAACGTGCCTTTTATATAGCCAGTACCGTGATGATTGCAGGACTTGCGTTATTAGCATTTGTCTCTGCTCCAGACGATTCTGCAATGCGCAGTAGTGACGGATCCCTTACTAATTTTAGCTCTCCTTTAATGCAATCAATTGTACCATTAATATTTTTACTTTTTTGGATTCCAGGCACTGTATATGGTTTTACGGTAGGTACCTTTAAAACTTCAAAAGATATGATTGATGCAATGAGTAAAGCGATGAGCGGCATGGCGTATTATATCGTTATGGCGTTTTTCTGTTCGCTATTTATTGCTGCATTTAGTAAATCAAATTTAGGTGCACTGCTCGCAATTGAAGGTGCGCAGTTATTAAAGGCGATGGAATTGCCAAGTGCAGTAACGGTTGTGGGCATTATCTTTTTAACTGGCTTTGTTAACTTGTTTGTAGGTTCAAGTTCAGCAAAATGGGCGTTACTTGGCCCCATTTTTGTACCGATGTTAATGCAACTTGGTATTTCGCCAGACTTAACTCAAGCCGCTTATCGTGTAGGTGACTCAAGCTCTAATATTATTACACCGTTAATGCCATACTTCCCATTGGTGGTTGTGTACTGTCAAAAGTATGTCAAAGGTACCGGTATAGGCACTTTAATTGCTATTATGCTGCCGTACTCAATCGCCTTTATGATTGGCTGGAGTATCTTTTTATTAGGTTATTGGGCACTTGGTATTCCTTTAGGTTTAGATGCAAGCTACATTTATCCAGCATTGCCTTAACCTAAACCTTTAAAAACCTCACTCACTTGAGTGAGGTTTTTAAATAAAAGTCCTGTAATGTAAAAATGAGTCTAAGTTACCTTTCTAAATCTCTCACTATATAGCCAAATAAGCTGGCCTCTCCAACAATATACACATAATCATTTTTGTTGTTCATTATTGTAGACTTATTGTCATACCACCTAAAATCATGAATCTTATTCGTTTTAGGGTCTTTGAAGTATAAACGAGTACAGCTATTTTCATACTCAGTGCCACACTCTTGTACATCGGTCAGGATGTATTCTTTATACCAATAGTCGCCTTGCGTGTAGTAAGCCCATAATTTAATAGGATCAGAGATAAAAACATAGAGTATTCCAAAGATTAATAAAGGGGATAATGGGTACATGAAAATGAATGCTAATTTCATTTTAGTATCTGAGAAATTGTATTTAAGTGATTCTCTATATTTACTGCAGCGTTTATATTTATTGAATATAAGTATATTTAAATAGATAAATAGTGCACAACAGATAATAGGGAGGGTTATAAAGAAAACAACGTCGTATAGTTCATTTGAGATGAATGGTGGATCTGTAAAGTCCATTAAAATAGGAAGAGTGATGCATAATAAAATGGGGAGTATTATTGCTACAAGGAGCAAGTTGTCGTAAATCTTTTTCAATTTTTAATTCGTCCGTGAACTATAGCCTTTGTCTAGTTTACAGAATTTTTGTTATTTTAAAAATCAGAGAAATGTATTTATAGGCATTAAGTAACCCGAACTCAGGCTAAAAAAACTATCTCAAGCCGCTATTGAATTGACGCGGAAGTTTACTTTTTTTTCACTGTAGCAGCTTAAAAACAAAAAAACCTTGTCACTTTCGTGGCAAGGTTTTTTTATTAAAGAGTCGTTGCTTATTTAGCTGTGAAGCTTACAGGGCGACGTTCTTTACGAGGACCGCTGCGCTTATCACCGCGTGCGCCGTCATCTTTATTAAAGCTGCGTTTCTTATCACCAGCTGGACGCTCAGAGCGTTCGCCACGTGGTTCAGCAGGGCCTTGATCAGTGGTAATTGTTAAGCCCATAGGGCGTTTACAAATAAACACTTTTTGGAAATGATCAAGTACATCTTTAGGCATGTTTTGCGGTAATTGAACCGTGCTGTGATTGTCGTGTAGACGAATATCACCAATAAACTTGCTTGAGATGTCAGCTTCGTTAGCGATAGCGCCAACAATGTTTTTAACCTGAACACCATGTTCACGACCTACTTCGATACGGTAAGTATCCATAGGACCTGCATCACGGCTGTTACGTTCGCGAGGTTTACGCTCAGCGCGTTCACCACCACGTTCGCCGCCACGTTCGTTACGACGTCCACGGTCACCACGGTCGTTGCGTGAATTACGGTCGTTACGCTCGTTACGTTCACGAGGTTGAATCTTAACTTCTTCAACTTTAATTGGCGACTGTTGCTGTGCTAAACACAGTAACGCACCCGCTAAGCTTTCAAGAGGAAGGTCAAGTTTTTCAGCCATGTTAGTCGCTACTTCATTGAAGAACGTGATGTCTTTGTTTTCAAGCGCAATAGTTAATTTTGCTTGTAACGCTTCAATACGTTTTTCTTCAACAATTTTTGCTGTTGGTAATTCAACTTGAGCAATTTCAGACTTCGTATGACGAATGATATTTTTAAGTAAATAACGTTCGTTATGTTTTACGAATAAGATTGCTTTACCAGTACGACCAGCACGACCTGTACGGCCGATACGGTGAACGTAGGCTTCAGAATCTTGTGGGATATCGTAGTTGATAACTAAGCTTAAACGGTCAACATCTAGACCACGAGCCGCTACATCTGTTGCAATAACAATGTTTAGCATGCCACTTTTTAAGCGATCTACAGTGCGTTCACGTGCTTGCTGGTTCATGTCACCGTTAAGTGGAGCAGCAGAGAAACCTTCGCGCTCTAATAACTCAGCAAGTTGTACTGTATCGTTACGTGTACGAACGAAAACAATAGCACCTTCATATTGCTCAGCTTCTAAGAAGCGAACAATTGCTTTATTTTTATGTACGCTTGCATTCCAAAACACTTGCTCAACAGATGATACTGTCGAGTTACGCGCAGAGATATGAACCTGTTCAGGATTGTTCATATATTTGCTGCTGATGTTTTGAATTTGCTTAGGCATAGTCGCAGAGAAAAGACATGTTTGCTTTTCGCGCGGTGTTTTTTCCATGATGTTTTCTACATCATCGATAAAGCCCATACGTAACATTTCATCGGCTTCATCAAGTACAAGTGCTTGTAGAGCATCAAACTTGATAGTGCCACGGTTAATGTGATCGATTAAACGACCTGGAGTTGCAACAATAACCTGAGCGCCACGACGAAGTGCGCTTAATTGGATACTGTAGCTTTGGCCACCATAGAGTGCCAATACTTCAATACCACGAACATGTTTAGCATATTGTTCGAATGCCTCAGCAACTTGGATCGCAAGCTCACGTGTTGGTGTGAGTACAAGGATCTGTGGCTGTTTCACAGACGGGTCAATATTATTTAGTAATGGCAGTGCAAATGCTGCGGTTTTACCTGTACCCGTTTGAGCTAGTCCCAGTACGTCCTTTCTTTCTAGCAATAACGGTATACATTGAGCTTGGATTTCAGATGGTGTCTTGTAACCCAACTCTTCAACTGCCTTCAAAATTGCAGGAGAAAGATTTAGAGATTCAAACGTGACTGGTTCTGACATTAATACGCCTCAACGAATTTAAAGAGGCGCGCATTATATAGGATTCGCGAGGCAAATGCTTGTATAAATTGAAACTAATTTCTATGTGTTTGATGTTGGTCGAAATTTAACCAGTTCAATATTGGGTTTATTGATCTGGTTAACATATTTAATACAAAGCTTATTTATACAAGCCTAGGTTTTCTTTTGCGTAAGCTTCAAATTCGGTAAATCCACCAATGTGATTTTGGTCTACAAAAATTTGCGGCACTGTTGGGCAAGGTTTGCCTGCTGACTTTTCAAGATCGGCCTTACTAATGCCTTCTTTAATTATATCGATGTAACGAAATTTAAAGTCATCACGTTCATTTGATAGTTGCTCCGCAACATCTTTTGCACGTACACAAAATGGGCAGCCTTCACGGCCAAAAATTACTGTTAGCATAATGCTCTCCTTTATTTGATTGATATCAGTTTAAATGATTAAAAAATATTTTAAAGCGCAAAAAATCGATTGGACTGTTCGAATAAAGCATAAATATAGGAAGTTACCCCAATATGCTTCGCATTATGATTTTTAAAATGCGAATACGGCTAAAGTGTTTTTAATATTAATTTTTAAGTTATTGAATATATTCAATAAAGAATGTTTATAAATGTGGCATGTAACTTGATTTAAGCTGAGTATACAAAGTTACATAAGGTATATATGAATACTCAAAGCCATATTTTAAAAATTATCCAAGGGGTAATAGGTAAATACTGCGAAACACAAGAGCGGTATATGTCAATTACTTTAATCAATGAGTTGCAATGCAGTTACGTATGTTTACATGCGCCTTATGAACACGTTTTAGCGCAATGCGAAAAATTTATTATTCCTGCTTTGAAGTCAGTAAATGATAATTTTGTGCTAAAAGTTAGAGCGAATACCTTAGGAGTTAATGTTTGCTATTGGATAGATGATGCTAACCAAGAAAATACATTTGATGTGCATGGTCTGTTAGTTACCAAACAACCTATTGATTTAGCACTTAAGCTTAATCAAAATGTTGGTGTTTTAACTGATTGCGAAACATTATTTAAAAGCTGTTCAATAATGTCAGCGCACACTCATGAGCTGTATGCTTTTAATTTTAGATTATACGAAAATACTTGTAATGAATTTCTACAACTCGAGGACTTACGACACTTAAATAGTCATTCTTTAATGCGAAAGCTGGATACTAACTTTTTAAAAAACAGTATAAAACTTTATGCTATTGGTAAAGTTGATGAACTAAATAAAGACATAGAATTATCAGACAATGTGCTTGGATGGCCCTTTTTTGATACAGACTTGGTCGCTATTCGAACTTCATTGTTTGCCCAAAAACGCTTGTCTGTATTAGTTGCTGACGATAGCTTACCAAGTCAAGTAGCGACTAAAGTGATGCTTGAAATGCTCGGTTGTTCGGTAACATGTGCAGATAACGGTGCTAGTGCATTAACGCTAGCTTTAAATAATCAATTTGATTTACTGCTTTTAGATGAATTTATGCCAGAAATATTTGGCAGTGATGTAGCGCAGCAGTTAGTAAGCAAAAGTACTTTAAATACTGATACACCAAAAGCTATCTTGTCGGGTCTCACAGATGATGTTCAAATAGCAAAATTATTTAAAAAAGGCATTACGCATTATTTACAAAAACCAGTCACAAAAGCGGATCTGGAAAAATTTATTAAGCCTTGGCAGCTTAATTAAATTAGCCAGCTAATAAGTGAGTTTTTACAAATGAGTGCAATAAAACTACATAACCTGAACTCTGGTTAAAAGATTTACTAACATATTGAAAATATACTAGCTTAGCTTAGTTAACCATGGCTGCCAAAGCGGGAGTGAGAGCTGAGTTAGTGTGTTTTCGATATGAGTTAATTTTTCAGATGCCTTGTGCATCTCACCTTGCTCTATATTTATTAAATAAAGTTGATATATAGCAAAGGTGTTAGGGACTGTAGCGGTGTTACAAATTTTGTTTAGTGCGTTTAAAGAAACCGCGAATTTTGAACTGTTCCCAGTTTTTCGGTAAATAAATAATGAGATACACAACAAGCTCGGTAGTGCAATATCTTCGTCACTTACTAAGGCAATACTCTGGGCTATAAGTTGCTCTGCAAGTACATAGTTTGCGTTTGTGCAATGAATAGCGGCTAAGTATCCTTTTGATACCGCAACACAGCGATTATACCCAGATAGATTGGCTACGTTTAGTGATTCAGCGCAAAGTGTATACGCTAATTCAATATCGCCTTGTAACAAATAACACGCGCCGAGCAGCTGTAAAGCGGTACTCTTAAATAGATTCTTTTCTATTGAATCGGTTGTTATATCACATTCGTTTAAGCATAAATTAGCTGATTGGATTGCAGCGTTTATATCACCAGAATATAAATAGAAAAGTGCATTTGTGCTGTAATAGTGAGCCTTTTCTTGGTTCGCGTGTTGTAATGTGGCATTACATATTACTAAATAATGGTGTGATCTTTTAAACTCACAAGAGAATAGTAAAGTAATTGCAGTGCCTAAATTAGCAGAAAACACTAACGGAAGATCATTCACTTTAATTGCTTTATTAAGGCCTTTATCAAAATATTGTAGTGCTTTTTCATATTGACGATGAATAAGCGCGGCATAACCAAGTTTAATATAGAAGTTGGCCACAATAGCGCTTGGTAATGCGGAGTGAAATGTTGATTTAATTAAAGAAATAGCGAGCTTAATTTTACTGCTCATCATTAGTTCATACAAAAGCCCATCGTTATGCAATTCATTTACTAAAATATCTCGGTTCTCTTCACTCGGGTAAATATCCACTTCTGAACGGGCAATCAAGCTTCCTTTTTCACAATTTAAAGCACTCGCAAGCTTATTTAAATTACTCAGACGTATTCTTGTAACTGAGCCATTAAGCCATCGGGTAAGGGTTTTTTCGCTTACACCTATTTGATTGGCAAGCCATAAATGTTTTATCGATTGCTCTATTATATATTGCTGTAATTGCCCTCGATTTAGAAGGGCAGTTTTTGAATTGTTCAATTTTCACTCTTGTAAGTCGGTATTAAATATTTTACGGCTTAGGAGGGATTTCAATTTTGACAAAAGGTTTCCTAACGCAATACATAAAATGTCCGGTTATGTCCGTGGATTAATTTGGGTACGCTTAATATCATATATTGAACACACCCTTGGAGCAACAAAGTGTCGTTTTAAGGTCAACTCAATATTGGATAATAAAATGAAAAAAATAATCACACTTAGTGCATTTACATTGTTAATGAGTAGTTTTACTACACATGCCAATGAGGCTCAAGTAAGAATGGGCGTTGAGCTTGGTACAGGAAAAATAAAAGTAGATAAAGATTTTGCAATTTTAAAAGAAGATTTTGACACCGACGGGTTTTCGCTTGGTTATATACTCGGTTATAAGTTTGAAAACAATGTAGTCACAGAGGCTAATTTAGCCTATACATCAAGTGATGTATTATTTGGTACTTTTGATAGTTACGAAACGTATGAATTTAAGGCAATGATAGGGTATTCATTTGATTTAGCAACACACTTTAGGGTTGTGCCAATGGTTGGGTTATCGCGCTGGGAATTAGACACTAAACAAGGGTTTTTTTTAAACCCAGGTCCTGAGGCAAAAGAGGAATTTTCAGGAACTGATTTTACTTATAAAGTAAGATTTGAAGTACCGCTGGGTGATCTGGTTTTACTTTCACTTTCGTATGCGAGTACTGAAGTTGAGTTCGGCCGCAATGAAACAACTCAATTGGGTGTATTATTTGAGTTTTAAAGCTCGTAGCTAAATGGCGAGTAGCCTCGCCATTACTGACTATGTAATATCAATCTACATAGATTCGAGCGTTTTACCGCGTGTTTCTTTTATGTATTTAACAACAAAAAATATACTTATAAGTGCCGATAACGCATAAAAGCCATAAGCGCCAGCAAGGCCAATATTGGCCAGCATAATAGGGAAGGTCATGGTAATGGCAAAGTTAGCAATCCACTGCGCACTAGCCGCAACAGCAAGCGCTGCCCCACGAATACGGTTATTAAACATTTCGCCTAATAATACCCACACAATTGGGCCCCAACTTAAGCCAAAAAATACCACAAATAAGTTAGCCATAATAAGCGCAAACGTACCCATGTTATCGCTAAGTGCAAGTTTGCCTGCTTCATCAAGGCCTGCACTGCCAAATATATAAGTAAGCGCGCTTAAGCTGATAAACATACCAATACTGCCTACTAATAGCAGTGGTTTACGGCCAATCTTGTCAACTAGGGCAATGGCAATAAAGGTTGATACAATATTAGTAGTGCCTGCGAGTACATTTATAAATAACGATTGCGACTCGTCAAACCCAGCGGCTTGCCAAAGCTCAGAGCCGTAATAAAATACCACGTTAATACCCACAAATTGCTGAAATACACTCAGCGCAACACCCACCCAAACAATTGGGTGTACTTTTTTACTGTTATCAATAAATAAATCGCGAATGCTTGGCTTTGTATCGCTATGCAAAGAGCCTTTAACATCGCTTATTTGCGCGCATCAAGGTTGTCGTTCGAAATTTTACTAAATACCGCTTTTGCATCATCCACTTTACCTTGCGCCACTAAATAACGAGGCGACTCCGGAATAAACAAAACACCCACTAAAAATAACACAGCAGGCACAAGCTCAGCCCAAAACATCCAGCGCCAAGCGGCTATATCAAGCATTAAAATATTTTGCGCACTACCTGCTGCATCAGCTATTAAATAGTTACTTAAAAACGCAGCAAACAAACCCAGTACAATAGCGAGTTGTTGTAGTGTAGCTAAACGACCACGTAGTGCTGGTGGCGCAACTTCTGCAATGTAAGCTGGCGCTAATACCGATGCCGCACCAATACCTAAACCACCAAATAAACGGTAAAAAATAAACTCCGCAGAGCTTTCGCTAATGCCCGACCCAAATGCACTAATGGCAAAAATAATCGCGGTGATGATCATAATTGCACGGCGACCAAACTTATCAGCCAGCGGCCCCGCAGCAAGTGCACCTAAGGCGCACCCTAATAACACAGACGCTACATTAAAGCCCGTAGCCACACTGCTTGAATTAAATGCATTACCTAGCGCCGACACCGTGCCGTTAATAACGCCCGAGTCAAAACCAAACAAAAAGCCACCAATAGCAGCCACAGCCGATATAAATATTACGTAAAAAAGAGAGGTGTTTTCAGCTGTGTTGGCTGAGTGGGAAGGCGGTGTGTGCGTTGTCATTATATGCCCTGAAAGTTAAATTAAATATAAAAGAGCATAATATCGTAAAGCGTTATGGTTGAATACATTTGTGCAGGTATAAAGGGTTTGGCGAGTATAAATTGAGCCGTTTTAAAGGTTTTAATTTAAAGGTATTAGCTTAAAGGCGTTAGATTCAATACTTTGAAATTAAGTAGCGCCTTTTAAATAACACATGCTGAATTTCAATAAACAATAAGTTTGTATGGGAAGTGTCTGTTTTTTCTAATATTACAGTTCTCTACCATTTTGGTATGTTTTGGCGATTGCATAAACTGATTGGAAGTTAGGTAATTGTTTACAAGTGATTATTTGGTGGTTAAGGTAAATGCATTGAATATAGGGACATTTGTCGGTTTATAAAGCTACAAATGTCGTAGATGAGTTTTTAGCTTTCAGGGAATAATTATGACCTCAGAAACTGTGGAGGCAAGTTTGACAGGAATTGAATTAGTAGCATTCATTGCATCGATTGCATCTTTAATACTTGCAGTTGGAGCGATTTGGTTATCGATTGTGTTTTTTCGGATGTCAAATGAAGCTTCTAAAGCAACAACAGAAGCCGCGAAAGGTATAGATGCAAGTGTTCAGCGACTTGAGAAGCTTTTTGATAAATTGTACTCAGATACTTTCTCGATGATGAAAGAAACAGTGTCTGATATGCGAAAGCACATATGGAACGTTGATGATGAATCAGTTTCTAGCGAAGAGGAAAGAAATAAAATACTTGAAGAGGCAGATAGAAAAGCTGATGAGAAGGTCTCAGAGATAAAATCAGCTTTGGATAAACAGCTTAATGAAATTTTAAACAGACAAAAAATTGCAGATGGGAAAGTTTCTGGCATAGGAAAGGAGCTGGAGAATTTGTTAGAAAACGCTATTCAAACGTCGCGCATGGTAGAATCTGAAGCTAGGGAAGAAACTATAAGAAATCATATCTTATCTGAAATTCGCAAAACTCGTCGAATGGGTAAGGTAGCTATAGCTAGAGAGTTGGTGGATAAGTTAGGTGACTTCTTGCCTTCGCATAGAGTTATCAGAGAGGTTGAGCGAATGAAAGAAGAGGGGATTCTTCATTTTGACGGTGAGGATCTCACTCCAATATCTAAAATTAGGCTTGCACGAATTAGCGAGAGAACTACAGATGTTGAAGGTTAACAACTCAAAGCTACGCCCGTGTTTGAAACGTTAGTTGCTATAATGCAGCGGCACTCAAAGTAGATTATCTTACCAAATTCTAAGGAAATAACTATTGAAAGACATCGATATTATAGATTTAGCATGTGATGTTTTTTCTACTATTACTACTGATTTAAATTCAGAATTATATGAGGAACTAAATGGCAAATTGTCGATTCGTTGGGGTGAAAAAAGGTGCTTTTATGCATATGCCGCTACAAATTCTGATGTAAGCGATGCACCAAAGCACTTTATTGGCCTAACTTACGAGACTGCAATTTTACTTTATCGAGATATAGAAGATTACCACCTATATATTGATTTTGGCGCAGACAACCAAAAACTTAATGTTATTTTCAAAGATTTTGAATATCCAAAAACTCTATCTACTGAATCAGGTCAAGAGCATTGCTGTAAAAACATGTTTATAAGCGGCATCACGTGGATATTATTCCATGAGCTAGGGCACTTACTTCAAGAGCACGGGCATATTCGATCTTTATATAATTGTAATGAAGGCAATAAGATTGTTGATTGCGCTGCGAATTATAGTGAAACTAATACAAAGCTATCCGGGAAGGCTTCAGCCGTTTCGCATGTTACGGAAATGGCTGCTGATTATTACGCTATGGTTTCTTGTCTCAGGGCTTTGCTTCGTCACTTTGGAGGAGACGAACTTAAATCTGAGATTAGGTATTTTTCTTCTGCTCTTGCACTTGTACTTTATAGGTTTCATGGGGTTAATTCATATATTCCAATGGAAGTTCCTGAAGGCTCGCATCCGCCACCGTTAATTAGGCTTGAGCAAACTACACCATTGATCTTCGAGCTATATTCTAAATTAACAACAATAGATCGGCTCTACCTCATTAATATAACTTCATGGTCATCTTATACTGTAGGTCTTTTTTGGCTTAGAAAAAATAGTCAAATGAATCCTCAATTACCAAGTGATTTCTTTCTTGCGGGGAGTCTTCAAAGGCCTGGAATGGTTAGATATCATAAAGTTATGATTGATACGTGGGATGAAATTAAGCCTATCATAGATAGTGTGAAGCGTATTGATGATTATTTTTCTGAATTACAGTTCAGTGATGAGTACAGGAAAAAGCTTACAAGTTAAAATCAATATAGCTGTGATTAAGTGATAACTAGCAAATGGTTAAACCCATCAGCTGCTAATCCATAACTAGCATTAAAGTATTTTTAGCACTATCCATAGTGCTAAATCACCCCCAGTTCCTGCCTTACACCTCAAAGCTCTCAAAGCTCTCAAAGTACTCTTTTTGCAATTCTATAGTGAGCGCTTTAGGGCGAATGCCTTGTACTAGGCTGTATACTTCTTCTTTTGTGTAACCTGCCGAATTTAAAATAAGCGCAGCGACCAACCCTGTGCGGCCTGTACCGCCTTTACAATGTATGGCAATGGTTTGTTTGTGTTGTATGGCCTGTAATATGTCGGTTTTGTGGGTGTTCCAGCTTGATGTAAAAGGCTGTTTGGGTGCTTCGTCGTCATTTATAGGTAAATGAAACCACGTTATATCGTGCTTATTGCACTCACTATTAATTGTTTGTACGTTGTTTTTTTCAAGTTCTTTTTGCGGCATAAGTGAAAGCAGCATGTGAGTGCCAGCCGCCTTTAATGTAGCGATTGAATCCGCTAGGTTTTGCGTTTTTGTGCCAGGGCAAGGCGTAAAAATAATATTTGCGCCGTTATTGAGTGATAAAACATCGTACGGATGCGCGCTCATGGTAAGTCCTTTATTTTTAATGAATTTGCTTTTATACGCTCACTATAGCGTGTTTTAGTTATAAGTTTAAGATTGAATAATAAGCATAAATGCTAGATACTGTTTTTATATACAGTCATGGCGATATTATGAAAAAAGAATTACCAGCAAAATACTATTTAGCGCATTTTAGAGAGCTTATTGAGTTTATAACTAGTAAATGTATGCATTTACTTGAGCCCAAGCACAGTGAATTTATTAGTAAAATTAACCAGCTAGATGAGCAAAGCCAATGCATGTTGGCGCGTGTGTATTCGCGAAAGCCTTATTTAGTGCAGGCGCAATCGCTTAATTATGAAGAAATAACCTCGCCGCATCAGGCTATTTATACGCTAAAAAAAGCCGGCATTTTATTTGAGCCAAACGAGCAGCATTACCAGCAGCTTTTAGCGCACTTAACTAAGCCTTCTTTGGTTGAGTTGCTAAGTAATTACAGTGAGCAAATAAGCTTTAAAAAGAGCGCCGGTAAAGGCGCGCTGGTGGATATTGCGCGTGAGTTTTTTAAAGCGTGCCCACAAGAGCTTGCGCCACTTTATAGCCAGTATGTAATTAATAACCGCAGTGATTACTACGAGTATTTTGAGTTTTTATTTGCAGGCAAACTAAGCAGTGGTGATGTGAATCATCAAAACCGTTTTGTAATGCGAGACTTAGGCTTAACCGCTACACGCGAAGGACATAGTGAGAGTTTGTCGCGCTTTGAAACACTAGACGAAGCGCAATCAAACTATTTATTAAACCGTTACCGGTTAGCATTTAAAAATATTACAGATGAGAGCGATTACGTTGCTTTAGCGTCGCAGGTTTTAGAGCAAGCTGCACATGGTGCAATAGCCGTTGTATTAAAAAATAGATTATTAGTTAGGCTTTATAGGCAGCTAAAAACAGTTGATAGCGAACTTGCTTTTAGTTTACTTGAAGGGTGCGTGGATGATAGCGAAGCACAAGAAATTCAAATAAGAGAGCAATACAGGCTTGGTAATAAAGAGTGGGTAAAAGCTCGATTAGAAGCCATTATTGAAAACCCGCTCACCGACGATTTACTGTATTTTGCTGACGATTTTTTAATGCGCAAGTTTAATAAAAAAACACGTTCGCGCTTAAGTGCCATGCTTGCCAACACTCAGTGCGTGCTAGAAATAGATGAACTGTACCGAGGTGAAGTAGAGCAGGGCGTAAACGATTATTATACTCGCCAAGGTATGGCTGTATTTAATACCGAAAACACGCTTTGGCAAAGTTTGTTTGGTTTAGTATTTTGGCATGAGTTATTTGTGGAGTCGCCTTATCCGCCATGCAATGAGTTTGATATTTATCCGCAAGTATTAAGGCTTGGTAATTTTTATGAAGCGCAGCAAACACAGATAAACGAGCGCTTAGCACAGTGCCAAACGTCGCAAGCATTACTTAATTTAGTATGCAAACATGCAGCGCAATACTTTGACCAACCTAACGGTTTGTTTAGGTGGCGCAGCAATTTATTAGAGCCACTAGAAGCGCTTATTTTAAACAGCCCTATTAAGGCGCTAATTGCGCACTTAACAGCCATGAGCAAACATTATTTACAGCTAAAAGACGGCTATCCCGACTTAATGGTCATTAATAATGGCCAAGTACATTTTGAAGAGGTAAAAGCCCCAGGGGATAAGCTTAGGCGCAACCAACTTACCACCATAGATAATTTAAAAAATGTGGGCTTTACAGTACATATTGCTGCGGTTAAATGGTTTGTAGATCCAAACCGTGTTTACAGCATCGTTGATATAGAAACCACGGGCGGCTTAAAAGGCGGTAACCGTATTACCGAAATAGGCCTTGTAAAAGTGCAATACGGTAAAGTAATTGATAATTGGACGAGCTTAGTTAACCCCGAGCGCCATATACCCGGCTTTATTACGTCACTAACTGGCATAAGCGATAACATGGTACGCAACGCGCCTGTATTTGCCGATATAGCCAAGCCGCTATTAGATAAACTCGCAGGCAGTATTTTTGTAGCCCATAACGTTAATTTTGACTATGGCTTTATTAAAAAAGAATGCGAGATGGCAGGGCACTTTTTTAAAATGCCAAAAATGTGCACCGTGGTTGAATCGCGCAAAGCGTTTAAAGGTTTAAAGTCGTATTCGCTTGGCAATCTCTCATCGCATTTTAATTTAAATTTAACGAGCCATCACCGCGCATTGGCCGATGCAACCGCTACTGCTGAGTTGTTGTTACTTATTCAGCAATCCCAAATTAGTGAATAAGCAGTAAATCTTGACGCAAGAAGTAGTATGCAATTTTAAGCACTTAGCTTACTTTAGCTAAGTGCTTTTTTTCGTGGTAAAAATCCAGTTACAAGCATCGTACCTATAATTACAAATAATGCGCCGAGTAACGTATTTGGCCCAATTTGCTCATCTAAAATTAAATGTCCCCAAAAAATGCCAAATAGTGGAATTAAAAACGTGACTGTTAACGCCGATGTAGGGCCTATATCGTCGATTAATTTAAAAAATAAAATATAAGCAAGTGCGGTACACACTACTCCTAATACGAGTACACCTAGCATAACGTTGGTGCTTGGTATTTCTCGTATTGGCATAAATAAGATAAGCGGTAATACCATAAAGCTTGAAGCCCACATTGAGCCATGGGCGTTATCAAATGGGGCCAGTTTAGGCGCGTTTTTAGTGTAATGCGATGCAATGGCATAGCAAAGTGATGCGCTTAATGCTGCTACTATGGCTAAAATTGATTGGCTATTTAATACAAAATGATTTTGCCCAACAAGTATTGCAACACCTATCAAACCAAGCAGTAAACCAAGCACCATACTTTTTGTGGGCTTTGTTTTTGTCCATAAAATTCCAACTACAACACCCCATATTGGTGTTGTAGAATTTAAAATAGAGAGTGTGGATGCACTAATAGTTTGGGCTGCGTAAGCAAAAAATAAAAACGGCAGAGCAGAATTAAACGCGCCTATAATAAAAAAGTGTTTTTTATGCTGGATAAACGCTAAACGGCGTTTTAAATACAAAGCAACAATAAATAAAGTAACTGCAGCAAAGCCTACTCTAAACTCAATTAATACTGCAGGCCCCAAGCTGTTAGCTGCCATTCGCATAAATAAAAAAGAAGCGCCCCAAATAGCGGCCAAAAAAAACAATCGTAGTAAGCTTGCTAAGGTCATGATAATACTTTAATTATACTGGTTAGCTTTTAGAGTAACAGGGTTTATAAATGGTGTAAGCCATATTCGGAACTGACACATAAAAAATAATAAACCAAGGTTAATAAAGAAAAGTTAATTGTGAGAAATACGAAGAGACTGTAACTACCTATCCAATTGAGCATGCTAAATAAAGTTAACTTTCGGTTCGCTTCTTTTCAAAGTCGCTTTTAACTATTTCAAGTGCTTTTAGTACTTCTTCTGGAGCAACATCGTGTTGCTCTAATATCATAATTAAATCTACTGCAAGTTTAATGTATGTTGGAGCTTGATCAAGTGGGTTGGTCATGGTGCTTTTTCTTTTTAGAAATTTGACTAATAGCCACATCAATCGCAGTTTGTACGCGTTCTTCCATATGTGTACGTTCGGCTTGTGGTAAGTAAAATGCCATGTCTACGTCATAGCGAATATATCTTGGTGGCAGTTGGTTTAGTACAGTACAGCAAAAGTCAGCCATTACATCTTCGTTGTATTGTCTATCAAGTTTTCTTTTAATTATTTCTTCTAGAACAATTTTTTCGTAAAAGTTGTGTATATCGTCATGTAATCGCATATTCCTATCACTCTTTGTTAATCCATTTAATTGAGTTTATACCAAGGCTTACTATAAATCGATAGCGGCTTTAAATAGTTGTTTATGTACATTAACTAATGAGGTTAAATTACGTTGATAACCACCGCCAAGGCTGCACATGAGTGGTATTTTCTGTTGTTTACAAAAATTGAGAACAAAAAAGTCACGTTTATATACGCCATTGAGCGATACATTTAATAACCCTAACTCATCTTTTTCGTAAATATCTGCGCCAGCATTATATAAAATAATATCGGGGTTATGAATACGCACGCAAAAATCGAGTGCTTGTTTTAATGTAGTGAGGTACTCAGCGTCGGTTGTTTTAGCGGGTAATGCAAAATCGTAAGTGGATTGCTGTTTATTACGAGGGAAATTTTGCTCACAATGAATTGAGCAGGTAATAATTTGGTCATGATTTTGAGTGATTTGTGCTGTGCCATCGCCTTGGTGTACGTCGCAATCAAAAATTAAAACAGTGTCGGCTTGCTCTGTATTTATTAAATGTGCTGCTGCAATAGCTAGATCGTTAAAAATACAAAAACCGCTACCGTAATCACTGTATGCATGATGATAGCCACCACTTAAATTAGCCGAAAAACCATGTTTTAGCGCGTGTTCACTACTTTGGATGCTTGCCCCAACTGATAGTAATGTGCGCTCTACCAATTCATTTGAATAAGGAAAGCCCATTTTTTTTATGGCTTTATTGCTAAGCGTGCCGTTTAAAAAGTTATTTATATAAGTTTGATTATGGCAAAGCGAAAGCTGAGCAGGCGTTGCTTTTATAGGTGAAGTAAAATTATTGGGAGTTAAGCCTAGTCCTTCAATTTCTGCTTTAAGCTTTTGGTATTTTTGTATTGGAAAACGATGGCGCTCAGGAAGCGTTAAAGCAGAATATAGCGGGTGGTAAAAAAGCTGCATTAGCGTAATTGTTGTTTTTCGACTTGTTGAATTTTATCTTCGGTGGCAGAAATTGCTTTTCTGCAGCGGCCTAATCGAGCGTGTGTGCTTAATATTTCAAGGTTAAGCTTTTGTGCTTTAGCAGGCGAGGCTTTATCCATTTGCATTTTTCGCTCTTCAATCATGAGCACTAAACGGCGTTCAAACTCATGGTTTTGTTTTAATTCGTCGTAAAGCTCATGCGACGATTGCATTATTTTTTGCACAGCTTGCTTGTAAACGGTTTGCTTAGGGCGAGGTTTATAATGGCTTTTATTTTCTTTAACCCAAATAGGCGTTGATTTAATAACGTTGAATACGGCTTGTACTTGAGCTGCAATACGTTCAAGTGCGTAGGTGTATGCATGACGATGTTCGCTTGGCGGTAACCTTGACACTTCGTCTTCTATTTCTATTACGTAATCGACTAGGTTCATGCTCTTTGTGCTAAAAACTGCGCGGTCAAACAAGCTAGGTTGCGCTTGCATGTAACGATTTTTAGAAAAAAGCTTAGCTTTATCAAATTGCTCAGCTTGTTGTTTTAGCGTTGCAACTTGTTGGCGTAGTTTATCTAAAGCTGTAGGGTGCATATTAAAAGTAAGCCTCGTAAATTAGTTTTAATGCTAAAAGTATAACCATAGTATTAAATACTGGGCGAATAAATTTGCTACCAAAACGTATTGCTGAATTCGCCCCAAACCATGCGCCTAGCATAATAAAAAAGCCCATTGTTATGCCAAGTAAAAAGTTTACATGGCCGAGTGCAACAAAGGTAATTAAAGATATAAAGTTAGAAACAAAGTTCATTGAACGCGCTAAGCCACAATTGAGTAGCAGGTTCATTTTGTAAAGCATGCCATTGGAGGCTGTCCAAAAAGTACCCGTACCTGGGCCTGCTAAACCATCAAAAAAGCCTAATAATAAACCCTGTAACCACTGTTTTATTTTCATCGCTTTGTTTAGTTTAGGAAGTTTATCACCTTCGGTGGTACTTAAATTACCAAATAAACTATAAGCGGCAACCAAAATAATAATAATTGGAAGTAGTTTGTTTAAAAAGTCGATACTTAAATGATCAACAATAACAGTACCTACCAGTGCGCCAATTGCAGTGGCAATAATAGAGGCTGCCCAAAACTTAGGACTAAATAAGTTCTTTTTATAGTATGTATAGCTTGCCGTTAACGAGCCAAAGCTAGCCGCTAATTTATTGGTGCCTAATGTTAAATGTGGAGGTAAGCCAGCAGTTAATAAAGCGGGCACAGTTAGCATGCCACCGCCACCGGCGATAGCGTCTATAAAACCTGCTGCAAGTGCAACAGCACATAAAACAGCCCAGGTTGTTGGATCGAGTGCGAGTTCAAACATTAATAATCTATTTGTCTTTTAAAAGGTGGTAGGGTGTCGAGCATGGCTTTACCGTATCGCTTAGTAACTAAGCGCCTATCGAGAATAGTAATACAGCCTTCATCACTCTCTTTTCGCAGCAGTCTACCACAGCTTTGTACCAATTTCTTTGCGGCGTCTGGCACGGTAATCGTTAAAAATGGGTTACCACCTTTGCTTTGTACAAATTCTGCTTGCGCTTCTTCTATCGGCGAAGTAGGTACAGCAAACGGAATTTTAGTGATTATTAAGTTCTCTAAATATTTACCAGGTAAATCAAGACCTTCTGAAAGGCTCTGGGTTCCAAATAAAATACTGCCTTTGCCTTCGTCTACATTTTTGGTGTGTAATTTAAGCAACGCTTCTCGCGACATCTCACCTTGTACTAATAAGTTAAAACCTTTTGTTCTAAGAAACTTTGTTACGTGGTCCATTTGCCAGTAAGAAGCGAATAGTACAAGGTTCGCTTTTTTATCATTTAGGTACTCTGGTAAAGTTTTAGCTAAGTGGTCACTAAAGTCTTTATCGGTAGGTTCTACTTTAGATACCGGAATACGTAAAGTGGCTTGTTTTGGGTAATCAAAAGGAGAAGGTACTTTAATAAATTTAACGCCTTCTTCTTTAGCAAGCCCTGTTTCGTAAGCAAAGTGATCGAACGAGCCCAGTGCACTTAATGTAGCAGAGCATAAAACAGCGCCCGCGCATTCTCGCCACAATTTATCTTTTAAGTAGTAACCGACTTCAATAGGGCAGTCGCTTAACAAGTGATCGTGATGGCTTTTATATTCAAGGCGTTTTATCCACCGTGCATGAGGTGCACCTTCACCCTTTTTTGCGTAACTAAACCAAAGTTTGTTTAGTTGCTCTAAGCGGTTTATGTATTGACCGCTTTCGCCTAGTATTGGGTCGGCAACGTAAGGTTTTATATCTCCGTCGCTTACATCTTGGGTAAGGGTGTCGTGCATTTTGTTTAAACAGCGCAGCGCATCTTGCGTGGCTTCGCTTATGTCTTTAGCTTTACTGTGCAGCGATTCTGGGATTTCACCGTGCTCAAAGCGGTAAGTATCGTCTTTTGAGTATTCAAAGTCGGCATTATCAAGAATATCGCGAACTACTTTTAAGTCTTTATTTGCGTCGTTAATACTGTCGCAAAGTTTAAAGTTTTGCCCAATGGCTCTTTGCCCTACTAAAACCTTCGCCATTTTCCCGCTAAACTTGGTGAGCTTATCAAGCCATTCTATTGTACCTTTTATTGTGGCAGCAGCAGATGAAAAATCGCGTGTTATATGTGCTAAATGGTGCGCTTCATCAATAACGTAAATGGTGTTGTCGGGCTCTGGTAAAATTTTACCGCCGCCTAAGTCTAAATCGGCAAGTAGTAATGAGTGATTAATTACCAGTACATCCATTTGCATTAATTGGTTACGAGCAAGCTGAAACGGACACGTTTGATGGGCCTTCATTTGGCGCTGACACGAATGTTTATCGCACGCTATTAAGTTCCACACTCTATCGGGTACAGTATCGGCCCAGCTGTCTCTATCGCCTTGCCATTTTTTATTCACATAGGCGTTATATAGCTCATTTAAACACTTGGTTTCCATTGCGCTCAGTGGTGAAGTAAGCGATGGCATAAAATCCATTTGTGTTTGGCTATCGCCATTAACAGCATTGTGTAATTTGTGGGCGCAAATATAACGATGACGACCTTTTACCAAATCAAATTTAAAGTCGAGGCCTGAATGCTTTTTAAAAAACGGGAGCTCTTTTGCTATTAATTGTTCTTGCAGTGCAACGGTAGCAGTCGAAATAACCAGTTTCTTTTTTTGTGCCAAGGCCAGTGGTAATGCACCTAAACAATAGGCAAGAGACTTACCTGTACCGGTGCCTGCTTCAATAACGCATATACGTTGTTTTTTGTGATAGTCGCCTGCGAGTGTTTTTGCTATTTCGGCAACAAGGTAGTTTTGGCTACTTCGCGGGCGGTAATCAGTTAGGTTATTAGCCACATGCTGGTGTACTTGCCTAATTGTTTTTTTTAGTGAGTCAGAAAGCATGGGATGATTTACCTAAAGTATGTATATAATTACAGTGTATATATTAAGTGGGATCGTACATTGACACAAGCAATCTATCAGGGCTTTATTTTATCAAGACAACAATACTCGTCTAAGAGTAAGCGTGGGATCACGCTTTGCTACTGGCTCGTATCTGACAATGGCCCAATTAAAGTACTAATTGAAAACCAGCAAGCTGTTTTTTTTATCCCACAAGATGAACACAATTTTGCACAAAGCATACTAAATAAAGAAAATATAAGTGTTAATTTTAAAACGGTAGAAATGCGCCATTTTAGTGGTGTTGTGTGCATAGGCTGTTATTTTAATGATGTAAGTAACCTTTACAAAGCACGCACATTACTTGAAAAGCACATAAGTATATACGAAGCGGATATACGCCACAGCGATCGTTTTTTAATGGAACGTTTTATTAAAGGTGGTGTATGGGTTACGGGTGAAGTATCTCAAAAAAACGGCTTTATTTTAATTAGCAATGCTAAATTAAAAGCGAGCCCTGAATATACACCCACGCTGAAATCGCTTTCATTAGATATTGAGTGTAATGGTGAGGGCGTATTGTTTTCGGTTGGGCTGGTAGGAAATGGCCTTGATACTGTATTAATGATTGGTGAACCTCAACAGCATAATCAGCCATTTAATATTGATTGGTGCTTTGACGAGATTAATCTACTACAAAAGCTACAGCAGTATATCAATAATAATGATCCTGACATTATTGTGGGTTGGAATGTCATTGAATTTGATTTTACAGTGTTAAACTCTCGGGCAGAGGCACTAGGGGTAACGCTTAATTTTGGCCGAGATCAGCAGCCTTTAAATATAAAAACAGGGCATTACACTCGCCTCACCTTACCTGGGCGAAGCGTTATAGATGGCATTGATACCTTAAAAAATGCCACTTATCACTTTGATAACTATTCGCTTGCGAATATTTCTTATAAAGTCCTTGGTGAATCTAAACTAATTCAGGCAGATAATCGTTTAAGTGAAATTGTTCGTCAATTTAATGAAGATAAGCTCAACTTAGCAGCTTATAACCGACAAGATTGTATACTCGTTAAGAGGATTTTTGCAGAGTTACAACTCTTTGAATTTGCAATAGTGAGGACTCAGTTAACCGGTCTTGAGCTTGAGCGAATGGGCGGCTCGGTTGCTGCATTTACTAACTTATATTTGCCATTACTACATCGCAGCGGGTATGTTGCGCCAAATTTAGGCGATCACGGTTTATCTTTTGAAAGCCCCGGTGGTTATGTAATGGAGTCAGTGCCTGGGCTTTATAAGAATATACTTGTTTTAGATTTTAAAAGCCTATATCCCTCAATTATGCGAACTTTTTGTATTGACCCTCTTGGGCTTATTAAAGGGTTAGACTCACCTGAAAATGCAATTGAAGGGTTTAATGAAGCCGTTTTTTCACGAAATGAACACCACTTACCGTCGTTAATTAAGCATTTAACACATACACGGCAAAGGGCAAAAGACACAAATCAGCCAATGTTATCGCAAGCTATAAAAATAATAATGAACAGCTTATACGGCGTACTTGGCTCTAAAGGGTGTCGATTTTATGATCCAAGATTATCGAGTTCAATAACATTACGTGGGCATGAAATTATGCAAACAACCCGTAAATGGATTGAAACGTTAGGTTATGAAGTAATTTATGGCGATACAGACTCTATTTTTGTAAAAGCTGACGATCAGCTAAGTGCTCTGAGTTGCAATCAAATAGGCAAAGATTTAACGATCTATATTAATAATAAATGGAGCTGCGATATTAAAGACCGTTTTGGGCTTACTAGTTATTTAGAAATAGAGTTTGAAACCCACTATAGCCCATTTTTTATGCCAACAATAAGAGGTAAAAAAACAGGTTCAAAAAAACGCTATGTAGGACAAATTATAAAAAATGGGATGCCTGAACTTATATTTAAAGGAATGGAAACCGTACGCAGCGATTGGACCGAATTTGCACAAGAGTTTCAAAAAGAGTTATTCAAAACTTTATTTAATGAAAAATTTGAAATAAAACAACTTCACGAGATTATAAGTGACTACACCAAAAGATTGTTCGCTGGTGAATTCGATGAAAAGTTAATATACCGTAAAAAGTTAGGACAAAATCTAAATGATTACGTAAAAAATGTTCCTCCCCAAGTGCAAGCGATTAAAAAGTATAAAGCTAGTAATCCTGATTTTGAAATTAAACGAGGTCAAATTATTGAATATGTTTATTCTGATGATGGGGCGCAATTATACAATGGTTCAAATAATTTTAATTATTCGGTTTACATACAAAAACAGCTAACTCCTATCGCCGAAATGGTACTTGATGCCTTGAATTTGAAAGAAATTGAATATCAAGGGGCTCAACTTTCATTTTTATAATTACTTTACAGTTTTCGTATTTAAATAGTCATATTTTTTGTATGAAATTCAATCTGATTTAGTGTGGGATGAAGTGTTTTTCTCTTTTTTTGTTAAAATTTATGATTCCCTCATGTTGTTTTGTTAATAATTTCCTGTTTTATGTAATTTAAATTGAACCTTTTTACTTATTTTTTTCTTCTTTTAAAACAGTTGGTTATGCCTTTGTGTTTTTCTAAGTGATTGATATTTAATTGTGTATCTAAGCTTTTTTTGTAATTTAAAAGGGTTTAAGGTTAATTGATTGTTGACGTTGTTGTTTCACTGGTATTATCATTCATCACACAATTGCAGCGTTTG
This sequence comes from Pseudoalteromonas fuliginea, assembly GCF_000690055.1. Lineage (GTDB taxonomy): Bacteria > Pseudomonadota > Gammaproteobacteria > Enterobacterales > Alteromonadaceae > Pseudoalteromonas > Pseudoalteromonas fuliginea. The sequence goes on from NZ_JJNZ01000001.1 coordinate 80,827, forward strand.
GTAACACTTTGCCACCACGCTAGATTGAAAATTATAATTAATAAAATGTATTCTTGGGAGAATCAAATGTTAAATAATCAAGTAACAAAAGCTGTTCGCTTAGCGATTGCTTTTGGTGCAGCATCAACAGCTGCATTTTCAGCAAGTACAATCGCTGCTGAAGAAGGCGTAGAAAAAGTAGAACGTATTCAAGTTACAGGCTCACGTATTAAACGTACTGACATTGAAACCACAGTTCCAATTACTACTATTGGACGTGCTGATATCGTAGCTATGGGCGCAATTAATGTTTCTGATATTTTAAACCAGTCTCCTGTAACAATTGCTGGTGCAGACCAATCTAATTCATCATTTAGCACTTCAGGCGTTGGTCTTAATACAACATCACTTCGCAACCTGGGCGAATCAAGAACTCTAGTACTAGTTAACGGTCGTCGTTTTGTATCTGGCCGGTCACCTTCGAGCGGTTACGCAGTTGACTTAAACTCTATTCCAGCATCAATGATTGAGCGTATCGACATACTTAAAAGCGCATCTTCTGCTGTTTATGGTACAGATGCTGTTGCAGGTGTAGTTAATATCATTACTCGAAATAACGTGGAAGGTGTTGAAGTTAATGCTCAAACAGGTATTTCATCTGAAGGCGACCGTGAAAAATATTCATTAAGTTTAACTGCTGGTAATAGCTGGAACACAGGTAATGTAACTGCATCATTTGGTTACGATGATGACAAAGGTTTAAAGCCAGCTGACCGTGATTTCTCTGAGTTTGATGAAGCAATTTTATTAGATGATAATGGTAACGAATATGTAGATAAAGTATTTTCATCTTACCCACCACAAGGGCGTATTGGTGCTTTTAATGGTGACGGTACAGCTTATCAAGGTTTAGCTGGGGGTGAAGCTTTCAACCGTGCTGCTTTTCGTCAACTTGTTACACCTCTAGAAAGAAAATATGCAGCTTTAAATATAAAGCAAGACATTAATGATGAGGTTCGCTTTTTTGCTGAAATGAACTGGAACTCGTCAAAAACTTACGGTTCAACAATTGAACCAACACCGTTCGCGACTAACGATGTGTTTATCCCAGAGCGAGGTGGGGTAGGCGGTATAAAACTAAGCAACCCTATGATTCCTGATTTGCTACGTCAAAACTTAATGGCTGCTGACCCTGATCTAACAATGGATAGTAATATTCCAAATATGGTTCGTCGTATGGTTGAGTTTGGTGCTCGTTCGACAGATTTAGAACGAGATACTATCCGTATTGCAACTGGCTTTGACTGGTTTATAAATGACGATTGGTCTTTGAATACTTATGTTTCTTGGGGTAAAACAGATCAACGTCAAGACAGTGGTGGTCAAGTAAATATTGAAAGAGCTGCGAAAGCATTTGATGTGGTAGAGAATGCAGACGGTACACTTCAATGTGCTGACGACCTTGCTATTCTACAAGGTTGTGTGCCGCTTAACCTGTTTGGTGCAGGCACTGTGACTCAGGAAGCTGTTGATTATATTAAAGTTCCTGCAAAAATCGCTGGTCAAACTGAACAGTTCATTGTTTCAGCATCATTAGTTGGTCAATTACCAATAGAACTACCAGGTGGTTTTGTAGGTGTTGCATTTGGTGCAGAGCATCGTTTAGAAAGTGGTTTCTTCAACCCAGGTGATTTAGCTCAAACAGGTGCTTCTAGTACTAATAAGTCACTACCAACAGATGGTAGCTATTATTCAAACGATTACTACGCTGAAACTATTCTACCAATACTTGACAATCTTGAGGTTGATTTAGCCGCTCGCTACTCAGATCATGAAATTGTTGGCGGTCAAACAACATGGAATGCAGGTATCCAGTATTCTCCGTTAGAGACATTAAAATTCCGTGCTTCAGCAGCAACAGCTATCCGTACTCCAAATATTGCAGATTTATTTGGTGGACGTGGTGAAACATTTGCTGGTGTTACGGACCCTTGTAGCGGTGTAACTGCTTCTGATGTTGGTAATGCAGCCCAAAACTGTCTGTCTATTCCTGAAGTTGCTGCGCGTGTTGCAGCTGATGGTAAATTTGAGCTTACGCAAATAGAAGCGCAAAGCGCAGGTGGTTTTGTTGGTGGTAACGAGAATGTTAAAGAAGAAACCGCTGATACATACAGCGTGGGTGTAATCTGGCAGATGACAGAAGAGCTTTCTTTAACTGTCGATTACTACGATATATCTGTTGAGGATGCAATATCTACCACTAGCCGTACTACTGTACTAAATCGTTGTTTTGATGTTAGTTCAGCTAACTTTGACCCATCTTGTGGTGGTAATGCATTACGTGATGCGAAAGGTGCATTAGTAGAAGTTAATTCAGGTACTGGTAATGAAAATAATATCGAAACTTCAGGTGTTGATATTGAATTAGCATATAAAATAGACACAGAGTATGGTGCTTTTGGTGCTAACTTAATTTGGAACCACTTAAGTAAATACGATACAACTGGTATCGAAAGCGGGGAAACAGTTGAATACGCTGGTGAAGTACTCACACCAGATAACAGAGCTAACTTAAACCTAACTTATGGTATGGAAGACTTAAACGTTTCATGGCGTATGCGCTACTGGGATCGTTCTGTAGATAGTGTTGAAGGTGCTAACTTTAACTACACTGATTTTACACCGTTAGAGAAGTATAATAACTTCCCATCAGTTGTTTATCATGATGTATCAGCAGGTTATAACTTTACAGATAGTACAAGTGTTACATTAACAGTACGTAACTTGTTCGATAAGCAACCACCAGTTGCTAACCAAAGTTCATCAAATGGTGGTACAGGTATTAACACAGTATCAGAAGCTTATGATGTAACAGGTCGTTACTTACAGTTAAATTTAACTACTAAATTTTAATTAATTGTTAAAATTTGAAACCGCGATATCTATCGCGGTTTTTTTATTTTCTTCTTTTGTGTATATTGTTGATAGCAAATAATTTATACCATAGTCATTTCAAAAGAATCCGCCTATACTAAAACAGAATATTAAAGTAAATCTAACCAAATAAATTTAGCGAGATATAGATGAAAGAAGTCCGATCTTTTATTAAAACTGCATCATTAGCTGAGCTTGAGAAAGCACAGCAGTTGATTGGTGATGCAATTTCAAAATATACCCAGCAACAAAAAGCAAAACAGGAAGTTTTGGAACTTTTAAAAGAAAAAGGACTTACGCTAGAAGATTTACAAGATGGAGCATCTGACAAACGCACCAAAGTTAAGCCTAAGTACCGCATGGAACTGAATGGTGAGACTATTGAATGGACTGGCCGTGGCCGTCGTCCTAAAGCGTTTGAAGGTGTTGAGCTTGAAAAGTTTTTAGCTTAAAGCTAAATATAAGAGAAGCTTCGGCTTCTCTTTTTTGTTTACCCCTCAATAAAATATAATTAAAGTTTAAAACTCCTAGCTATTATTTGCTAAAATCTCCTCACTCAAACCTATTTGTTTTCCCATGAGCTATAAACTAAGACCTTACCAGCAAGAAGCCGTAGAACGCACCGTTTTACACTTTAGAAAGAGCAATGATCCTGCCGTTATTGTACTACCAACCGGTGCAGGTAAGAGTTTGGTTATTGCTGAACTTGCCCGTATTGCTAAGCAAAAAATATTAGTGCTTGCTCATGTAAAAGAGCTTGTAGAGCAAAATTCGCAAAAATATAAAAGTTTTGGTTTAGAGGCGAGTATATTTTCAGCGGGCTTAAAAGAAAAATCATTAAGCCATCAAGTAACCTTTGCCAGTGTGCAATCACTTTCCCGTAATTTAAATAAATTAAATGAGCATTATTCATTACTTATTATTGATGAATGCCACAGGGTAAATGGGGATAAAAAAAGCCAGTACGGAAAAGTAATAAGCAGTTTAAAAGAGTATAACCCTCAGTTAAAAGTATTGGGTTTAACAGCAACACCTTATCGGTTAGGAATGGGTTGGATATACCACCACCATTATCATGGTTTTGTTAAAGGGACTAAAGAAAGTCCGTTTAAAAGTTGTATTTTTGAATTGCCGCTCAGGTATATGATCAAACATAATTATTTAACGCCGCCAAACGAAGTTGATGCAGCAATTAGCCATTATGATTTTTCGTCCTTAGATAGCAATGCATTTGGGCAATATACGACTGATGATATGAATGCGCTTTTAAAAAACAGTGAGCGCGCAACGAAAGCTATATTACAGCAAGTAATTCAATACAGTGAAGAGCGCGAAGGTGTTATGGTTTTTGCCGCTACGGTAATGCATGCTCAGGAAATATTAAGCTACCTACCAGCTCATCAAAGTGCACTTATAACAGGTGATACGCCAAACACTGAGCGCGATAAAATCATTAAGCAATTTAAAGCTAAGCAATTAAAGTATTTAGTTAATATTTCGGTATTAACTACAGGATTTGATGCGCCACATGTCGACTTTATAGCTATTTTAAGACCTACAGAATCGGTTAGTTTATATCAACAAATTGTGGGGCGAGGTTTAAGGTTATCTGAATCGAAAACGGATTGCTTAGTAATAGATTATGCCGGCAATGGTTTTAATTTATTTCACCCTGAAGTAGGTGACAAAAAAGGCGATAGTGATAACGAGCCTGTACAAGTGCTTTGCCCAGGTTGTGGGTTTGCGAATATATTTTGGGGTAAAACAGACTCCACTGGCAAAGTAATAGAGCACTTTGGCAGGCGTTGCCAAGGCCTATTAGAAGATGATGATGGACATAAAGAGCAGTGCGATTATCGTTTTAGGTTTAAAGAGTGTGAGCAGTGCGGTGCCCAAAATGATATTGCTGCACGTAAATGCCATGATTGCGGCGCGGTAATGGCCGACCCTGATGATAAGTTACGTAATGCATTAAACTTAAAAGACGCACTTGTGCTTCGATGTAGTGGGTTATCGGTAACTCAAATTAAAGATGAGCTTATTAAAGTAACGTATTTTGATGAAGATGGTGCAAGTTGCGATGAAGTATATAATCTCGCAAATAAAGGCGGGCAATTTATATTTAATAAGCAATTTGGTCAACGTGTGGGGCTTGGGCAAACACCTATTAATTTTAAAACTGCAGAGCAAGTAGTAAACGCACAATTTGAATTAGTACCACCGGATTTTGTTATTGCACGAAAAAGCAAAAAATATGGTTGGAAAGTAGCTGATAAGCTATTTGACTATAAAGGGGGTTTTAGAAAGGCAAATCAGTTAAGCCGCTAAGCTTAACTGATAGAGTACATTGAACTAAAAGGCAATTAAGCTTCTTCACCGTCCATTAGTCCCCAGCCGTCACCGTATCCATTAAAGCTATTAGCAATGCTTTCAATGTATTGCTCTGCTTGTCCTAAAAGAGTGTGCTCTGGCACCATTTGTACTTGAGTGATTACTTCCCAAACGCCAGTGTCTTTACATTTTTCAAGTTCAGTCTTTTGAACTAATGCATCAGAGACTATTTCTTTAGCAAATTTTTCAGCATCGGCTTCTTGTTCAAATAAAATAAAAAAATCGACTTGGTGCATTTTATTTAAATCAATGCCAGCAGCGGCTATTTCGGCTAAAAGTTGGCCGTTATCATCATCAGGGAATTGCATTAAAAACTCATTTAAAATTAATTTTTTATTCGTAGGCACTATTGTAACTAAAATATTGCCTTAACGCGTACTAATTTTAATTATGCTGATATTTATTCAAAGTTAAATTTACGCGTTAGATTGTTATTAAGTTAATGTGTTGCTCATTATGGCTATGCTAACATGCGTGTAATTAGCCAGTTTTTTGTAAGATATTAAAAGTAAGGATATTTACTTGTTTATTAAGTTTTTACGTTGCATGTGTGTTGTGAGTGCTTTTATTGCGACAAATAGCTATGCGGCAGAAAAAGTCATAGAAGATTACGAAATTGAAGGGTTAAGTGGCGATTTAGAAAATAACGTAGCTCTTTACCTTAAGCAGTTAATTGGCGAGAAACCAACCCGTACACTTCGCCGTTATGCTCAAAAACAAGTACAAAATAGCATCAAAGCACTTGGCTATTATAGCCCGACCGTCGAGGTTATTTATGATAAAGACGACAGCGAACTAATTGTTAAAGTTGAACGGGGGCCTGCAACTCGCATAGAAGCAATTAATATTACGCTAAACGGTGATGGTCAAAGTGATACTCAATTACAGGCATTGATTAAAAGCAATCACTTAAAGCAAGGTGATGTTTTAAATCATGGTAAATATGACTCTGCTCATAAAAAAATAGAATCTATGCTATTGGAGCTTGGCTATTTTGATGCTAAGTGGCCAGCGCGTAAATTAGAAGTATCGCTTAAAAAAAATAGTGCTGTTATTACTTTCATAATTGATACCGGAGTTAGGTATGAGTTTGGCGATATGCAAATTGCCAGTAGTACACCCGCTGAAAAATACATACGCTCTATAGCGCCTTTCTCGCAGGGCCAACCTTATAAATCAACACATATTGCTGACTATAACTTGGATTTATCAAGTACCCCTTACTTTGCCAGTGTACGTGTTTATGCTGACATTGCAGCGCGCAAAAACAGCCAAGTACCGATTAAAGTTGAAGTATTACCCAAGCCAGCTAACAGCTATGAAATTGGCGGTGGTTTTAGTACTGACTTAGGGCCTAAGGTGCGTTTTAAATGGAGTAAACCATGGATCACAGAAGACGGCCATTACCTCGAAACTAATTTAAATGTGGCACAAAAGCAGCAAGATATTTCCATGGCTTATACAATTCCGGTTGATAATCCTAATGATGATTTATGGCGATTCTCTGTCGGTTATAAGCTAGAAGATGAGCTCACAAACGACACTTACAGTGAAATATTAACAGGGCAAGTTCAGCGCCAATGGTTGACCGAAAATAAGTGGGTGCGTACTGCATTTTTACGCCGCGACCAAGAAACCTACCGTATTGGTGATGAAGACGAAGAAAGTACCGAAATGTTAATGCCTGGCATTAGCTACGCGCGCAAAAAATCAAAAGGCGGCACGACTCCTTATTGGGGAGAGCAGTGGCTTATATCTGCTGAGTTTGGCTTAGATGATGTGCTTTCGAGTACTAATCTGATTAGGGTGCAAATGCAACATGCATGGCTACGCACTTATTTTGACCGCCACTTGGTGTTTTTAAAAGCGAATGTGGGGGCAATGCTTGTTGATGATATTAACAACGTGCCATTTTCACTTCGGTTTTACGCAGGTGGCGATCAAAGTGTTCGTGGTTTTGCGTACCAATCAATTTCGCCTGAGAACGATGACGGCGAGCTAATAGGTGGTAAGTATTTACTATCGGGCACGATGGAATATAACTACCAGTTTGCTAAAAATTGGCGAGCAGCTTTATTTGTTGATGGTGGTACTGCGACGAATGATTTTTCTGATGATTTTGAAGTAGGTGCTGGTTTTGGTTTTCGCTATTTAACACCCGTTGGCCCAGTGCGTATAGACCACGCTTGGGGATTAACAAAAGAAAGTAAAAGCACACGTTTAAGTATTACCATAGGGCCAGAAATTTAATGTCAGTATTAAAAAAGATAACAGCCGCCGTAAGTGCTATTTTTGTCACGTTAGTTGTTGCACTATTTTGTTTGTTATTTACCGCACCCGGTAATCAATTTATTGCTTATAGTGCAAACAAAGCGGTAGATGGACTACATATTGAAATTAAAGATGGTCGTTTTATTTATAATGATGCCTTTAATGTACGCTTTGCTAGCAACGGATTGGACTTTAATGCACAACAATTGAAAATTGATTTGTTTTGGTGGCAGTGCGATGGAATTTGTATAGATAACTTAAGTGCTAAATCTATAAATTTAACATTACCAAAAACTGCAGAGTCACAAGAAGAAGCCCCGACAGAGCCGCTTGAAAAAATCAGCTTACCTTTTAATATTGCTGTAAAAAACATTGCGATCAATAAATTTACTCTAGAGCATCCAAGTGCAAACGTAAGCGTTAATAATTTTAAACTCTCAGCAAAAGCAGAGGGTTCAAAGCTGACGGTTAAAAGCCTGAACATTCCCACCATACTTGTTGCCTTAAAAGAGCAAGAACAAGATGCGAAAACACAAACGGCGCAAAATACTCAAGCGCCTTTAACGCACCTACCCGCATTGCCTAATATAGAATTTACTTCGCCACTTGATTTAGTTGTTGAAGACTTTGAAATTGCTAAAATTACGATTGAGCAAAACGAAGCCCAACATGTTATTGAAAACATCTCGCTGCAATTAAGTGTGGAAGATGCGGTTATTAATTTAGAGTCATTCTCAGCAAAGTATGAACAGTGGCAGCTTAATACGCATCTTAACGCTGAGCTTGCAGGGAATTTGCCCGTGAAAGGGGATGTTGTTTTACAAAGTGATGAGCACCAAGCCAATTTACAGTTGAATGGTGACTTATCAAATCTAAACTTAAATTTAGAAACACAGGGGCAATATCCGCTTAGTTTAACGGCAACGGCAAATTTAAAGCAAAAAAACTATCCGTTTGAGTTAAATGGCAAAATTAAACAGTGGCTTATTGATGCACAAAGTAATGAGCTTAAAGTGCGAAATGTAAGCCTCAATGCACAAGGTAATGCCGACGATTACCAGCTTAGCCTGCAGGGGAATAGCCAATTAGGCGCGTACCCAGCTGTTGACTTAAATACCCAATTAAAAGGCAGTCTCAGCAAAGCAACTTTACAAGCGCTAAGCATCAAAGCAAACGAAAGCAGTGCAACTATAAAAGCCAATGTTGATTGGCAAAAAGGCATACAGGCTAACTTTAATGGAACGCTTGCTAACTTAAAAGCGCAGTACTTAACTGATGCCGCTACCAGTGATATTTCAGGACAGTTTAAAGGCTCGTTTAATGCAGCTGACGACAAGTGGCAGCTACAAATGAATAATACAAAGTTAAACGGATTACTTAACGACGTGCCACTAGAATTTGCCTCAAACTTTAAGCTCGACAACACGTTAAAAGCTAATATTGATAGTTTTTATTTAAGTAGTGGCACCAATAAATTAGCACTAAGCGGGCAAGTTGATGACACTTGGCAAGTTGATGGCAAAGTAACGCTTAAAAGTGATGAAAAAGCTAATATCCCATTTACTGCCGACGGCAACGCAAATTTAAAAGTAAGGGGGGAAAGGTTAACGCCTTCTGTTGATTTAGCACTAATACTCGATCGCTTTATTTTTGATGAAATAAACATTAATAAATTATCAGTAAAAGGACAGTTAGATACCGCAGCCGATTGGCAAACCGATGTTTCGGTAAGTGTTGGTTCGGCGCTTGTGGCCGAACAGCAAATTAATAGCGTTAAAATTGATATTAGCGGCGACAAAACAGATCATCAACTTACGGCATCTGTAGATGCCGAGCAAGGCAGTGTAGAGCTTGAAGTTAATGGCAAAATTAATAATACCACTTGGAATGGCGAGCTTAGTAATGTAATGCTAAGCGATAAAAAGCTTAGTTTTAGTAATACTAAAAACATTGCCATTATGGTTAATACGCAAAGTGGCGACTTTGATGTAAGTGCACATTGTTGGGCATCTGAGCAAAGTAAATTGTGCATAGACACCTTAGCGCAATCAAAAAACCTCGGTCAGCTAAATGCTAAACTAAGCAACTTAGCACTTGAGGAGCTTAAGCACTTTTTACCTAATAGCATTCGTACTCGCGGTAATATAGCGGGCGATGTAGCACTTAATTGGCAAAGCGGTGCGCTTAAAACATTACGCGCAAATATCGATTCTAGCGACTTAGAAGCGGTACTGACCTCGGAAGAAGATCGTTTTAAGTTACCAATCGAAACTCTAACTGTTAGTGCATTTTCGGACTCTCAAGTTGGCAAGCTTGAAGCTAATTTAGAATCAAGTGTGCTTGGTAAAATAAACACACAAATTGATATTGACGACATACAAAATACGCAAGCGCTTAACGGCACTATAAATATTGATAAAATACTCCTTTCAGACTTACAACCTTTTCTTGAAACCCTTGAGCAGTTAAAAGGTGATATTAGCGGAAAAGTCGCGTTAGCAGGTACGTTAAAAGATCCATTATTAAATGGCGAGCTTAATGTGAGCGATATTAGTTTAGAGGGCGAGCAATTACCTATAGCGCTGCAAAAATCAAATATAAACGTATTGTTTGATAAAACAACAGCCACAATAAAAGGCAACTTAAACGACAACCAGGGCGGTAAAATAAACCTAACCGGTGACGTTGATTGGCAAGGTGCGCAACCTGCTGTAAATGTGGCGGTAGTTGGCGAGCAGTTTTATGTACGTGCGCAGCAAGGGGTTACTTTTAAAGTATCACCGGATTTAAAAATAGGCTTGGCTAATAATGCACTCAAGCTAGCTGGTGAGGTAGTTGTGCCTTACGGTCGTATAATGATTGAAGAGCTTCCTGAGGGGGCGGTGCAAGTTAGCGATGATGAAATTATTGTTGATCAAAAAACCGAGGCCACAGAAACAGTTCCATTTGATTACGACATAGATTTAAAAGTGATTGTTAAAAACGATGTAAAAGTAGAATCATTTGGCTTGGAATCAAAAGTTGCGGGTGATTTAGCGATAAAAATGAGTCAAGGTGCACCAATTATAGCCACAGGTGAGCTTAACTTAATTGAAGGTACTTACTTAGCCTTTGGGCAAGATTTAATAATCAGCACAGGGCAAGTCGGTTTTAGCGGTTCAATTGAACAACCATTTTTAAATATTAAAGCAATACGTAACCCCGATACGACTGCAAATGGTGTCATTGCAGGGGTTACGCTTACGGGTAATGTTGAACAACCAACGCTTAAAATATTTTCTGAGCCTGCGATGGATCAAGCACAAGCACTCGCATATTTACTTAATGGCCAACCTTTAGGCGATGGAGAAAGTTCGTCAAGCGATGCTATGCTCACACAGTTATTACTTTCTCAAGGGGTTAGCCGCAGCGAAGGGGTTGTTTCTAAGGTAGGTGAAACCTTTGGGTTGTCAGATGTAAGTTTAAGCTCATCAGGTAGTGGTGATAGTACCAAAGTAGAAATATCAGGATACGTAGCACCCAGTTTGCAAGTTAAATATAGCGTGGGTGTATTTGATTCGCTCAGTGAAGTGGCTGTGCGTTATCAGTTACTTTCACAGCTATACATAGAAATAACGAGCGGGCTATACCAAAATGTTGATGTGCTATATAAGTTTGATTGGGAATAACCAAAACTATAATAAGGATATAAGCGATGAAAAAAATTATATTGCCGACTCTGCTTAGTGTTTTATTAAGCGGTTGTGCTCAACAACTAGGTAATGGTGTTGCTAATCAAGAGCTACCTTTATTGAGCGCGAGTGAGGTAATTGCGAGTGCAACAGATAATGACTGGCGAGTAGTGAACGCTCAAAATATTTTAAAGGTAACGCTGCCAACGGGCGATGCGTATATTGAACTTAATGAACAGCTTGCCCCAAAGCACGCTCAAAACATTAAAAAGTTAGCGCGAGAAGGGTTTTATAAAAACACCAGCGTTTATCGGTTTGTTGAGGGTTTTGTAGCGCAAGGTGGCGACAGCTCGGGTAAAAAGCTAATTAAAACGGCAGATAAAACAGTCCCTGCTGAGTTTTATTTAACAACAAACAAACCACTTTTAATTACTGAGCTAAATGGCGACGGATATGCACCAGTTACCGGCTTTTTAAACGGCTTTGCAGTAGCTCAAAACTCAGCACATACGCAAACATGGCAAGTGCATTGTAGTGGCGTGTTTGCAATGGCGCGCGACAACGATATAAATAGTGCGAGCACGGAGTTTTTTGTAACAATAGGGCAAGGCCCGCGCTACCTTGATAAAAATATTACGGTGTTTGGTCGAGTGCTAGAAGGTATAGAGCATTTTAACCGTTTAGCGCGCACACCAACTGAAGGAAAAGCATTTAACCCAATTACTAATATACAAGTCCTTGGCGATGTACAAAGTGATAAAAGTATATTTAAAGTGATGAAAACAAACTCATCAGTGTTTAAAAACTTAATCAGTGCTCGTAAAAACCGTGTTGAACCATGGTTTGTTAAAGCACACAACTACGTTGATGTGTGTGGTATGGCCATACCCACTAAGCGCGAAGTTATACCAATTCCAATAAATAGCTGATCTATTTTACTTGCTAAAACAACCCATTTTTTTGTTGTAAATTTCGCAAAGGGAACAACCATTTACATCAATTTACGCCTAGAACTGAATTATTTTTTCGGCGTAAAATTTAGATCACATACTTAATGGAATTGGTATTAATTAAAGAATGTAAAAAAGGAGCCTAGGCTCCTTTTTAATACTCATATTCCAGTTTAAAATAACCTACTGACGATTAATTTTAACTGCAAATGGCGTATCGTTATAATGCGTAGAGCGATACGGGTTTATATCAAGCCCACCGCGACGAGTGTAACGCGCGTAAACCTCTAACTCTTTAATATTAAGTTGTGTTGTTAAATCGCTATAAATACGTTCAACACACTGCTCATGAAATTCGTTATGCGTTCTGAACGAAATTAAATAACGCAGTAACGATTCGCGGCATATTTGCTCGCCTGTGTATCGTATAATTACACTTGCCCAGTCAGGCTGGGAGGTAATTAAACAGTTTGATTTAAGTAAATGGCTGTAGAGCGTTTCTGTTACTACGTTATCATTCTTTGCTTTAAGTGAATTAGCATCAATATCGTAATTATTAATCTCAATATCTAAATCATCAATACATTCACCTGGCAGCGCTGTACACGGTAAGCAATTGTAATCATCAGGATTATATAAAGTCACTTTGACAGGGCTGTTAACTGCGTTTGATAAATCATCAATTAAATGCTGTTTTACTATATCAATGCTTTCAAATCGGGTTTGGTTAAAGCTATTTAAATAAAGTTTAAACGACTTTGACTCAATAATATGGCTGCTTTGGCATTCAAAGGTAAATAAGGCCACGGCAACTTGCGGTTTACCTTTATTGTTTAGCCATGAAAGCTCGTAACCTGTCCAAATGTCTTGGCCTTTAAATGGAAGCTCTGCTTCGTCAATATTTAAAGCATCACGATTTAGTTTGCGCGCAATAGGGAAAAGCAAGCTTGGCGTGTACACATCTACATACTCAGTAGATTGGCCTAATACGCTACCTTTAAGGTCTGGAGAATTGCTGTAATCTGTCATGTTTGCTCTTAAATAGTTACAATAGGGACATTATATCTAATTTAAATGAGTTTCACAGTATGTCTGTTGCATTGCTTATAGAACAACTTCATCAAACATTTAGCGAAAATACCCTTAAAAACACTACAAAGTACCCACTTATTGCGCACGACGAGCAATGGCCAAGCCCATGTGAAGTTGGTGAGGTTGACGAGCAAGGAAACATTCAATGGCAGGGCGCGCGTCAGCAACCTGCAGGTTCGCTTAATGATTTAGCCAGTGCACTAGAACTTGAGTTTCCAAAAGCGCTTAGCGAGCTATACGGGCATATGTACGGTGGAAGTATTTTAGCAAGTATTGATGGGCATCAGGTTGAATTACTACAAGCATGGAACGAAGAAGACTTTCATTTGCTACAGCAAAATATAACGGGCCATGTTTTAATGAAACGCAAGCTCAAGCAACCAGAAACAGTATTTATTGGTTTAACTGATCAAGATGATTTACTAGTAAGTGTATTGGTGCACACTGGTGAAGTATGTTTAGAGCACGTAGGCAAAAAAACACACCATGTACTTGCACCTAACATTAATGCTTTTTTAAAGGCATTAGAGGTTTAAAACGTGTTTAATAAATCAGCTTAGCGTCATCACTAAGCTGATTTTAAGCACTCATTAAAGTGGTTACTGAAAATCCCACGATATATTAGACACTAAGCCACATGGCTCACACCTAAAGTCGAATAACCCAAACCACGATTCAGGTAATTTCCAGTCGCCATGACAACTAGGGCATTTTCGTTCAAGTTCAGACGCTTTATCTACGCCGCCTACACGGTATAAATAATAATAGGTTGGCTTTTTAGTTAAAAAACTAATTCGCTTTGTTATGTCTTTTCCACGTCTATATAGGTCGCTTTGGACACTCGATATTTCTTCAAGTGCCGGAAACTCACAACGGGTTGCGCCATTAATTTGAATTTGATCGCAGGCTTGCCAATCTTCTTGCCATTTTATAAGCGTTTTATAGTCACCATTAGCAATTGCCGGAATACGAAATAGCGGCACAGGCAAAAAGTCATCACCACAATAAAGCGGGCTGCACGTATGCACATAGGTTGTATATAAAATATAACTTGATGGTTCTTTGCAGCAATCAGCGCCGTTGGAGTGAATATCTTGTCCAATTACTTTTACTTTTGGCGCAAGTAGCCCAGCACTATGTAACTTTTCGATACTGTGCTTAACAAACGGGCTGTTATTTAGCGGGTGCATTGCATCTTCAGTAGGGCACATTACGCGGGTAATAAAAAATCCATCTTTTAAAACGGTTGGAAATTCTTCCCCCATTATTTGACCATTAAAACGCAGTGCATTTACTAAGCGATTTATTGCTTGTTCGGCTTGTTCTAGGGTGGTGTCTTGGTAGCAATCAAAAGTTAAATCAACAACGAACATTTATAGTCTCAAATTATTTTTGTTCTAGCAGCGCAAGAAGTTTATCGAGTTTTTGCTCAATTCTATCTAATTGACTTGTTTTAAGCTCAGTATTATCTGACTGCTGTGGGTTTCTCATGAAGTTATTAATTGAATCAGGATTGTTTTTATATTGGCTTACTGCTGCAATAATCATCGGCATTGGAACCGGTTGCGCCAAACGGCTTTTAGTTAGTGCTACAGTAGGGGTTTTGCCTTCATCGAGAAGGGCTTTGATTGCATCAAATACAACTGAATTCATTAGATATATAACTCTTTAATAAAATAAATACGCAGCATATAAATGCTGCGCAAATGCTATGTTAGCAATAAATAAGGGAGGGTACATTAAATAAAATTACTTACTTTGACGAATGCGTACATCTAACTCGTCAATTACTTCACTCCAATCTCCATCTTCTGCAAGGGATTCAGCTAAAAAGTGCTGTTGTGCTTCATCCCAAAAAGAAGCTTCTTGGAGTCGTGTTGTGTCTTCTAATTCATGTGAGGCAATAAACGCATCTATTTGCTCATTACTATTTGGTAATCCAAGCTGTGCAAAAAGTGTGTTAATGTCGTGTTTTGTCGTATCCATGATATTGCTCCTTTAAATGAATGAAAACTCATACTAGTGCCTAACTGTACCTCTTGCTAGTTAAACTCTCGCTGAATTTACGGTTAATAATTTTAGGTATATAGTTAGGTTTAAAGTTAAACAGCCTATAGCTAAAATAATAAAGGAAATACAATGAGTGTAACCACACCAGCTGATACGTTCAGCGTACAGTATTTAGCTGCAGAAGATATTAGTACTGCAGCGAGCCTAATTTATCAGGCTTATCATGACGATCCTGTATTACTAAACATGCTTAGCTACAGTGATGAAAATAAATCAGTTTACGAAAAAAAACTACGATCATTAATTCGCGAAGAACTCAGTAGTTTTTGGCAAGAAAAACAGCCACTAATTGGCCTATACCGCAACGATAAATTAAAAGCAGTAGCGTGTGTATTTGAATCTAATAGCCAATTACAAGCGCAGCGTTATTGGCACTGGCGTTTAAAATTAATGCTGAGTGCGGGCTACTTGCAAACAAATCAATTAATAGATAAAGAACAAACAATTAGAGACGCCCTTAAACAGAAAGGTAATTACTATTTTTTAGCTTTTATTGCCGTAGATCCGCATTTTCATGGGCAAGGATTTGGCCGTTACTTACTACGTGGGCTGGATGACTTAGTTAAATGTAACGCTGAGTCAACAGGGATGGCTGTATTTGTAACACGTAAGGAGCACATTGAATTTTTTAAAACTGAAAAGTTTGAAGCATTTAAACACCTTACTTTTAACCAAGTAGAGGGCGAATTACTGTTTAAATCAATAATTGAGCCAGCTATTTAAAATTATAATGTAAGCCAATGCGCCCAAACGGACATAAGGCCGTGAGACATCTCTTACATTGTTGTGAGCATAATCAGTTTAAGGCTACTATTAAGTGGATTTTTTAAATTTAAGTTGCTGTTATTAAATGTTTATTTTGTTTTTTCATTTTTGTGACGCTTATTTATTTAATGTTAAGTCCTATTACTCACACTCGTTTGCTTTAAACTTTACTTTGTCAAGAAGACATAGCTCAATGATTGAGTTACTGCCAAGGATATGGAATAGGCAACGTAGCGGACGCTAGCAGGAAGCAAAAAGGACAAGTTAACAAGGAAAGCAAGGACGAATAGGAAGTGCAAGGTGCGCTAAAGTAGCAGGAGCTACTTAAAGGATTACCACGGATGATGCTAAAGGATATAGCCAAGCGTTAGATTACGCATAGGCCAAGGTGGCGAGAGGACATGGCAGGATGCAAAAGTGGCAGGAGCTACTTCAAAGGATTACCAGGGATGATGCTACAGGATGTAGCTAAGCGTTAGTTTGCGTGGATTTGCCAAGATGGTTATGGATATTGCAGGATGCAATGTGAGGGTAAATAAGGCTGTTTACTCGTTCAGGGGATGATAATACGGATTAATAGATAACGGATATCTAGCAGGATGCAGTCCAATTGGGGCGTAACTTTAGTTACGCCTTAGTTTTTTGTGTTTGAGTAAATTTAATTTAGCCCTAAATTTAATCCATTTATATTTTATGTGGTGGAACAACCACACTTTTCAAAAACTCATTTTCCATAATTAACACACCTTGATAAGCATTTTCACCATCGCTTGAAAATTCAAATATAAATTCACTTTTGATGCCAGGCTTGCCGCTCTTTAAAAAACCAAAGCGGCGTTTTGTGCAAGCAACACTCATCAACTGCACCTGCAGTTGCTCACTTTGGCGTTTAGCATGAACGTTCGCAGCTTCTGCCACCTTTCGGTTAAGCCAAAATAAGTAAATTACACTACCAATAAGTATGAACGTCCATAAACTTGCCATTTAAGAGAATAACCTTCCAATTGCACGCGCGAGGGTTTCGCTGCGATTTTCTTTACGTAATAAGCCTAATAAATGCGGGCGAATAGTCGGTATTGCAACTAAATCAGCAAAAATACTTGGAAACAATTCTTCAATTTTTTGATGATGCGCGCAATTATCCATAAATACATGCAAGCGTTCAGGGTTTTCTAATTGCTTAAAACAACGCCCAGCTACCGTTAATAACACATCTGAATCTTGCCCTGCAGGTGAGCTTAGTACAGTATCAACTAATTGAGCGCATAACCCTTGAGCTTGACCTTTTGAAACTGATCTGAGTGCTGCGGTTATAGCCACTGTATCGTTGTTGCTAATTGCACCCTGCGTGTAATCAACAAGTAACTCACTCATTGATGTTGGTATTTCAACGTGTTCAAGCATGGCACTGAGTGGTTGCAGTACTTCAATAGGTATATGCGCCCATGCTTTTTGCAGATTACATAAGTTTGTATCGCTGCCCAAGCGTAGTGCAAAATCGGCAATACCCTGCAGTGCAACACTTTGCCAATTATCAAAACCAATTTTACCGCTAAAGTACAGCTGTGCATGCTCGTAATACTGTGACGCAGGCTGTTTTAATAGTACTTTTACTTGGGCGTTAAATGCCGCTAATTTATTTGCGTTTGGCGTAAAAACATAAGGATTATTATCAAGTTTTCCATCGGCTTGTTCGCCTGTAATTTCAGTGCCTAGCGCTTGAATAACCATATCAGCAAAGTGATCGCGACTAGCACTTACCAGCATACTTTGCTCATCAAGTGGAAACTTTAAAAACCATACATAAGGTTCTTTACTGGCTTTAGTATCCCAAAATTGAATAGCGAGCCATGCATGACCAGCAAGTGGGTAAGGGTAAGGCACTTGAGCTTGTTCAATAGCTAAAAATTGTTTTTTATCAAGCTTAGTAATGTGCCTGCCAATATCAAAAGCACGCCACTGAGTACCCGCACCATCTAAAAGCTGACCTAATGTAGCTATTTGATCACTCATTGTTTTCTCAACTGTTTTTACTGCAAAATTACATTAATTATACGTCATAGCCGCCTATGAGGGAACAGGGTATAATTGCATTACATATATAAAAGAGGGTGGTTATGTACCAGCAAACCCAAACTTATTTAGTGCAGCTAACGGCACTTTTACAAAAACACGCGCTTTGGCAAAGTGGGCCAATAGACGCTGAGGCACTGCTTTCAAAGACTCCTTTTTGTCACGATACAATGGCATTTGAGCAGTGGTTACAGTTTGTATTTATTGAAAAAATACAGCAATTAATAACACATAGGCAACCACTGCCGCGTAACTTTGCTATTGCCCCTATGGCGCAAATGACACTTGTGAATAAAGCCGGAAGCGATGAAATAATTGAATTACTAACAGCCCTTGATACCTTTTTAGGAGAACCAAATGAGTGAGCGTCCAGCGCCTATTGAATATGGCGAGCTGACTATTTTGTATCAAGATGAAAACTATGTGGCTATAAATAAGCCTTCAGGTTTATTAGTGCATCGCTCGTTTTTAGATAAACACGAAACCCAGTTTGCTATGCAAATGTTGCGCGACCAGCTAGGGCAACATGTATTTCCAGTACATAGGCTCGATAGACCTACGTCGGGCGTATTACTGTTTGCATTGAGCTCGGAAGCAGCTCGCGATATGAACCAGCTATTTATTGAAGGTACTATTGCTAAGCGCTATTTAGCCTTAGTGCGCGGTTTTGCGCCAGAGTCAGTATTTTTAGATAAACCGCTTAAAGAAGAACTTGATAAAATAGCCGATAAGTTTGCAGATCAAGATAAAGCACCGCAAGAAGCGCAAACCCAGTTTAATTGCTTGCACCAAGCTGCATTGCCTATTCCTATAGGTAAGTATCCAACAGTGCGTTACTCGTTAGTTGAGTGTTTTCCAAAAACCGGGCGCAAGCATCAAATTCGCAGACACTTAAAGCACTTATCACTGCCTATTATTGGTGATGTAAATCACGGTGATAATCAGCATAATCAATTTTTTAGAGAGCATTTTGAACTAAGACGCTTAATGTTATTTGCAACAGAGCTTAGTTTTGTGCACCCTTATAGTAATGAATCAATAAAAATTAAAGCGCCACTAGGTGAAGACATGCTTGAAATATGTAAGCAGCTAGGTTGGCCAGAGCAAGAAAAGGATTATTAATGGCACATATTAGTATTTTTGTAGGCAGCGTTAATGGCGGTGCTGAGCGTTTAAGCGATGAAGTTGCAGCCACAATTGAGCAAGCGGGTCATACTGCTACAGTAATTACTGAAGCATCACTTGATGATATAAAAAATGCATCGCATATTTTAATTGTCACCTCCACAACAGGGCAAGGTGATGTACCGAGTAATTTGGCAGGATTGTACTTTGCAATGAATAGCACTTTCCCAATGCTTACCGATAAACCGTTTGGTGTAATTGCAATGGGTGACAGATGCTACGGCGATACATTTTGTGGCGCAGGGCGAAGCTTTGACGAGCTACTACGCGATTTACAAGCAAAGCCTGTGGGCAACCGCCTAGAAATAGATGCATGTGAAGATTTTGAACCATGGCCAGTAACTGAGCCTTGGTTAAAAGTATGGCTAGAAAAACTACCTGCTTAATCCTTAACTTTAAGGTATTAAAAAAGGAGCGCATGCGCTCCTTTTTGCTTTTATAGCTTTATAAATTAACTACTTCTAACATCTACTTTAAGTTTTAGCTTTTGGCCAGGTTGTAAGTATTTTTGACCGGCTAAATTATTCCACTTAATAATTTCGTTAACGCTTAGATTAAACTTAGACGCAATACGTGCAAGTGAATCACCTCGGCGTACTTTGTATGTAATAGTACGGTTGGTGCTTGCCGTTGCTTGTGGTTTATTAGCTGACTTATAAACAGTTAGTTTTTGATTTAGGCGCAATACAGAGTTTTTCTTTAGTTTATTCCATTTAGCCAACTCATCCATAGTTACGTCATATTCGCGGCTAATGTCCCATAACGTGTCGCCACTTTTAACTGTGTGCGAAAGCTTTGTGCGAGTTGCTTTATTAGCAGCTAAACGCATCTGCTTTGGTAAATGCTCACTATTTATAGCGCCATCAGTAAGCGGGACTAATAATTCTTGGCCTACTTTAATCGTATTTGATTTGAGTTTATTAAGCGATCGGATTGCGCTTGAGCTTGTTGTAAACTTTTTGGCAATTACCGATAAGCTGTCGCCTCGAGCCACAATATAACGCTGCCAGCGTAATCTGTTTTTAACATCAGTGTTTGCTAGTTTTTGGCTAAATTCCTCTGCTTTATCAACAGGCAATAATAAAGAATGTGGGCCATTGGGATCAGTTGCCCAGCGATTAAAACCGGGGTTTAATCTGTATAGCTCAGTAAGCGTCATATCAGCCATATCAGCAGCAAGTGCTAAATCTATTTGCGAGCCAACATCAACCACTTCAACCACTTGTGCATTAATTACTGGTTGCCATGTAACGTTAAAATCATCTGAGCGTTTTAATAAATCGGCAAGTGCTAATAACTTTGGTACGTAGGCTGTTGTTTCGCTTGGTAAATCAAGAGACCAAAAATCGGTAGGTAAATGCTTTTTACGATTCTTTTTAATCGCGCGCATTAAACGCCCTTCACCTGAATTATAAGCAGCAATCGCATTTAGCCAATCGCCTTCAAGTGTTTTATGTAAATACGATAAGTAATCAAGTGCTGCGCGAGTCGACTGCACTATGTCGCGACGACCGTCGTACCACCAGTTTTGTTTTAAATCGAATCGCTCACCGGTTGCAGGCATAAACTGCCAAATGCCCGATGCGCTGCGATTAGAATAACCAAACGGGTCAAATGCACTTTCTACAATAGGCAGTAGTGCAATTTCGATTGGCATTTCGCGCTTTTCTACTTCTTCAACAATAAAGTGTAAGTAAGGCTCTGCACGTTTAGAAATACGATCTAAATAGGCTTGGTGGCGAGCATAATAATTACGTTCAGTAACAACAGGGCGGTTTTGCGGTATTTCGATAGAAAGTTGGTAGCGAATTCGCTCCCACACATCATCAAACACGGGAGCTTCTTGCTCATCAGGGTCGACTTGCTGATATTGTGCGTTTACCATCAATGCATTGTTAATGTCGTTAGGACTTGCGCCTTCGAGTTGTTGGTTTGTTTGCGTGGCGACTTGAGAGTCTGAGTCTAAAGTTGTCACAGTTTGACAACCACTTAGCGCTAACGCCAAGGCTATTAATAGGGGAGATTTATTCATAAATACCAATACATCGGGTAAAAAACTCGGCGAATACTACCTGTTATGAGTTAACATTGCCACTGAATGACTTTTTAAAACGCAGAAATAGAATCATCACTATATCTTAAGTTAATGATTCTAATAAAATAAATGTTAAAGTATTAGTTTGTGCATTAAAAATTGTCTTTGAACTGCCTCAGACTAGCAAAGTTCCCCCAAGGTTCATTGTTTTTTGTAACCGAGGTAAACTCTTCTGGCACTAACTCTGTAATGGTTGGCAAATCGCTACGCATAAATGGATTTATTTTTAGCTCCTGTCCAATAGAAGTGGGTAGGGAGATTTGGTTATTACTGCGTAATTCATCTACTTTTTTACTGTACGCAAGGAGTTCTGGGTTACGTGGTTCAACGGCTTTGGCAAAGGCAAGGTTAGCTTGCGTGTATTCGTGCGTGCAATACACACTGCAGCTTGCAGGCAGCTCTCTTAGTTTATTAAAAGACTCCCACATTTGCTCTGGCGTGCCTTCAAATAAGCGCCCACATCCACCGCTAAACAATGTATCGCCGGTAAAAGCAAGTTCATCATTTGTGTAACAAATATGATCAAGCGTGTGCCCGGGAGTTGCTAAAATAGTAAAGTTAATATTAAGCACACTGATGCTTTGTCCATCAGTGAGTGCGTGAGTGACGCCTTTAAATGGACTATTTGCAGGGCCATAAACCGATATATCTGGATAGGCGTCAACTAACTCAGTTACGCCATCGGTGTGGTCGTAGTGATGATGCGTAATTAAAATGCCACCAAGCGTTAGTTTATGCTCAGCTAAGTACGTTAATACGGGATGTGCTTGGCCTGGATCGACTACCCATGCTTGGTTACTGTTATCGGTAGTTAAACACCAAATGTAATTATCAGAAAAGGCTTTAATTGCTTTGACTTGCACCATGGTAAATTGCTCTATAAAGTGACACTTATCGCATAGTATAACGAGCTCAAAAAATGAAACCAGCCCTTAGTTTTCAAGAAGGACCCAAACCACTGTCGTGGCAGCAGTTTCCTCATGGGGATTATTTGCGTGCAGATATTGAACGCAAAATGGAGCAATGGCTGCCGCGTATGTTTGGCTATCATATGCTTAAGTTGGGTAATTTAAGTGGCGAATTAAACACAAGTATAAGTACGATTAAACATCAAGTGTGTGTTGCAGAGCCAGGACCTTACACCGGGGTAGTTGCTGACATAGATGAACTGCCATTTTACGAGCACAGTATTGATGCTTGCATACTAAGCCATTGCTTAGAGTATCATTCAGACCCGCATCATATTTTACGAGAAGCACATCGCACGCTTATTCCAGGCGGTTATATACTCGTGACTGGTTTTAATCCGTTTAGTTTGTGCGGGCTTGCACAAATGCTGCCTTTTAGTGGTCAGAAATTACCATGGACAGGGCGCTTTTTTACCCCTGCGAGGGTTAAAGATTGGCTAAATTTATTGGGTTTTGAAATTGTAAGTGACGAACGTTTTATTTATTCATCACTGGCAAGAGGTAACAGGTTATCAAGATTTGAGTTTTGGCGGACTTTTGCAAAACAGTATTTAAAACCAATGGGCAGTGTTTATATGCTGGTGGCACGAAAAAGAGTTGCGCCACTTACGCCGATAAAACCTAAGTGGCATGCAAGGCCGCAGTTTGCACCCGTAAAAGGGGCAGGGCTTAGGCAAACCTCTAAGCAGCATTACAAAACGTGTGACCAAAAAAATAATACCAATTGCATTAAATAAGTGATCTATTATAGCGCTAAGAAAATAGCACATTAACAAGGCGAAAATTGTGACATATAGTTGTTCTATATGAATAATTTTTAACGCAGTTAGTGAGTTATTTAATGCGATAGAATGAACATGTTTTTAATAAATTGGTATAACAACTAGCTTAGAATAAATTTAAGGCTGGTAGCCTACATCTTCTAGTAAATCTTTACTGCCTGCGGCATCGCGCGCTAAATCGTCAACTATTTCGTTGTACTTATGGCCGCTATGCCCTTTAACCCATTTCCAGGTTACATTGTGCTCGCTACAGGCTTTATCTAGGCGTTTCCATAAATCGACGTTTTTAACCGGCTTTTTAGCTGATGTTAACCAGCCACGTTTTTTCCAGTTAGTGATCCACGATTCAATACCTTGCTTAACATATTGGCTATCGGTTGTTAGATTTACTTCGCATTCTCGAGTGAGTGATTCTAGGGCTACAATAGCCGCGAGCATTTCCATTCGGTTATTCGTTGTGAGTTTATAACCTTGGCTCATTTCTTTTTCGTGACCGTTATAAATCATAAAAATACCATAACCGCCGGGGCCTGGATTACCTAAACATGAGCCATCGGTGTAAATCTCTACGGTTTTTTGCACTGTTTTACCTTGATCTTATGTACAATAAAGTGATTATAGAAAGATACCAGAATCAGGCTAAATTCGATATGGCACGTAGACAAATAGTTTTAGATACAGAAACCACCGGCATCGACCCTAAACAAGGGCACCGTATTATAGAAATTGGGTGTGTAGAGTTAGTAAATCGCCGTTTAACAGGCAATAACTTTCACGTTTATATAAACCCACAACGCCCAAGCGAAGAAGAAGCAATCGACGTTCACGGTATCACTAACGAATTTTTACGTGATAAACCACTGTTTCA
This sequence comes from Pseudoalteromonas fuliginea, assembly GCF_000690055.1. Lineage (GTDB taxonomy): Bacteria > Pseudomonadota > Gammaproteobacteria > Enterobacterales > Alteromonadaceae > Pseudoalteromonas > Pseudoalteromonas fuliginea. The sequence continues at coordinate 104,921 of NZ_JJNZ01000001.1, forward strand.
TCAAATCGCGCAAGAGTTTTTCGACTATATTGAAGGGGCTGAACTAGTTATTCATAATGCGCCGTTCGATGTTGGTCATATGGATAACGAATTTGCGTTGCTTAATCAGGGTTATCCTAAAACGAGTACGTTTTGTGAAGTTCTTGACACGCTTAAAATGGCGCGTGACTTGCATCCAGGTCAAAAGAACAATCTTGATGCTTTATGTCGTCGTTACGATGTAGATAACGCCAAGCGAACGCTTCACGGTGCGTTACTGGATTCTGAGATTTTAGCTGATGTTTACCTTGCCATGACGGGCGGTCAAACAAAACTAAATTTGAATCAAAACAAAGATGACGGCAGCGAGCAGCGAAAGGGGGGTATAAAGCGTTTAAATAGTGACAGAGCCCCACTAGTTGTATTGCGAGCAAGCGATGCTGAGCAAAGCGCACACGAAGCCCGATTAGATCTTGTAAATAAAGAAGGCGGCCAATGTTTATGGCGCGCTGAATAAGGCCATAATATGAAAACGATGTGTTTTGTAACTGTGCTAATAGCGGTTAGCTGTTTTACAAATAATGCTTATAGCGCTAAGCAAGTGGAAGTACTTAAACGCGATGGCCAACAAAATGAAATACCTTTATTAGAAAATCGTTTTCGTATAGATAGTCAAATTGATGAAATAACGTTACTTTTTTTTAGAAAGGCAGGTACACCTGCTGTTATTTTAGTAAGGCCAGATGGCAGTAAATACTTTGCTCCCGACTCAGTTAAAGATCCTAACATTGAATGGTTTGATGAACTTAACTACGATCTCGTTACAATTAAAAAGCCAACGCCTGGGCCTTGGCAAGTTATAGGCAGCATATTACCAGATAGTCGAATCGTGGTATTAGGTGAGGTGTCGTTGCAGGCAGAGTCGTTACCATCGGTGTTATTTAGAGGCGAATCTGTAAAGGTTACGGGTAGAGTATTAAATGATGGCGAACCAATTAATGCTAACTTATTTAAAGATGTGGTTAGTTTACATGTCGATTTTGTCAGTACTAACAACGAGAGTTTTGCGAATTTCGGTGCTGGTATACAAGAAGTTGCTGAGTTTAAAGATGATGGTCGTGGGTTTGATGAACGACCAAAAGATGGTGTATTTACCGGTGAATTTAAATTAGATTTCCCTGCAGGAGAGTGGACACCAGAACTTTACATTGCGACTCCTTTGCTACAAAGGCGTATAACCCAAAAAGCACTTATTATTCATGAGCCGCCTTTTGAGTTTGATATAGCTTTAGCTAAAGAGGATTTTGATGATCATATTTTAGCTATAACTATTGATGCAAACATTGTTAAACCTGAAACCGTGATAATTCAGGGCAAAATATATTATCCCAATAATGAAGAACAAATGTTTACGATTGATGCAATGGCAAATGTATCACGCCAGCTTACGATAAAAAATTATGACTGGGGTCGGTATAGTGTTGAACTGTCTGTTTTTGGCACTAATATAAATGATCGTGAATTTATGGCAACGCTACCCACATATAAATTTGAGATAGAACGACCCATAGAAGCGGTGCCCGAAATTGACCCTGCAACGATTATTACGCCTGATGAAATGATTAAAAGCGATCCTGATGAAGGAAAAATGACCACATCAACAATAATTAGTTTGATTGTCGGCTGTAATATATTCATATTATTGGTTGGTTGGCTGTTAATTCGTATATTTGTTCAGAAAAAGTCGATTAAATTTAACGTCAGGCTGCCTTTTTTAAAGAAAAAGAAAGCAAGTGAAGATGACGTTACTGACTCAGAAAAAAATCAAGTCGGTAAAAATGGCTCAAAAAGTGACAAATCAGGTGAAATTTTAAACCTTTCGATGACAGATGACTAAAAAACCTATAAAAAAACAAAAAAGCCCTTGACGAAATAGGGGTTGGTTCGTATTATTCACGCCGCTGTCAGGGAGACCTAAACAGCAACGAAAATATGGAGTGGTAGTTCAGTTGGTTAGAATACCGGCCTGTCACGCCGGGGGTCGCGGGTTCGAGTCCCGTCCACTCCGCCATTTTCGAAAAATTGTAAGTAAAAGCTGGAGTGGTAGTTCAGTTGGTTAGAATACCGGCCTGTCACGCCGGGGGTCGCGGGTTCGAGTCCCGTCCACTCCGCCAACACTTACACAACGTATGGTTGTAAAACATATTCTTATTATGGAGTGGTAGTTCAGTTGGTTAGAATACCGGCCTGTCACGCCGGGGGTCGCGGGTTCGAGTCCCGTCCACTCCGCCAATAAGAAAAAATAACAGTTTAAATATGCGCTGGAGTGGTAGTTCAGTTGGTTAGAATACCGGCCTGTCACGCCGGGGGTCGCGGGTTCGAGTCCCGTCCACTCCGCCAACTATTTAAACAATGTTATATTACAAAATTTGTATGCTGGAGTGGTAGTTCAGTTGGTTAGAATACCGGCCTGTCACGCCGGGGGTCGCGGGTTCGAGTCCCGTCCACTCCGCCAACAAATTAAGTAATAACAAGTATAATGATATCTCTGCGGAGTGGTAGTTCAGTTGGTTAGAATACCGGCCTGTCACGCCGGGGGTCGCGGGTTCGAGTCCCGTCCACTCCGCCATTTGATATCATGATTAAAATTAGTAAGTGCATTACCCCATGCACATACCACTGCGGAGTGGTAGTTCAGTTGGTTAGAATACCGGCCTGTCACGCCGGGGGTCGCGGGTTCGAGTCCCGTCCACTCCGCCACTTGTTATTTCCTCAATAACAAGTTTATGATTTCAAACACTCAACACACTCAACACACTCAACACACTCAACACACTCAACACACTCAAAACACTCAAATAGTTAACTTTTTTCCTGCGCACCATTTTTGATATTGATTTGTATTACCATTTGCTTTAATTTGTTTTAATACTATAAAAATTATGGCTTTCTATGTCTGCACCACAGGCCTATCAACGCAACAAATTTGATTTTGATATTTTAGTTGTTGAAGACGATACATTACTTAATGATCAAATTACTGAATTACTAGCTAACCAAGGGTACTCTGTTACACAGTGTTTTGATGGTAATCATGCACTTGATTTAGCAGTTGCTCAGCGCTTTAGCCTTATTTTATTAGATGTTATGTTGCCGGGAAAAGACGGCTTGGCAGTGCTCAATATTTTACGTAGTTGTAATAGCACCCCTGTCATAATTGTATCGGCAAAACATGCTGAAGAAGAGCGCATTCTAGGTCTATCAGCCGGTGCGGATGATTATTTAGCGAAACCCTTTAATAGCCAAGAATTATTATTACGCGTAGATTCAGTACTAAGACGTGTTTTTAAACAAGACACTAATACTCCTTATATTGCTAATATTGATGGACTTGAGATAGATAGCTTACATCAACAGGTTTTTCTACATTGTGAGCTATTAACTTTTACGCCTATTGAGTTTGGCTTACTGCAAATTTTAATGAAAAACCAAGCACAAATACTGTTAAAACCTTTCTTATATCAAGTGGTGCTAAACAAACGTTTTAGCCAGTACGATCGTAGTTTAGATATGCATATGAGTCGTATTCGAAAAAAGTTAAATAATGCTGGCTGGGATGGCAGTCGTTTACACACAGTGCATGGCCAAGGATACTGTATTAAATGACACGACGTCTATTTTGGAAGCTGTGCTTAATTATTGGTACCGGTGTTGTTGCGATGTTCTATTTAATTAATGTCGCGGTTAATCACTTTGAAAATGATATGAGTATGTTAAGTGATTCAAGCCGAACAGAATTAACTGATTGGCAAACAAAGGCTGAGATTATATTTGATCAAGGCGATATGAGCGAGCTTGAGCGTTGGGTCGATAACTTGCAGCAACAAGAAAATATTTGGGCTGTAATTGCCAAAGCGAATGTGGTTGAGTTAGCTGGTAATCGCTCTCATCGTTATGAGTATACCGGGTATAATTTAGGGCGTAGCATTGATTGGAAAATCCATCTGTACTTCGACCGTGCACCGGCTATGCAGTTACCTTTTAAAGATGGTACAACTAGCCTTGTTGTGCAGTTGCCGCAAAGAATGCGTCCGGGGTCGCTTTGGAATTTAACACGCTTGTCGTTACAAGTTTTATTACCAATGTCTATATTGGTATGTTTATCTATTGTGTTATATCGTCATATCATGCATCCAATTAAAGAACTCGACTTAGCAAGTAGGGCATTTAGTAAAGGAGACTTTAGCGTCAGGGTTCGGGAGCAGTTGGGCTCACGTAACGACGAACTGTCTCAATTAGCTGAAACATTTGATTTAATGGCTGAGCGGATCAGTGAGCAAATTATGCACCAACGTGTATTATTAACGGATCTCTCCCACGAGTTGAGAACACCTTTAACACGCTTAGATATCGCAACGGATAACTTACTCTCTCACAGGGAGGAGGGCGTAGAGGACACACAAATTAAATTAGAACGTATTCATAAAGAGTCACAGCACATTCGTAAGTTAGTGGATGACACGCTAACTTTGTCTTGGTTAGATAATGAATCACCTCAGTTACGTATTGAATCTTTGGACTTAGTCGATTTACTCGAAATCCTCATTGAAGATGGACGTTTTGAGTACCCAGATAAACTGATTTCTGCTGACTTACCTAATCAAGCTCATATTGAAAACAGTAATCATAGGGCATTAGGTCAAGCACTTGAGAATATACTTAGAAATGCACTACGTTACACACCTATTAATAAACAAGTGCGCGTTAGTCTCATTGATCATGATCATGAATATCAAATTATTATTTCAGATCAAGGCCCTGGAGTGCCTAAAGAGCATTTAAATACTATTTTTAGGCCTTTCTTTCGGATTGATTCAGCCCGTTCGTGCAACAGTGATAGTTTTGGTTTAGGGCTTGCTTTAGCACAGCGACAATTAAACGCGATCGCAGCAACAGTATTTGCTACAAATAGCATTGCCGGTGGCTTAATCATGACGGTAACAGTACCTAAAGGTGTATAAAATTATATTTATTATTGTTAATACATCCAATTAATGAATAATTAAATCAGCATCTTAATTAATCCTATAGCTTAAGTAGGTTTCATTTCTGTGTTTTATTCACGCTAAATGTAACAAATGTAAAGTTGCTATGCTTTTCCTTAAAAGAAAATGATAATCCTTCTTATTTACCATTAAGAAGGAACGTTCCCCTTGAAAAAGTTAGCCTTAGTGAGTGCCATTTGTACATCATTCAGTTCACCTATATCCGCGCAAGAACTTGCTAAAAGTAAAGCATCTGTTGAAAAAATATCTGTAGTTGGCTCTGCAACTAATTTGAGTATTACAGCTGAAGAAATAGAACAATATCAAGCAAGTGATCTGGCTGATATTTTTCGACATTCACCTTCTGTTAGCGTGGGTGGCTCGGTAGGCGTTGCGCAAAAGATCTATATTCGTGGTGTTGAAGATTCTTTATTAAATATAACGGTTGATGGTGCACAACAAACATCAACGTTATTTCATCATATTGGCCGTGTAACAATAGATCCAGACCTACTGCAACAAATAGATGTACAAGCGGGGGCCGGTGAAGCAACAAGTGGTCCTGGTGCGATTGGTGGCTCTATACGCTTTAAAACTAAAGACGCACAAGACCTACTTAATCAAGGTGAACAATTTGGTGGGCGTGTTAAAGCAAGTTATTTTTCAAATGACAGCACGCGTTTCAGTACCAGTGTATACGGTAAATTAAGTGATACATGGGGGTTATTAGGATATTTCAGTACTGTGGATCGCGACAACATGGAAGATGGTGATGGCGATACTATTTATGGTACAGCTGCTGATCAAGATATGATGTTTATTAAAGCCAGTGGTGAGTTAGCAGATAATCATCATTTATCGTTAAGTATTGAAAAACGCGACGAAGAAGGGGATTTTTCGGCACGTCCTAACTGGGCGGTGCAAGAAGGTGATGCTTTGTACCCAAGCGAAGCAAAACGAGATACTTACGTTGCTAATTATATATTTTCTCACAATAACTTATTGTATTTAGAGGCGACAGCATACAAAACCGAATCATCTTTTAATGGTGGTCGTTTTGCTTGGCTTGCTGACATTGATACATATGGCTTAGATATTCGCAATACAAGTATTATTGATGAACATAAATTTATTTATGGTGTTGATTATAGAAACGATGAAGTGTCGAGCGGATCTGCAGCAGGTACAAAAGAAAATGCAGAACAAGGCAGTGTACTTGGGGTTTATGCGCAAGGTTATAGTGATATTACCCCACAACTTTTACTGAGCTATGGGGTGCGTTTTGATAGTTATAAGTTTAAACAAGACATCTTATTAGATGAATATTATGGCACTGCAATTACAGAAAGTGCATCGAGTTTAGACGATAGTGAAGTAAGTTTTAATATAGGTTTAGCATACGACATAAATGATGCTTGGACAGTAGGGCTTGGGTATGCTGAAGCTGCGCGTGGAAAACAAATAGGCGATGGCTTTACCATCGATGGATATTTATATGATGGCTCAGATATTCCCGTGGCGGATGAAAGTTTAGTACCTGAGACAGTCGCCAATATTGAGGCATCCATAACGTACACAAGTGAAAATTTATCCGCTAAGGCCAGTATTTACAATTCTTCTTTAGATGATGTGATATTTGAAGGATATGAAGGAGACTCGGTTTATAACAATATAGGCACGTTAGATACTAAAGGGTTTGAGTTTGACCTAGCATATCGCTTAAATTCATTTGATTTCTTCATTGGATTTTCAGCTACTGATACAGAGCTTGACCCTCGTAATGGTCTATATACTGTAAGCTATGATGCAATTGATATTAATGGTTATGAGTTTGTCGGTTTAGGTAATAGCAGAGGTAATACATGGGTTGCCGGCGTTGATTACGATGTTAACACCGATGCAAAGGTTGGTTTTAGTGTAACTAAAGTCGATTCGCTTGATATTGATACTCTTCATCAAGCCGTTGATCTTGGTTGGACCGATTCTTTATATACCCTAAATAAACCAAGCTATACCACTTTTGATCTATATGGACAGTGGAATGTGACGAATTCATTATTATTGAATGTTGCTGCTACTAATTTATTTAATGAGTTATATATCGATCATTCAAGTGTGGGTGATTACAGTGAAGTATTTGGTACTGTTGTTGGTCCATACGAATCTGGGCGCGATATTCGCTTATCGATTTCCTACCAGTTTTAAGAATAAGTAACTTATTTTATGTTCTTAAAACTATTTAAAAAGTGGGTCTTTTGGGCCCACTTAATTATAGGTCTAATCGCCGGTTTATTTATTTTTAGCATGTCGTTCACGGGTTTTCTATTAACCTATGAACGACAGATTGTTGAGCTAGATGAAATGCGATTTACTGTAAATAACACCTATGTTCAACAGCGACTATCGGCTGATGATGTTGTGGATATTTTGCGAAAATCGCATCCGAGTCAATCACATATTTATATTCGTTGGGTTAATCGAGAAGGGGCTGCCATTCCTGCCTGGGCTGGAAAGCATAGCTACTTATTACACCCTTATACAGGAGACGTGCTTCGTGAAGGAGAGGGATTGGCGGCTGACTTTTTTCACGTTGTAACTGATATACATCGTTATTTATTACTGCATGGCGCTTCGCAGGTGATTGGTAAAAATATAAATGGCTACGCTAATCTATTTTTTATCTTTTTATTACTATCGGGTGCTTATCTGTGGTTACCAAAGCGATTTAACCGCTCTGCGTTAAAAGGATACTTATTACTAGCAAAGAGTTACAAATCATCACATCATCGAAATAGGCAGTGGCATTTAGTTTTTGGGATTTGGTGTTTACCGGTTTTACTCGTTTTGTCATTAACGGCTACTTTGTTTCATTTTGACTGGGCGAATAAAGCGTTATATGGCGCGTTTGGGCAAAACGTACCCGAGCGAGAAAAGCATCTACCAGTATTCGATTTATCGGCAGATGAAGTACTGTACGATACTTTATTTCAACAAGCTAAAGTACATGCAATTAACAATGGTGCCGCTGATTGGTATTCAATGTGGTTAGAATTAGGTGACAAAAAACACGAAGCACGTTTTTATATTGATACCAGTATAGGGAATCGTCAAGAATATGCGTATTCATTATTTTTAGATACTCGCACGGGCGACATAGCTAAAACATTAAAAAAATCGGATTGGACGCGAGGTGATCAAGCATGGGGAACATCTCGATTTTTACATACCGGTGAATACTTTGGTTTTTTAGGGCAAACATTAGCTGGTTTGGCATCATTGCTCGCATGTTTTTTAGTGTATACAGGCATAGTTTTAGCATGGAAGCGATTGATAACTAAGCGCTAATTTACACTTTTCGTCGAGTATTTGATTGCTTGAAATGTGCGATTTGATATATAAGAATTGATTTTACACAAAAAAGCCAGCGCATTAGGCGCTGGCTTTTAGTATTCAAATGCTTACTTAGTTAAGCCGCATCAGCTTCTTTTTTAACGCTATTTCGTGCTGCTTTGCCTGCAAGTAAATCAGCAGGGTCAAAGTCATCAACGTTAATAACATCTAAACGAGATTGCTCAACGGCAGCTAGTTTATCAGCCTCTGCTTGGCTTAAAATGCCTGCTTCAAGTCCCATTTGCGCTACTTTATCAAGCTGGAAGAATGGCAGTTTAAGGCCTTTCTCTTTACATACTCTTTCAAATAATGGCTCAACGTCTAGGATGTCTTTAAGCGTTTGCTCTTGACGACCCACAAGGTTTAGCGGCTCATTTTTTAAGTATACGTAGCTTGCTAAACGGTTACGCGTTTCACTAGGTACTTGTAGTAGTTGCGCAAGTTTATGCTCAAGTTGGTCAGTTGGTTTACGAACCGGGCGACCAAACGGGAATAACAATACTTTTAAAACACCACGCAGTGGAGCCGAAGGCATGTTATTAATTAAATCAGCAAGTGCACGTTGGCAATGGTAAAGATGATCTTGGCAACTCCATTTTACTAGAGCAAAATCTTCTTTTTTACGGCCTTCGTCGTTGTAACGCTTAAGCGTTGCAGATACTAAGTATAGGTAACTAAGTAAGTCACCTAAACGTGCTGAAATACGTTCTTTACGTTTAAGTGAGCCACCAAATACTGCCATGCTAATGTCAGACATAAGAGCAAGTGATGCACTAAAGCGCGACGCTATACGGTAAAATTCAGCGGTTTCGTCGTTGTACGGCACACTTGTAAAACGAGCGCCAGTCAGTGCAAGCCACTTAGTACGGACAAGGTTCGACATAGTAAAACCAATGTGACCCATTAGCGCTTTATCAAATACGTTAAGCGCCTCTTCGCGGTCTTCAATTTCGCACGCACCTAGTTCGGTAAGTACAAATGGATGACAGCGAATTGCACCTTGACCGTAAATAATCATATTACGGGTCAAGATATTTGCACCTTCAACGGTAATGGCAATAGGTGCACCTTGATAGCCACGACCTAAATAGTTATTTGGCCCAAGCATGATGCCCTTACCGCCAAGTACATCCATTGCATGAATAGTTGCATCACGCATTTGCTCTGTCAGGTGGTATTTAATAATGGCAGAAACAACAGATGGCTTTTCGCCTAAATCAACCGCACCTGTAGACATACTAACCGCAGCATCAGAGCTGTAAGCGTAACCAGCAAGTTTTGCTAGTGACTCTTCAACACCTTCCATTTTACCAATAGGTAAACGGAACTGACGACGAATGCGGCTATACGCACCCGTTGCAACGGCAATCATTTTAATGCCGCCAGCAGAATTTGACGGCAATGTAATTGCACGACCAACCGATAAACACTCAACCAGCATGCGCCAGCCTTGACCAGCCATATCTGGACCACCAATAATATAATCAAGTGGTACGAAAATGTCTTTACCGCGAGTAGGACCATTTTGAAATGGTACGTTTAGCGGGAAATGTCGACGACCAATTTCAACTCCAGGAGTGTCCGTTGGGATAAGTGCACAGGTGATGCCTGGCTCTTTATTGTCGCCAATTAGGCCATCTGGATCTTGTAACTTAAAAGCAAGACCAAGTACGGTAGCAACTGGGGCAAGTGTAATGTAACGCTTATTCCACGTTAAACTAACACCCACAACCTCTTCACCATTCCATTGCCCTTTACATACCACACCGTAGTCTGGAATTGAGCTTGCATCAGAGCCCGCTTCTGGCGAAGTTAACGCAAAACATGGAATTTCTTGACCGCTCGCTAAGCGCGGTAAGTAATGATCTTTTTGCTCTTTTGTACCATAGTGTTGTAATAATTCACCTGGGCCTAAAGAGTTCGGTACACCAACAATTGACGAAAGTAATGTTGATTTACTTGTTAGTTTTTGAAGTACACATGACTGTGCAAATGCAGAAAACTCTAAACCGCCGTATTCTTTTTTGATGATCATGGCAAAGAATTTATTATCTTTTAGATATTGCCATACATCTTGAGGAAGGTCGGTTAGTTCGTGCGTTGCTTCCCAATCGTCCAACATGCCACATACTACTTCAACAGGGCCATCAACAAAGGCTTGCTCTTCAATAGTAAGTTTAGGAACTGGGTATTGGTGAAGTTTTTTCCAATCTGGATTACCGCAAAATAAGTCAGCTTCCCACCAAGTAGTACCGGCATCAATAGCTGATTTTTCAGTATCAGACATGCTTGGTGTTACTTTTTTGAACACAGCAAAAATAGGTTTGATAATATATTGCTGACGAAGGCCAGTAACAGAAAGAGGAACCGCGATGATCAAAAAGATCAACCAGCTAATTAAACCAAAAGCACCGGCGAAGGTGCCTATAAGTAGGGTTGCAGCAGAAACACCAAGTGCTGTGTTCCAACTCGCTCTGTGGTAAATCGCTGTGCAAAGCAGCACGATTAAACCGAGTGTAAATATGAGTGTCATTTTTATTCCTTAATAGAGGTCAGACCACCTCACTTAGAGTAGCGCTAGTCACAGTAATTTTCAAGTACATAACGATGTTAAATTGTAGTAGAAAGTAACTTAAATACGATATTTACTTACCCGATAGAGGGAGGCTTAATAACTATCGTATAGTCAAAGCATTAGCCGTAAGCAGTGTTAACGTAAAAATAAATAAATCTAATAGCAAAATGACACTTTTTAAGTAAATATAGCCGTTATAGCGGGCTGCAAATTAGTGTACGCTTAATACACAAATATAACGCTATTTATTTTAATGTATGGTTTTTAAGGGTTATTTTATTAATGTGTGAATTACTTGGCATGTCAGCCAATGTGCCTACCGATATTTGTTTTAGTTTTTCAGGCCTTTTAGAGCGTGGCGGAAACACGGGACCACATAAAGATGGTTGGGGTATTACATTTTACGAAGGTAAAGGCTGTAGAACCTTTAAAGATCCTGAGCCGAGTTATCAATCTGAAATTGCAAAGCTCGTTAAAGCATACCCCATTAAAAGTGTCTCGGTTATTAGCCATATTCGCCAAGGTAACCGCGGGAGAGTGTGCCTTGAAAATACTCATCCTTTTACGCGAGAGTTATGGGGGCGTGAAATCACTTACGCTCATAACGGGCAGCTATCTAATTATCACGATTTAAAACCACAGTACTATCGCCCAGTAGGTAACACCGATAGCGAACTCGCTTTTTGTTGGTTGCTTGATAAAATTCGCGAAAAATACCCAAAGCGTCCAAGTAATATGGCGTCGGTTTTTAGATACGCGGCCAAGCTTTCGCAAACTCTGCGTGAAAAAGGGGTGTTTAATATGTTATTGACCGACGGGGTGTTTGTTTTAGCGTATTGCACTAATAACTTACATTACATAACGCGCCGTGCGCCATTTGGTAAAGCAACATTGATTGATGCCGACATGGTGGTTGATTTTCAACAAGAGACCACACCAAACGATGTAGTAACAGTTATAGCTACAAGGCCTTTGACGAATGATGAGCGCTGGCAAAAAATGGAGCTGGGGGAATTTGCATTATTTAAAATGGGTGAGCTAATTTAGCCCACCTATTTTAAATATTAGCTTAACTTTGGTTTAATTAAATTTAGTTAGCTTCTTGAGGTTGTTGTGCTGTTGCAGGCGCAACAGCTGTAGGCGCAGTAACAGTAAATGAATTCATTTGAACTTCAAACTGCTCCATACCCTTTTCGCCTTTCCACATACGTACCAGCATGTAATCCATTTCTGGCGCAAACCATGCAATTGCTTGGCGTTTATCGTTATCGTATAAACGCTTCACTTTAATGGCTTCTATATTACCGATAGGTAGAGAGATCATCTCTTTTTCAACAACTTCAAAGTTGTAGTCGCGGCGGCTACCTTTTTTGTCTATAAGCGGGAATGAAAAGCTCGTTTCGCCTTTTTTCAACCCTTCGCGCACTTGCACTTGGTATGAAATAGCATCCTGAAATTCATCAGTCCATTCGCACTTAAGTGGGTATTCGCTAGCGCTGCTAGTCACTACTTTGTTTGTTGTATCAAAATCAATTTTATAATCTTTATCTGGGCCTGTACCGGTGCGGATCATATTGTAATGATGCGGGGTAACCTTGCCATCTTTAAAGGTAAACTGTGATGTTTCTTCACGAGAATCAGAGAAAATCATCCACTCAATATTACTGTGGTATGTGAGTTGATAAGTGTCGTCACTTATTTTTTTGAGCTCACGAACAGCCTCGCCATGATTTTTACCTTTGCGTAAAATATCGTAGTTAGCTTGATATTGGGTCAATTCGCCTGCAATTAGGCTAGTTGGAAGTAAAGCGCCCGCACATAACAACAGGGCACTTATTTTTTTATTGTGGGTAGTGCGCGCCGTGTGCAGGAAGTTGTTTTTTGTCAAGAACTGCATAATCTGCTTCCATAGTAAGTCTGTGTTCACTGAACCACTTGACCACCAAAGGATAAATTACATGCTCTTGCTCATGCACGCGTTTTGCTAATGTTTCTGCTGTATCATCCTTGAGTACAGGTATTTGCGCCTGAAGAATAACGGGACCGCCGTCTAACTCTTCAGTAACAAAGTGAACACTTACGCCATGAACATTATCTTTTGCATCAATTGCTCTTTGGTGGGTATTCAGCCCCTGATACTTAGGCAACAAAGATGGATGAATGTTCAACATTTTTCCAACATATTTTTGCACTAAGCTAGGAGTAAGAATACGCATAAATCCAGCTAATACAACTAGATTTGGCATAAAAGAGTCGATAACGTTCATTAATTGCGCATCGTACGCTTCGCGCGAGTCAAAATCTTTATGACTGAGCACTTTTGTAGCAATACCTGCTTGTTTTGCACGTTCTAGGCCATAAGCGTCTGCTTTATTACTAATAACAGCCGCTATATGTCCGTTTATCTCGCCACGTTCGCAGGCATCTATAATGGCTTGTAAATTAGAGCCACTACCTGAGATTAAAACTACCAGACGAGTCGGTGCCATTACTTAGCACCACCTACAATTTCAACTTGCTCTTCGCCAGCTGCTGCATCTTGAATTTCACCAAGGTGCCATGCATTTTCGTCCAAGTCTTTTAACATTGTTAAGCTTTGCTCAAGTTTGTCTGCAGGGACTACTAAAACCATGCCTACACCACAGTTAAATGTACGGTACATTTCGTGTGTAGTTATATTGCCGTTTTCTTGTAGCCAGTTAAAAATAGATGGCCACTGCCAGCTATCACCTTTAACTACTGCTTTTGCAGAAGCGGGTAATACGCGTGGAATGTTTTCCCAAAAACCGCCGCCAGTAATATGCGAAAGCGCATGTACGTCAACGTTTTTGAATAACTCAAGTAAAGGTTTTACGTAAATACGAGTAGGCTCAAGTAAGGTTTCGCCTAATGTTTTACCTTCAAAGTCAGCGCTGGTATCAGCGTTTGACACTTCAAGTACTTTACGAATTAAAGAGAAGCCATTTGAATGAGGGCCGCTTGAAGCAAGTGCAATAAGCTGATCGCCTGCTGCTACTTTTGTGCCATCAATAATTTTTGATTTTTCTACAACGCCTGTACAAAAGCCTGCCATGTCGTAGTCTTCACCATCATACATACCTGGCATTTCAGCTGTTTCGCCACCAATTAGGGCACAACCTGAAATTTCACAACCTTTGCCAATGCCTGTCACTACGTCAGCTGCTGTGTCTACATCTAGTTTACCCGTTGCATAGTAATCTAGAAAAAACAGGGGTTCAGCACCTTGAACAATTAAGTCGTTTACACACATTGCAACTAAATCAATACCAACCGTATCGTGTTTTTTTAAGTCGATTGCTAAACGTAGTTTAGTACCAACGCCATCTGTGCCTGCAACTAATACTGGTTGCTTGTAACCTTCAGGAATTTCACAAAGTGCGCCAAAACCACCAATTCCGCCCATTACTTCAGGACGACGAGTTTTTTTAACTACGCCTTTAATACGCTCAACAAGTGCATTACCAGCGTCGATATCTACGCCCGCGTCTTTATAGCTTAGAGACTGTTTTTGTTCGCTCACAGGTTTTCCTCAAAATAGTTGTTTTGGGTTGCTTAGAAACGCGCGTATTTTACAACAATTGCAAGGTCGCGGCTAGCGCAAATGTAATTTTGAAATAATAAACAAGGACACTTGTCCGCTGCTTGTTGTTTAAATAAACAAAAAAACGCCCGCAGGCGTTTTTTTAGTATTTAAGGCGTTAAATTAACCGCTATGCTTTTGCAGTTAATATTGCTCTAAGTGGAGCAGGGTAACCTTCAATTGTTTTACTTGTGTCGTTTGGATCTAAAAAGTCGATTAACGATTCGTTTTCCATCCAATCGGTTTTGCGTTGTTCTTCAAGCGTGGTAATAGCGCAATCTTTTATTTGCACATCTTTAAAGCCAACGCGTTCCATCCACAGTTTTAATGCTGCAGTACTTGGAATAAACCAAACGTTGCGCATTTTAGCGTAGCGATCAGTTGGGACTAATACTGTGTTTTCGTCACCTTCAATTACTAGCGTTTCAAGCACAAGTTCGCCGCCTGGGCGTAGCTGCGCTTTTAATTGCGCTAAAAAGTCGATAGGTGAGCGACGATGATAAAGTACGCCCATCGAAAAAACCGTATCAAACGCTTTAAGCTCGGGTAATGCTTCAACACCTAGTGGCAGTAAATGTACGTTTTCATCTGGGTTGTAGTGTTTAATTGCCTGAAACTGACATAAAAATAAATCAGATGGATCAATACCCACGACAAACTCTGCGCCTTCACCGCGCATACGCCATAAATGATAACCTGAGCCACAACCAATATCTAAAACAGTGCGGCCTTTTAATGGCTCAATATGAGGCAGGAGTCTGTCCCATTTCCAATCACTGCGCCACTCTGTATCTATTTCAATACCGTGCACACTAAATGGGCCTTTGCGCCATGGCATCATGCGTTTTAATAAATGCATGGCTTGCTTTTGCTCGCCATCACTCATCTCCCCTGGTGCGCCAATTTCTACCTTAGTAGAAATATCAACATGGCTTGTTGAAACCTCAGGCAAGTTTTTAAGTACTTTTTGCCATTTAGGTAAATCACCGTGGCTAGCCTCGTTTTGCCAATGTTTTAATTGTGCAGGCAGTGTTTCTAGCCAGTGACTAAGTGGGCTTTGTGCAATAGATGCGTAAAATTGGTTAAACCATTGAGACATGGATGACTCTCTTTATTTAATTGCTACCATTGAGCAAAAATTAAAACATTGATACCACACTTGAGTTTGGCTAAAACCAATATCTTGTAAGCGAGTAAAGTGAGCGCTTAGTGTATCTGGGCGCATAACGTTTTCGATGGCGGTACGCTTTTGGCTTATTTCAAGCTCAGAGTAACCATTGTGTCGTTTAAAGTCGTGGTGCAAATCAATCAATAAATTGTCGCATTGCTCATTTTCAGCTTTAATTTTTTCGCTTAGCAGCAATACACCACCAGGTTTTAAATTAGCATATATTTTTTCAAGCACAGCTTGGCGTTGCGCGTGTGGAATAAACTGCAACGTAAAATTCATTGCTACTACCGAGGCGTTTTGAATTTCAAGCTCGTTAATATCGCCTAAGGTAACAGTAACAGGCACATCTGATTTAAAACCTTGTAAATGTACCTTACAACGTTCAACCATTGCTTGAGAGTTATCTACCGCTATTATATGGCAGTTATCGGTACGAATATTACGGCGCATACTAAGTGTTACGGCGCCCAGTGAGCAGCCTAAATCATAAAGATTTGAGTTACTTTGCGCGTATTCACCGGCGAGTTTACCCATTGTACTGACAATAGTTGCGTAGCCCGGTACTGAGCGTTGAATCATATCGGGAAATACTTCGACTACATTTTGGTCAAAGCTAAAATCTTTTACTTGTTGCTCAGAGGCATAAATACTGTCTTTTATGGTCACGAAAGCAGTCTCTTTTAAAATAATAGTGTTATTTTAACATTTTATACTGGATAGTCAGTGATAAATTCAGTAGCTTGACTAGAATTATGAATAATAAGCACAAAAAGAGATTATTAAATGAGTAAAAGTAAGGTTATTAGTACCGACGATATTTTAGCAACCCTGTGTCATTCTGTAACAGGCGTACTTACCTCAGCCAGCGGCAACAGCATTAGCTATTCTGCAATGGTACAAAAAATAACGCGAACATGTATGCGCCCAGATATTGGTTGCTTTGTTTTGTTTGATGGTGGCTTTACCGGGTTGGTAATTACTAACTTCACCTCGCAAGCAGCAATGGAAATTTATGGCGATTATATGCGTAATATGGGGATGCCAGAAGAAGAAATAGCGCATAGCCATTTATCAGACGATGTGTCTAACGTATTAGGTGAGTTAATGAACCAAATTGTTGGCGACTTTACATCTAAAGTACGCGAACAATTACACACTTCTATTACGCAAAACCAGCCGAAAATGATGGCAATTAACAAACAAGTGCAAATATCGGTAGATACCACTATGGATCGCCCACAAGCACGTCGCGTGACATTTACTACCAGTAAGCAAAATATCTTTTACCTAGAACTTGCTATGGATAAAACTGAGTTTATTAAACTACATGATTTTGACATTGTAGAAGCTATAGACCCTGATGACATTATCGAAAATGAAGCCAAACAACAAGCTGAAAAATCTAAAGCAGCTGCGTCTTCTGGACAAGATGACGACGATGACGACTTCATGGCAGGCTTAGGGCTTTAAGTTTATTTATGTAGGTTGGGTTGAGTGAAACGAAACCCAACGACTGCTCTATCAACTCTTCGCTATCAGCTTTTAGTAGGTTGATACGACCCATAAAAACGCGATTTGATATCGCGTTTTTTATTAACCAAAATATAAATTCTCTTTAGTATTAGTAAGGATATTTTAAATGACTGATACGGAAAACGGTGATTGCAAGCTTACAAAAGAAGTTGGGAGGTTTGTAAAGTCGCACATAATACCGAAATCCCTAACTAGGCCAAACATTTCAGGGAATAAATTTATTGAAAAGAAAGTGACTAATCGCGGACCCTTTATGGCAAAGCAGGTGATAGCTGGTATGACCCAAATATAGTGACCCAAAAAGGTGAAGATATTTTAGCGTATTTAGATACCTTAGCTATTGAGGAGCTTCGAGGTTTAGGTTTGGTTTAGTCTAGTCATTTATTTAAAGCAAACTCTGCCAAACAGCTAAATAGCCTCAGACTAGTAAAATTTCAAAGACCCAAATTAATTAGAAAATACTTTCTTAGCCTTTTGTGGAGAGCTGCAGTAACAAAAATTCGGCATTTAGTGAAGTTAATTTAAATGCAAAAAACATTGAACTTCTTAGACAGATTATAGTTGGTGAGAAGGAAGATAATAGAGCTATTTTTCCAATTAGCTTGGTTCAGTTATCTACAAAAGGTCATACAGTCAATTTAGCACCATTTAAGCACAAGATGGATATTAATGGAGGTGAGAATATATATCGCTTCTATCATGATGGACTTGTTATTCATATGTATATTGATGATCCGCGGTTGTCTGTTTTAAAATCTTCGGTTGATTATAATCACCCTATGTTCGTTGGATTGGATATAACTATTATTAACCAAATCAATTATGAAAATTCATTTCAATATCAAAATACTTTGAAACATACAAAAGAATATTTCAATCACTTTCCTAGCGAACGTCCAGCTAAAGCATCTAAGAGTACTCATAAATAAGGATTCTCTCCCATCGCCACAACCACACAAAATATCCTTAAATCTAATTCCAATTGGTGGTAATTCGGCTCCATGTGGCAGCAAAGTTGGTAAAAGCCTTTGTTATGGTCTTTTTCTTTAAAGTGGGCGAGCTCATGTACCACTAACGCTTTTAATAATGGCTCGGGGGCGCGCAGCAAGTCGCTATTTATGGCTAAATCGTGCTTTCGGGTTTTGCCTTGCATTCGATACGTATGTGTACCCAGTGCGTTGGTGACCATATCGCCTTGCTTTTTAAATGCTGCGCGCCCAAACGGTGGTGCATTTTTTAAATACTGTTTTTTAAGCTCGGTTGCATAGCTATAAAGTAGTTTATCGCTGGTAATAGTATGTGCTTGCGGATACTTTTTAAGTAAGTAGTCACATACCTTTTTGTTATTTATAAGGCTTAATACTTGCTCAACAATCTTAGCTGGGTAGCCGGTAAAGTAACGTGCGTATTCACTCATTATTGTTTCTCTGTCGTTTTACTTTTAAAAAAGTGCTTGCTGGTGGGCTTCTTTTTCGCCAGTAAATGGGTTTAATGCTTTGTGATTATAACCTAGGTCTTTGCAAAACTGCCTTGCTAATAATGGCGCTTCTCGGTTATCTGCCGTATGAAAAAACACATAGGGCGTTTTTCCTTCATCAAGCCATTGTTTTACTTTACTTAGCCACGGTTTATAAAAGGGTTTATAGTCGTTTTGTAAATCGGCTATTACAAAGCGCGCCATAGGCTCTGAGCCAGTTGCTATTGCATGTACCGGTAAGTGGGGCTTTTTTTGCTGTGCATCTATTAGCGCTTCGGTTGTTGGTTTTACCGCAAATAGGGCGCGAGTATCCATCGATATACGATTTATGTTGTTTGCCATTAATAATTGGTTAAGCGCTATTTCGGCTTCACCCTTTTGAAAAAACGCAGTATGACGTACCTCTACACCGTAATTAACCTCTTTTGGTAACAGGCTAATAAATTGGGCGAGTTTGGGTAAGTCACCAGGGCCAAATGCTTTAGGTAATTGCAGCATGATTTGCCCGGTTTTTTCTAAAATAGGGGAGAACAAGTTAAGCCAATCAGTGAGCTCGGTTTGAACATTAGTTAGGTGCAGCTCGTGGCTAAAGCGACGATTAAACTTAAACGTAAATTTAAAATCGTCGGGTACACTATTTGCCCAGCGCAATACGGTGCTTGGCGATGGGTCGGCGTAAAAGCTGGTATTGCCTTCCACAGAATTAAAATGCTGCGCGTATTGGCTAAGCATATCGGCGTTTTTACATTGGCTTGAAAATAAATTGCCTTTCCATGCATTACTCGACCACTGCGGGCATCCAATATATAACATATAAATAGCTGATAAATTACTTCGTGACGTAAGTGTACCAAATACATACGGTGGTTGCTGCAAATTAACATTACAAAGCTAAACACACGCCCTAGCATCTTAATGTTAGTTGAGTATAATACAGGGCTTAATTTGATTATTTTTAGATTGCTAGCGGCTTTATTTGTATTGTGGTGACCTGTTTTTTAAATCACACGCCTTAAAACAAATAAATACAACCGTTTAAGCCTTTTATCTGACAGGAAAACTATGCGCTCTATATATTGCGGACAGCTAAATAAAACTCACGTAGATCAAGAAGTGGAACTATGTGGCTGGATCAACAAACGACGTGACCTTGGTGGACTTATCTTTGTCGATTTACGCGATAGAGAAGGTTTAGTACAAGTTGTATTCGACTCTGACATTGAAGAGTTAATGAGTTCAGCTAACACACTTCGCCAAGAATTTTGTGTTCAGCTAAAAGGTACTGTACGTGCACGCCCTGATAGCCAAGTAAATAAAGACATGGCAACAGGTGAAATTGAAGTTTTAGGTACTGAGCTTACAATTATTAACCGCTCTGAGCCATTACCGCTTGATTTTAACCAAGTAAACTCAGAAGAGCGTCGTTTAAAATACCGCTACCTAGACCTACGTCGTCTAGAAATGAGTGACCGTATTAAATTACGTGCTAAAGCAAGCAGCTTTGTTCGTCGCTTTTTAGATGAAAACGGCTTTTTAGACATCGAAACACCTGTACTTACTAAAGCAACGCCAGAAGGCGCACGCGATTACTTAGTGCCAAGCCGCGTTCATAAAGGTAGTTTTTACGCATTACCGCAGTCGCCACAGTTATTTAAGCAATTGTTGATGATGTCGGGTTTTGACCGTTACTACCAAATTGTTAAATGTTTCCGTGATGAAGATTTACGTGCCGATCGCCAACCAGAATTTACCCAAATAGATATAGAGACCTCGTTCATGAGCTCTGATCAAGTCCGTGGTATGACTGAAAAAATGATCCGTGAAATGTGGCAAACATTACTAAACGTTGATTTAGGCGATTTTCCAATCATGCCTTACAGCGAGGCAATGAGCCTTTACGGTTCTGATAAGCCAGATTTACGTAACCCAATGAAATTAGTTGATGTTGCAGATTTAGTTAAAGACGTAGAGTTTAATGTTTTCTCAGGTCCGGCTAATGACGAAAAAGGTCGTGTTGCTGTATTAACTGTACCGGGTGGCGCTAAGCTTTCTCGTAAACAGCTTGACGATTACACTAAGTTTATTGGTATTTACGGCGCTAAAGGCATGGCGTGGATGAAAGTAAACGACCACACTGCAGGCGCTGAGGGTGTTCAATCACCAGTGGCTAAGTTTTTAAGCGAAGACGTAATCACAAAATTACTTGAGCGTACTAATGCACAGTCTGGCGATATTATTTTATTCGGTGCCGATAAGTGCAATACAGTAAATGAAGCAATGGGCGCACTGCGCGTTAAGATTGGTGTTGACTTAGAAATCACCAACCTTAATAGTTGGGCACCACTTTGGGTTGTAGACTTCCCAATGTTTGAAGAAGATGACGAAGGCACATTACATGCTGTGCATCATCCATTCACTGCACCAAAAGATATTACTGCAAGTGAGCTTGAAGCAAATCCAGCTGCGGCTATTTCAGATGCCTACGACATGGTATTGAACGGCTACGAAGTGGGTGGCGGTTCGGTACGTATTCATAATGCAGATATGCAAGAAACTGCATTTAGAATTTTAGGTATTAACGAGCAAGAGCAACAAGACAAGTTTGGTTTTTTACTTGATGCACTTAAATACGGTACACCACCACATGCAGGTTTAGCATTTGGTCTTGACCGTTTAGCAATGCTTTTATGTGGTACCGATAACATTCGTGACGTTATTGCTTTCCCTAAAACAACACAAGCGTCGTGTTTATTAACCAACGCACCAAGCAAACCTAACCTTGATTCGTTAGCTGAGCTTGCAATTAGTGTTGTTGAAAAAGCGATACCTAGCGAAGAGTAATTTTTGTTTAGCTTATTGAGCTAAATTTAAAAACCCTTAAGTTATATGCTTAAGGGTTTTTTTGTGGTTAAATTTACAGCAGAGTGTATTTTAACCGAACAGACGAAAAAGGAATTATTATGTCGATCAATGCAACCTTACTTGGTGAATTTTTAGTTTTTTTTATTGTGCTGAGTATTCCTATTTTTGCTGTAATTAGTTACAAAATAGGTAAGCGTAAAAGTACTATGCCGGGGGTTTTAGCTTTTGTGGGTGGCTGTTTAGCGCTATTTCCACTATTTGCTTTGATTTTTATTGCAGTGCTTGCGCTTAAAAAAGATTTACCTAAAAATAGCGTCTATGCCCATTAAAAACTAGGTTAATAGTGTCAATTTCAAATAATAATCACTACTTCGACGAGCAATTTAATGCTTTGCAGCACGAAGAGCAACTAACTGAAAATTCTGAGTTTGAAGAGTGCACATTTACCGATTGCGACTTTTCAGGCGGGCAGTTTAAAAATTGCCGATTTATACAGTGCAACTTTAAAAACTGTAATTTATCGTCACTTAAATGGAACTACAGCTCGCTTGAAGATGTAAGTTTTAGCCACTGTAAATTAAATAGTTTGCAATGGGCTGATGTAGATTGGCCAGCGCTTAGTATTAACGCACCGGTGAGTTTTAATTATTGCGAGCTCAGTAATAGTTCTTTTTTTGAATTAACCCTCAAAGCCCTCAAATTAACACACTGTTTTGCCAAAAATGTTGATTTTAGACATGCAGATTTAAGCGGTAGTGAATTTACAGGAACAGATTTTCGCGATAGTGAGTTTTTTCAAACTAACTTAACAAAATGTGATTTTGTAGGTGCGACAGCGTTTAATATTGATTTGAATAATAATATGTTAGCGAATGCTAAGTTTGATCGCTTCGAAGCACTTAATTTGCTTACCAGCCTTAATATAGAGCTTTGTGATTAATTTAGTTTAATATGATTACATATCTAGAAGCGACAGCTTAGCTGGGCTTCTAGATACCGCGTGACTGCGTAATTAACGGCTAGGGCCATTTTTATTACGTGCACTGGCAAGCTGTCTTGCGATTTCTAATAACGCTGGTGAAATATCTTCAGCGCCATCTTTAATTAGTTTTGTAACGTCACCTGATGAAAACAAACCGTCACGTGGTGATTTAATACCTAACTCACGAACAAAATCCTTCGTTTTACCTGTGCTGCCTGTTTCAATAAACTTAAAAATAATACGTTCATTGTTGTTTTTAGCAGGGGTTTTTAGTGTTTCGATTTCGTCATGTATTGCCGTTAGTTTGTCTTCTAAAATTTCTATACGTTCTTGAATGCTATTGTATGATTTCATTTATTGGATCTTTTACTAAATATATTTAAACAATGGCGACTATTATCGCATAGTTTGACAATAGAGAATGCAAACCTATAAAGTAAAAATTATTTTTAATTAAAAACAATAATTTATATAAGTTTAAATATGCAAAAAACACTTAAAAAGCTTTTTATGTTAAGCGCACTAGCTCTAAGTGCATCAGTTATAAGCACATCAGCAATAAGCGCAACAAGCTATGCAAACGATGGCGTTATAACTGATGAAAGCCGTAATCGCACTATTCCTATCAATATCACACTACCAAGTAACAATGCTAAGTGCACTGAACAAGTAAAATGCCCTGTAGCGTTTATTAACGCAGGTTACGGGATTAGCCATAACGGGTATACGTTTGCCAGTAATGCGTTTAGTCAGCGCGGATATTTAACAATAGCCGTTGCACATGAACTAAAAAGTGACCCTTACTTAAACCGTGAGCAGCCTTACTTAACAACTCGCATGGAAAACTGGCATCGTGGCGTAGTAACGCTTAAGTTTTTAGTTAATGAGCTATCGAGTAAATACCCAGCATACGACTTTACAAAACTCACCTTATTTGGGCACTCAAACGGCGGGGATATTTCCGCATTATATGGCTCTATTTATCCAAACGAAGTTAGCACTATTATTACGCTCGATCATCGCCGCATGTTGGTCCCGCGCAATAAAAACATTCGCGTACTTACTCTACGCGGTAGTGATTACCCCGCTGATGCGAATGTGTTGTTAAACGATTCAGAGCTGGATAAGTTTTCTGTTACACAAATACTAATAGAAAAATCTCGCCATAACGATATGTACGATGGCGGGCCAAAATGGCTGGTGGATAGAATGAGTAAAGAAGTAGAGGGGTTTTTAGATAGCGGGACTTAATTAAAATCCTTTGAATAATTATTTATGAAAATAGTATTAGTAGATGTCACAAGTATAAAAAGTTAAACTTTACTCTTATTAAGCAGTTGAGAATATAACTAAAGTATAGGATTTAAGGATGGATCTAGAATTTAGAGTGTTACAGGCAGAACATGGTGATGCAATAGTTATTAGTGTTGATTTTGAGGGCGCTCGTAAAAATATTTTAATTGACGGTGGACCAGCTAAAACGTTTGAGTTCAGAAACATTCCTCGCCCTTTAAAATTATGCTTGAACGAGATCAAGTCGAAGTCAGAATTTGTTGATTTATTAATATTGACTCATGTTGATGATGATCATATTGGTGGGCTTCTTGTTGGCTTTAATAAGCCTGGATATTTATCGGATTTGACAAAAGAAGTTTGGTTTAACTCAGGTAAATTAGTTTTTAATCATTTTAATCAGCCACTTGATGACTCTAATTACGTAATTTTAAGAAATAATACTGGTGGTAATACTAGTATTGCTCAAGGTATTAAGTTAGAAGATTATCTTGAGGAGAAAATAAGAACAGTCCTTTATGGACTCATCCACTAATTAAAGCTGGAGATGAATTTGAGCGATTTGGTTGTAAATTCAAATTTCTATCTCCATCACTAGAAAAGCTAGAAAAACTACTTGTAGTCTGGGAAAAGAAAAAAGCAGTATCAAATACCTCTGGTGCTAATAAGGATTACTCTAATTGTAGTGGTACAGTGATTTTGGCCACCCATTAAGAAAGAAATGTTATGCTAATAAGCATACAAATTTGGGTGAAAAAATGACGAAATTAAAACGCGC
>NZ_JJNZ01000002.1 GCF_000690055.1 Pseudoalteromonas fuliginea
AACTAGGCAAAAATTTTTGTATCTAGTTGTTCTAAATGAAAATTTTCAACGACGTTATAGTGCAATTTAATTCATTAAATTGATCAAAGATTTATGCAGGTTGGTATTAGATATAGGATAACTCTTTAAAGTAACAAAAAAGGGCCTTGCGGCCCTTCAACTTTAAATAACAATAGGAGAGTTATTTATTAAAAACGATATTCTGCGCCGATGTAGTAATAAGCACCATTAAAACCAAATGGAGCTGAACGGCGAGAGTATTCAAATACACCGGAGCTGCTTACTACAGTGTTACCGTTAGCATCAACGATTGTGCCTGAACGTGAGTTACCAATTTTGTTTTTGTCTGGGTAAACGTCGAACAGGTTATTAGCACCAATATTCACAGATAAATCTTCTGTTACGAAGTAATTAACTTTAACATCCGTTAATATTTCTGCCTAATAAGTTTGGCTATCACCATCCTCTACGGTGTATTCACCAAAACGATTCAGTGATAAATTAACCGTCCAGTCATCACGTTGATAAAGCGCGCTTAAATTAATGCGATCCTCTGGTTGCCACTCTTCGATGATTGAAATCTCTTGTTCCGAGAATACATCTTCAACCGGCACAGTTTCTAAACCAGAACCTGATGGCGTAAATAACGATACAACATCAGTTTCAGTAAAGTTAGCCGCAAGTGTAAAATCAAGCGTACCGCCTAAGCCTTCTGTATTCCATGTTGCAACAAAATCGATACCACGAGTTTCTGTATCTGCACCATTTAAGAAAAACTGACCAGCGCCTGCACCTGAGCTAACTAAGGCCGCATCTAAGCTTGAAGAAAGCCCTTTACCCAAACGGTTACTAATAACAATACGGTCGTCAATATCAATTGAGTAGTAATCAACTGTTAAGTTGATGTTATCTGTCACGTTGTAAACGATACCTAAACTACGGTTTTGAGATTTCTCTTCTTTCAGTTTTGGAATACCTAAACTTTGTGCAAGTGTTGAGTCATTTCTAAATGTCCCTACTTCCTCAGCAACTAATGTACCATTAGGGCCTGTCACGAACTGCGTACTAATATTGTTAAAGTATAGCTGTTGCATAGATGGCGCTCTAAAGCCTGAACTTAATGCACCACGTAATGAAATATCATCTGTAACCGACCAGTTACCCGCTAGTTTAAAGTTAACAGTATCACCAAAACCTTTGTAGTTATCGTAGCGAAGTGCGCCAGATATAATAACATCTTCAATAAAGTAGGCTTCTGCATCCATGTAAAATGAAATAACATCGCGTGACTCGTCAACCGACGATGCTGGAGATGAACCACCAAAACCTTGTGTGCCACCAGATGCATCTTCACTGCCTACACCACCACTTAACCCATCGTAAATACTTACGCCATTGTTTGTATCATAATCTCGGTATGCATATTCATTACCTTCTAGGATACGGTATTCGTCAGTACGAATCTCAGCACCCATTGCTAAAGAATAATCATCAAAGCTTTGTGTGAAATCAAGATTGATTGTTTGTAGTGAGAGCTCCATGCCATAAGCGTATGCTTCACGTGGAATAGTTGTACGAATATCAGCTGCACTTAAGCCTTGGTCGTAACGTAAAAAATTAGCGTATGAAGCATTAATTGTGTCACTTGTCGTGTAATCAATGCTGTTTTCACCGTAAGTGTAGGATAAATCTAAGCTAGCATCGTTATCAAATTGTGTCTTATAACCAAAGTTATATGAAATATCATCGATCGTTGTGTTGATTTTTGGTAAAAAACCTAGCGGAATCGTCGCATCATTATCTTGTAGTACTGGATTGCCACCCGCATTTGCATTGTGACGGAAAAATGCAGCTGATTCGTTATCACGCGTTGAATAAGTAATAAAGCCATAAAGCTCGCCATCGCCTAACTCATAACCTGTGTTAATTGTTAAACCAAACTGTTGAGAGTCGGCATCACCAATTCTAAATGTATCTCTGTCTGCGGTCACTTCTCGTGGATCGCCAGCCAGTAAAGTACCGTCACTTAATTCTGTACAACCGTAAAATTGGCATGAACCATGTAAACCAGCACGGTTAGTAGGTGAACGGTCGCGATAGTTAATTGTTGCATTTAAATAACCGTCATCGCCTAGTGCAAAACCTTTGTTAAAATCGACGTTAACTGTTTCGCCATCACCTTCTGAATATTGACCATAATTGATAGCCGCTTTACCGCCTTCACTACCATCTTTAAGTACAATATTAATTACACCGGCAATTGCATCAGAACCATACTGAGCCGCAGCGCCATCACGCAGAACTTCAATACGTTTAATAGCTGACGCAGGTATTGCATTCATGTCAGTACCCGCAGTACCACGTCCTACTGATGTATTAATATGAATAATACTTGCTTGGTGGCGACGTTTACCATTGATCAACACTAACGTTTGATCTGGACCTAAACCACGCAATGTGGCAGGTCTTAATGCATCGGTACCATCACTAATCGACGAGCTTGAAAAGTTAAATGAAGGGGCAATAGACTGTAACATACGGCCAACTTCTGTTTGGCCCGTATTTTCAAGCGCTTCCGCACTTAGAATATCTACTGGAACGGGTAAATCTTCAACTGAACGTCCCGCTACACGGCTACCGACAATAGCAATTTTTTCAATTTTTTCTTGAGCAACTTCTTCTGCTGCATTCACACCTTGCGAATTTGCCGCAAGTAACGCTGGTAATATAGCTGCACTGACCGCTGAAAGCTTCATCATGTTGTTATCATTCCTGTTGATTTGTTTGAGTTTTATACTCAGTAATCCATTTTGATCAACAACCGCATCGAGCTCAGTTCCACCTAGTAATGCCTGTAAAGCATCAAGTTGGGTATAAAATCCATATACCGAATTTGCATCATACTGCTTAGCTAACTCATAAGAAAACACCACGGTTTGCTCTGTTTGCTTAGCAAATTCAATTAAGGCTTTGTCTGCTCGCTGCGCTTTTATATCAAATTGCACCATTTGCCCAGTGGTTTGCGTCGCGGCTTGTACACTGATGCTAAAAATAGCGGGGACAAGCACACTTAAACCACCCAATAAATACGTATGGTTACTGCGCAACTTATATAAACAGCTGACAAACAAAAATCCTCTATGGTTTTGTTTCTTTTTTTTAATCTTTTTTTTACGTGATATCTTTATAGGTGCAACTTTATCTAACATTAGCTTGATTTGCATAGCTGCTACTTATGATTCTGTATGGCGTTTAAGACTAACTACATGCTCGCCTAAGCGTTCATGATCAATCGAAAAATTAGTTTGTAAGCTCTCAAGTAAGCCAGCTACATCGCCGGCTTTAAATACACCAGCCACTTTAATACTAGCAAGTTCAGCTGACGACAATTCAAAACGCGTTGCGGTATAACGGCTTACTTCATTTAAAGCATCGCTTAATTGTTCACCATTGAAAATTAACATACCATTTTGCCATGCTAAATCGCGCTGAACATCGCCCGCAGAAAGTTGCGTTATCGGCTTTGTTATACTTTGCTCAATAATCGCTTTCTCGCCCGAAGTAACAATATTTGCATTAATTTTGCGAATTTTTTGCGTACTATTATCAGCAAGTTGATATGCTTTAAAATCATTAGCATCTACAGCAACACTTGGGTCGGTAATCATCACTTTACCTTCGGTAACCACAAGTTCTAAATCTGATGAAGTATTGCGTTGCACATTAAATACCGTGCCTAACGCGGTAAAGCTTTTATCACCAGCCATAACACTGAACGGACGCGTCGTATCTTTAGCCACATTAAATCGCCCTTCTCCACGACTGAGTAATAGCTGCCTGCGCCCTTTGCTGTAAGCAACTTCAAGTAAACTATTGGTATTTAACTGAACAATCGTTCCATCGGGTAAAACATAAGTAGCTTGCTCACCTACTTTCGTTTTATAAATTTTAGTATAATTAACTTTAGCAAGTTCTTGGTTATAACCATTTTCTAAATTGATCAGTAAATAGCTACACACCATTAATGCTGCAAATAAACTGGCTGCAATCGAGTAAGAAAACATCCATCTATTTTTAGACTGTTTGCTACTACGGTGCGGGAATAAATGACTTAATTCGTTTAAAACAGATATTTCATCCCAAAGCTGAGCAAGTTCATATACAGCATCTTGATGAGCAGTGCTTTGCATCATCCACAATTTAAATTGCTCTTTTTCGTCAGCACTTAAGCCGCGATCTATTGCACTTATCCAATTACAGGCTTTTTCGAGAATTAAATCTTTTGAGGTAAATTGATGTACGTTGCTCATTTTGAAACCCTCTCTAGGGGTAACGATTGCACTGACATAATACTTGCATCAGGAAGTTCGTGGGTTTTGTCATGCTCTCGCATATACAACATAGTCTGTAGTAATCCTTTGGCAATGTGCTTTTCAACCGTACTTTGACTTAATTGCATCTCGCTCGCTATCTCTTTTTGGCTCATGCCGTATACTTTTTTTAATATAAAACATTTACGAATTGATACACTTAATTGCTCTGTGGCTTTACAAAAAAGTAAAAAGCGCTCTTTAGATGTGTATTCATCTTCTAGCTGCATTGATTTAAGTAATACAGGCAACTCACTGTCTTGCTCAAGGGATTCGTTAAATTTATTATCCCATTTAGCAATATGATTAAGTGCTAAATGCTTTGCTGTTTTAAGCATATAACTGCGAGTAAATTGAATATCTTGCTTTAAGTCAGCTTCATAGCTTTTTATAAATGTTTCTTGCACAATGTCTTCTACGTCATCGGGCTGAACTATTCGAGAGACAAAGCGCTTAAGTTGACTTGAAATATCAACAAATGTTGACGTAAACGTTATTTTTTTCGTCATCCTTAACTAGCACCTGTTGTTATTTTTATTACCTTTAGATTACGAGTTTTGAGCATAAAAACAAGCAAAATGTTAACTTTGGGTTATTTATATGTATTGTTTTTAAAAAGGAAAGTTTATGAGTAAACTTTTAGACTATATACGATTAAGTTTTTTTGCGTGTGGTTTACTTCTAGGTGTGCAAATACCTGCATTTGTGAGTGATTTTGGGCAAGCTATAAATGCGCAGTTAATTGAAGCTAACAACGCAATTAAGCCATTTAAGAATGACGCAGCGCAATACTTTAATAATGACTTAGATAAACTCATTAAACATTATCAACATTTAGATGATGACATTATTAATAAAGGTGCAAACAATATTAATGTGTTAAATAAACGCCAGCAAGCTTTACAAGCAGCTGTTAATGCGTTTTCTGAATCTCCCTACTTATTTACCATAACCAGTAATTTAAGCGATATAAAACAGCAAGTATGGCAACGCTTTGAAGGTCAAATCATTTTAAAAAAAGACTCTATTATAGCCGCCATTGTTGCAGCCATAATTGTTGCCTTGCTTGCAGAGCTTACTGGTTATTTGTTTTTAACTGGAGTAAAACGCTCATTTAAACGCTTATTCGCAGCTCAAAAATAATGATTTCATAAAATCATAAAATACATCGGTTTTGCGGGTTGTTAAACTATTTTGCGGACGTAAAAACCAAACCGGTGCATCATCTTGTGCCATTACCCCTGGCATAACTTCAACCAAAATACCGTTTTTAAGATCTTCATTAATCGCTATTTTTGACTTAATAGCGATACCATGACCTGCAATAGCAGCTTGTGTCATATTATCGGAGTTTGAAATAGTAAAACGAGTTTTAGCATTAAAGGTATGTATTTTTTTGTGTTCGTCAAAAAGCTTTAACTGGCGTTGCCACGGCAGGCAAACCCAATAATGTTCACTCAATTGCGTTAAATTTTCAGGCATGCCGTACTTTTCTATATAGCTAGGGGCTGCACACAGTATGCGACTATTGTTTACGATTTTACGAGAAAGTAATCCTGAGTCATTTAATTTTCCCACCCTAATTGCAACATCTTGCGCGTCATCAACCACATTTACAAAATGATCCGTTATTAAAAAATCAAGCTTTAGTTCAGGGTAAGCTTGCTCAAACTCATTGAGTTTAGGCATTACGTATTTTGAAAAAACCCAAGGCGGCATGGTCACGCGTAGTAAACCACTCACCGATGAGCTACGCGCGCCAATACTATGCTCAGCATCGTGAAGAGCTTCTATTATAGCCCCCACACGCGTATAAAATATTTCACCTGCGGGAGATAACCGTACTCGCCTGCTATCTCTAAAAACAAGTACTGTAGCAAGCTCACGCTCTAGTTTACTCAAGCGATGGCTCACCGTTGCAGGCGATAAACGCTGCTCGCGGGCAGCAGCAAGTACGCCCTTATTTTCAACTACAGCTATAAATGTTTCTAGGTCGCTTAAATTATACATAAAGATGCCATTGTGCACTTTTCAATGTTTAATATTTTCGAATGAAGCTTTCAGTATTGCAATGTTTATTTAAATATATAAAACACTATAATTGCAAATAGTCTAATTATTGAGGTTCAATCATGAGTTTAAAAGCGCAAATAGATGCCTATAACGTACAAAAAGATGCCAAATTGCCGGCTGACGTTTTGGCACTAATGAACACTACAAACGAAGAGCTAATTGCACAGCATATTAAAGACAATGCATTGCAAATTGGTCAAAAAGTAGAAAACTTTAGCTTAGCCAACCATAACGGCGAAAACATTGAGCTTGCAGATTTATTAAAAAAAGGCCCGGTAATCATTAGTTTTTACCGTGGTGGCTGGTGCCCATATTGTAATTTAGAGCTAAAAGCACTTAACGACTACTTACCACAATTTAAAACTCAAAGTGCTCAGTTAGTCGCAATATCACCACAACTACCTGATGAAACTCTCTCAACTGCACAAAAAAACGACCTTGAATTTGACGTGCTTTGCGAT
Organism: Pseudoalteromonas fuliginea; assembly: GCF_000690055.1. Lineage (GTDB taxonomy): Bacteria > Pseudomonadota > Gammaproteobacteria > Enterobacterales > Alteromonadaceae > Pseudoalteromonas > Pseudoalteromonas fuliginea. Next base: position 6,905 of record NZ_JJNZ01000002.1, read on the forward strand.
GTGAGCAATAAAGTAGCTGAGCAATTTGGTTTATTGTTTACACTTGATGAGCGTATTCAAGCGTTATACACACAATTTGGTATTGATTTTGAACACTACTACGGCGATAAAAGCTTTAAATTACCGCTACCGGCCACCTATGTGATAAACCAAGAAGGTGTAATTACATACGCATTTTTAAGCGAAGATTACACCCTACGCGCAGAACCTATTGATGTTATGACAGTACTTGAATCGGAGAATAATTAATGTCTATTTTAAAATCGTTAAAAACACTTACTCTTTCACTACTTGTGGGCACAAGCCTTGTATCAGGTTATGCTGTCGCTGATGAACCAAAAGAACAAGCAAAACCTAAAGTGCTTATTTTTGATGTAAACGAAACCCTACTTGATTTAACGTCAATGCGTACTTCTATTGGTAAAGCGCTAGGCGGACGTGAAGATTTATTACCACTGTGGTTTTCAACTATGCTGCACCATTCATTAGTAGATACTGTAAGCGGTAGTTATCACGACTTTGGGCAAATCGGTGTGGCGTCACTTCTTATGGTTGCCCAAAACAACAACATTGATATTACAAGTGAACAAGCTAAAACAGCTATTGTTACGCCTCTTTTAACACTTCCTCCACACAGCGATGTTAAAGAAGGACTGGCAAAACTCAAAGCACAGGGCTATAAGTTAGTAAGCCTTACAAATTCTTCAAACAAAGGTGTAAAGGCACAGTTTGAAAGCGCTGGTTTAATGTCTTACTTTGATGCGCGTTACAGCATTGAAGATATTAAAATTTACAAACCAGACTTACGTGCGTATGAGTGGGTACTTAAAAAGCTAAACGTAGCACCAAATGAAGCAATGATGGTTGCAGCCCATGGCTGGGATGTTGCTGGTGCAAAAGAAGCTGGCTTACAAACCACTTTTATAGCACGCCCAGGTAAAGCACTTTACCCATTAGCTAAAAAACCAGATCACGTTGTGAAAGATTTACATGAATTAGCCGCTCTACTTAAATAAGTACACGCTGATGAATCAATACCCAAGCGGCCAATGTTAGGATGACATTGGCCGCTTTTTTATAACTCCTAGAGCGTGTTGAACTTTACGGTATTTATTCTCATAATCAGCATGTTAAAAAATTGAATGTAAACAAAGTATTTAGCCCGCTATGCGTTATTTTATCTGCTAGTAATTTAGTACTCACAACGCTACTATTAACTAAATACGTGGTGGAGAGTGTAATGAAAAGTCAAAGATTAGGTGAGTTTGAGCAATACTTTCAAATTGATGAAAGTATTAGAGTGAATTTATTAGCTGTGACAAATAAGCAAGTCCCTAAGTCACAACTTGAGCTTGAAGACGACATTCCCCCACTATTTAGATTAGCAAATGAAGTAAGTGAGCTTGAGCAAAGCTCGTTACGCCCACTGCGTAACTTAGGCGATATAGCACAAGAGCTAGCTACTTTTTTACAAGCGCAGTCACGTAAAATAGATTTAATAATGAGCCATATTTTGGCCTCAGAACAAGCCCAAGATAACGCAATACAATGTGATAGCTACGGCGGTGGCGGTATTCGTTTTACATCACCCGAAGTACACTCAATTGGCCAAGCATTTAGAACCAAACTGTTTTTGCACCACGAGGCCTCTGCGGTTTATTGTTACACCGAAGTTGTGGCAGTAGAAAAACAAGATAGCGAACACTACCAATACACTATGCTCTTTACCGCAATTAGAACCACAGACCAAGAACTTATTGTTAGAGCGAGTTTACATGCTCAAACCCGCCAACTTAAAAAACGTCAAGAACTTGATCAAAACCAAGGCGACCTAAACAGTGATAATTAGCTGACATCTTTATGTAAAATGCTAAACTAGCGCCATCTTAATTAGTATATAAAATTCATGAACTTTAGACTTTTACCAGAATGGGCCGAGCAAGACGCTGTTATGCTTACATGGCCTCACAAAGACACCGATTGGGCCGACAACTTAGCGCGTGTAGAACCTGTATATATAGAACTTGCTAAACACATAACAACGCAGCAACAGCTTGTTATTGTGGCGCATAACAGTGCCTTAAAAGTGCATATTACAGCTTTACTAAATAGTGCTAACGTCTCTCTTAATCGTGTTCATTTTGTAGTAACGCCTACTAACGATACATGGGCGCGCGATCATGGTCCGCTTACTTGCGCCGCTATTGATTCACCAGAGCAATTAAAAGTATATGATTTTACTTTTAATGGTTGGGGCAATAAATTTGAAAACGCATTGGACAATCAAATTAATCGTACTTTGGTAAAAGAGCTAAGTAGCACAAACAACCAATATCAAGCGCTCGATATGGTACTTGAAGGTGGCGGTATTGAAATAAACGAGCACGGTGTGTTGCTAACAACCAGTGAGTGTTTGCTTAATAAAAACCGTAACCCTGATTTAAACCCAAATGATATTGAAGCACTTTTAAAAGAGCACTTAGGCGCGACCAGTTTTTTATGGGTTGAACATGGCTATTTAGCGGGCGATGACACCGACAGCCACATTGATACTTTAGTGCGTTTTGCACCAAATAATACCCTTGTATATGTGCAGTGTGACGATAAAACTGATGAGCACTTTAGCGCACTTGATGCGATGGAAAAACAACTAAAAACCTTTAAAACTGCCGATAACACCCCATATAACTTAATTGAGTTACCGTGGCCAAAAGCCGCTTATGACGATGAGCAAACACGCTTACCGGCTACCTACGCTAACTACTTAATTATTAATAATGCTGTGCTTGTGCCAACGTATAATGATGCCAATGATGAGCGTGCTCTTGCGCAAGTTCAAAAAGCATACCCACAACACACTATTATTGGCGTTAATTGCCAACCAATAATTGAACAATTTGGCAGCCTGCACTGTATTACAATGCAATTACCTCGTGGATTTTTAGCTGGAGCAGCACAATGACAAGCCCTGCAAAATTAACCGTTGCATTAGTGCAACAAAGCAATACCGATAACGCTCAAGACAATATGGCAAAATCAATGAGTGCCATTCGTGAAGCAGCTCAAAAAGGTGCAAAACTGGTTGTACTTCAAGAGCTACACCGAAGCCTCTATTTTTGCCAAACCGAAAATGTTGACGTATTTGATTTAGCCGAAACCATTCCAGGCCCTAGCAGTAATGCCTTAGGTGAGCTTGCTAAAGAGCTAAGCATTGTTATTGTGGCCTCTTTATTTGAAAAACGCGCTACGGGCCTTTATCACAATACTGCGGTTGTATTAGAGCAAGACGGCAGTATTGCAGGTAAATACCGCAAAATGCATATTCCTGATGATCCAGGTTTTTACGAAAAATTTTACTTTACCCCAGGTGATATCGGTTTTGAGCCTATTCAAACCTCAGTGGGTAAATTAGGCGTGCTAGTATGTTGGGATCAATGGTTTCCTGAAGCTGCACGTTTAATGGCAATGGCTGGCGCTGAGGTATTAATTTACCCAACCGCTATCGGTTGGGATCCTAACGACGACATTGCTGAGCAAACTCGTCAAAAAGATGCGTGGGTTATTAGCCAGCGTGCCCATGCTGTTGCCAATGGCGTGCCGGTAATTAGCTGTAACCGCGTTGGCCATGAAAGTGACCCTAGTGCGCAAAGCGATGGTATTTCGTTTTGGGGCAATTCGTTTATTGCAGGCCCACAAGGTGAACTATTAGCAGAGGCTAATAATACTGATGAGCAAATTTTAGTAGTAGAAATTGATCAAAAACGCTCAGAAAACGTAAGACGTATCTGGCCTTTCTTACGTGATAGACGAATTGATCACTATAAAGACCTAACAAAAATATACCGAGACTAAGTAACCTTAACTCAAGATGGCTCTTACTTGCTAAGAGCCAACTATAAATGGAGTAATAAATGGCGTTTGAGCAATGGGCAGCCTTGCCTTGGGTAAAATCTCAAAAAGATAAAATTCAATGGGGCCAGCTAAGCGGAAGTGGTTTAAGTATTGCCATTGCTGAAGGCGTTAAACAACAAGACAACTTAGTCTTGATTGTTACGCCTGATACACCAAGCGCACTACGCCTTGAAACAGAATTAGAATATTTATTACCCGATAACCCAGTCATGGTATTTCCTGATTGGGAAACTCTGCCATACGATCACTTTTCTCCCCATCAAGATATTATTTCAGCCCGTTTAGCCACTTTAAATACCTTAAAAAAAGAACAACAAAGTGTGTTAATTGTGCCTGTATCTACCTTAATGTTGCGCACAGCCCCGGCCTCGTTTATTTACGGTTCAACAATAAACTTTAAAGTGGGCGACAAGCTAGACACACATAACTTTCGTGACAATTTAGAGCAAGCTGGTTATTTAAATGTTCAACAAGTAATGGAGCACGGCGAATACGCTATACGCGGCTCTATCGTTGACTTATACCCAATGGGTAGCCCGCATCCGTTTAGACTCGATTTTTTTGATGACGAACTCGACACAATTCGCTTATTTGATGTAGAAACGCAGCGTTCTGATGAAAAAGTAGATAAAATTGAGCTACTTCCAGCGCATGAATTTCCTACTAACGACGCTGATATTGAACGTTTTAGAATAAGCTATCGCGAAAAATTTGGTGCAAGCTCGCAGCAAGACTCTGTATACATGCAAGTAAGCAAAGGTAACTGGCCTGCTGGTATTGAATACTACATGCCGTTGTTTTTTGAAAAGCTCGCGACTATTTTTGACTACCTGCCAGATACAACAACCGTTATGCAGCTGGGTGATTTAGAGCATGCGGCAGATAACTTTTGGCACGATGTAAATGTACGCTATGAAAACCGCAGAGTTGACCCACTTCGTCCATTACTTGAACCTAATGCGCTTTATCAGCCTATTGAAGAGCTGTTTTCTAATTTAGGCAATTTTGCACGTATTAGATTATCCCTTGCAAAGCTTGGCACTAAAGCAGGTAATAAAAACTTAAGCGTTAGCGAGCTGCCAGCCATTCGAATTGATCATAAACAGCATGAACCTTATGGCGCGTTTATAAATTATGTAGCAGAGCAAAAAAAGAAAAAAGGCCGCATATTACTCAGTGTTGAATCGGACGGTCGTCGCGAATCATTGCTGAGCATTTTAAAACCAAGCGGTTTAAAATTTAAAGAATTTGAAACACTCGAACAATTTATAAAAAGTGCAAGTGACGTAGGCGTAATAGTAAGTCCGCTCGAGCAAAGTGTCGTACTTGGCACTAAGCCAAGCCTTTCTATTATTACCGAGCAAGAACTGCTTGGCATAAAAGTATCTCAGCGCAGACGCCGCAAGTACAAGTACGAAGCCAGCCAAGATGCACTAATCCGTAATTTAGCAGAGCTCAAAGAAGGTCAACCTGTTGTGCATCTCGATCATGGTGTTGGGCGTTACCAAGGTTTGCAAACAATTGATGCTGCAGGTGTAGTTACTGAGTTTGTTACGATTACTTACGCAAGTGAAGCTAAATTGTACGTGCCAGTATCTGCATTGCATATGCTTAGTCGTTACTCTGGCGGTGAAGAAGCTAGCGCCCCGCTACATAAGCTTGGCTCAGATGCATGGGAAAAAGCAAAAAAACGTGCGGCTGAAAAAGTTCGCGATGTCGCCGCTGAATTACTCGACATTTATGCTCAGCGCCAAGCAAAACCTGGTAATAAATTTACCCTAGACGCCCCTGCATATCGCCAATTTAGCGATAGCTTCCCGTTTGAAGAAACAGACGATCAGCGCAACGCCATAGAAGCCGTATTAGGTGATATGCAATCAAAGCAAGCCATGGACCGCTTAGTGTGTGGTGATGTAGGCTTTGGTAAAACAGAAGTGGCCATGCGCGCTGCTTTTGTAGCGGTTAACGATGATAAACAAGTGGCCATTTTAGTACCAACTACCCTGCTGGCTCAGCAGCATTATGAAAACTTTAAAGACCGCTTTGCTGATTTTCCTATTGAAGTAGGTGTACTTTCGCGCTTTAACTCCACTAAAGAGCAAAAAGACACACTTGAAAAAATGGCCAACGGTAAGCTCGACATAGTTATTGGCACACATAAACTTATTCAACAAGACATTAAATTTAACGATTTAGGCTTACTTATTGTTGATGAAGAGCATCGCTTTGGTGTTCGCCAAAAAGAGAAAATTAAAGCACTGCGCGCTGATGTAGACATACTCACACTGACTGCAACGCCAATACCTCGTACACTTAACATGGCCATGAGCGGCATGCGCGATTTATCAATAATCGCAACGCCGCCTGCTAAACGTTTAGCAGTAAAAACCTTTGTGCGTCAACGCGATGTAGAACTAATACGCGAAGCAGTACTGCGAGAAATTAAACGCGGTGGCCAAGTTTACTTTTTACATAACAACGTAGAAACTATTGAGCGTGTTGCACAAGAAATTAGTGAATGGGTACCTGAAGCAAGTGTGACCACAGCTCATGGCCAAATGCGCGAGCAAGAGCTTGAGCAAATAATGACTGACTTTTATCATCAAAAATACAACGTGCTAGTATGTACCACAATTATCGAAACCGGTATTGATGTGCCTACGGCCAATACCATTATTATGGATAGAGCAGATAAACTCGGCCTTGCGCAATTGCACCAATTACGTGGGCGAGTTGGTCGAAGCCACCATCAAGCGTATGCCTATTTACTCACAGGTGACCCTAAAGCACTCTCTAAAGATGCGAGCAAACGCTTACAAGCAATCGAATCGTTAGAAGATTTAGGTGCAGGTTTTGCCCTCGCTACACACGATTTAGAAATTCGTGGCGCTGGTGAGTTACTTGGCGATGATCAATCAGGTCAAATGCAAACCATCGGCTTTAGTTTGTATATGGAAATGCTCGAACAAGCAGTAAATGCGCTGCGCGAAGGTAAAGAGCCAACGCTTGAAAACTTACTTCAAAAACAAACCGAAGTAGATTTAAAACTGGCTGCATTATTACCTGATGACTACATACACGATGTAAATGCACGCTTAGGTATGTACAAGCGCGTTGCTAGTTGTGCTAACCTTGATGATATGGATGAACTACAGGTCGAGTTGATAGACCGTTTTGGTTTGCTGCCTGATGCTGCTAAAAACTTATTTAGCCTGCAGCAACTTAAAATGCAAGCCAGTAATTTAGGCATTACAAAAATTGAAGCGAACCCTAAAGGCGGTTACTTTGAGTTTAGCCAAGATACTAAGGTTAACCCTAGCTTCATCATTGGCTTGATACAAAGTGCGCCTAAGGTGTACAAAATGGATGGCGCAAATAAACTGCGCTTTGCAATTAGTGAGGCAAATGCCCGCGAACGCTTAAAAATGGTCACTGCAATGATTGCAGATTTCGAAAAAAAGGTTAGCCATTAATGTTGCTAAAAAAATCGCTTGTTGTTTTATGCTGCTTATTTAGCAGCACTGCATTTGCAGAGCGTTGGTTTGAGGTTGAAGTACTCGTTTTTAAACAACTCCCCGCCCCTTACTTACAAGAAGACTTTAGCCTTAAACACAAAGCTATTGAAGATAAGAACACCCTAGACTTACTAACGCCTCTTTATAAAGAGCAAGCAATGCAGGCCTGCATAGATGGCGATGAGCGTTTTCAAAAACGCTCATTTACCGACTCTTTAGTTAATCTAAATCCACAGTCGAATGTGTGTGACGATAGTATTGACTATATACAAAGCTACGATGAACTCCCGGTAACGCCAATTGCTGAAACGCAAGAAACTATGGAACAAACCTATCTCTTATCACCTGAACAATTACAGTTTAAAACTCAATACACAGAGCTTGTACGAAAAGGATTAACACCTATTCTGCATACTGGTTGGCGCTTTGAAGAAGCGAGTAAGTCCCGTGCACCAAGCGTGCGCTTAATTGCAGGTAAACATATAAGAAATAACATAAACACCATTCCTAGCTACTCAAACCCCGATTTTATCAGCTTACTAAACTCCCAACCTAAGCTATTTAACGATCCAGATAAACTAAACGTTAATTGGGAATTAGAGGGCTTATTTAAAATCCATCTACGTCATTATCTCTACATAACAGCCGATTTTGATATCAGTCAAAAGCTAGAAAATGGCGACATAGAATCAGCCCGCTTTTCACAGTTTAGACGTGTGATAAGCAGCGAGATTCATTACTTTGATCATCCTCGTATGGGAATGATTGTACAAATAAGAAAATTTAATCATTAATCGTATTTACCAAATAGGAAATAACAATGAAAAAACTCCTCATTATTGTGGCTACACTTAGCCTTGCAGCTTGTTCAAAAGTAAGCTTAGAGAATTACGAAAAAATAGAAATCGGAATGGATAAAACTGAAGTAGAAACACTATTAGGTAGTGCGGATAACTGTGTAGAAAAAACACTTCATACTAATTGCGTTTGGGGTGATGAGACTAAAAATATAGAAATCACATTAGTATCAGATAAAGTAACTTTATACAGTAAGCACGGTTTAACTAAATAGACGTATACTTATAAAAAAGGAGGGCAGATTTAAATCTGCCCTCCTTTTTTATACTAATTGCATTGAATTAGTGAGTTATTTAATTCGCTAGAATGATCATGTTTTTAATAAAAGGCGTATTATTTTGTAGAATAAATAAGTTCTATATTAACTATTTTACTGCGATTAAGGGTGATTTTATAACGTTGGTAAAGCTTTTTATCCTCTTCAGTTAACACCAGCACCATGTTTAATTGATAGCGCCTTTCTACTGCCTGCTTAGAAATTTTATTACTGTCTAAATGATATAACTTGCCCTCTCCCCGCTTTAAGTAACGTGCAAACGGTGCAAGGTTAAAATGTAATGTTTGCTGTAGCGTATCGTAACCTGGTAAAAATTCTTTTGCGCTTACACGCGTTTCACTTGCAAAATGCAACCACTGAGCCGCTTGTTTATTTTGCTGACGACGTTTTGAAAAGATAGATTTAACTTCTTTAGGGATTTTTTTAAAACGTGTGTATTCGAGCCAAATAAACTGACTCGCTATTTTATCTTTAGTAATGCTATTTTTAAAACTAAATCGCCATTTAGGTCTACCCTGCACAATAGCCCGCCAGATTACACGTGTTATGTCTTCTTTAAATATTTCTCGTAAGCCATAGATCAGCCCTAAAATCAAAATAAGGGTTGCAGTTACTTCTGTAAAACTTGAGCGCGCGTTTAATATTACCACCATCACAAAAGCCATTATAACCGCCGTCACTGTGCCTTTAACCAAACGTTTTAGATAGCTATTCAAAAATCGCGTTTGCCGCTGTAATATAACGCCATGCTCAATTAAGCGTTGTAGCAAGCGCATCTTATTCGTTATTCGATTAGCATCTTGCATGGTGGTTTCAGAATTATAATTTTTATCAGCGCGGTACGTATTTTCATTTTTACAAAATTGCAGTAACTCATTACGTTCTTTTGCATAATCGCTGCTACGTGGACCTTCATCTAAAAGCTTTAAAAAAGATTGCTCAACATGCCAACTCAAGTAATTATCGGCATTGGTAAAAAATGGCAGTAACTTTTCATCATCAGGCGTATATCGACGCAGCTTTTTTAAAAGTCCTTCACTTTGTTCGTACACTTCATTGGCGCGTTTATAAAAATCATCAGCCTCGCTAATTTTTAACGCATCTTTTATATCGGCGTCGAGTGCTAAACGTACTTGGTAACAGAATAAATTAAGATTTTGCCGGTAATCTTGCTGTTCGCCTTTGTTTTTACTAACGAAACGACTTCGCACCAAGGGCAAATGAATATTATTAGCGTTATACGCTAAGTGCGATTTAAAATGGTTATTAAAGTAGGATTCTTCAGTGAGGGTTTGCGGATTAATCCCCATTTCGTTCGGAATCGAAAAGTACAGATCAATACGCTGCTCAGAACGGGGGTTCAGTTCTGGTTCAATGACAAAAGATAAGTTTTCGTCTTGTTTTAACAATCAGCTCTCCTTCTAATTTACTCTTTAAGTGTACTTGCCTCCTTCGTTTTGTTCAATAAAAAAGGCCCAGTAAACACTGAGCCTTAATGAATTTATATTGCTAATTAAAGTTTAATATTAACACCAGCAAATAAACGGCGACCTAATACATCATATGTAAATGGGTCAGTGTTTGAGTCATTGTTACCTGAGTAATACGGTGGCTCTTTGTCAAACATGTTATTAACACCAGCAGAAACGGTCAATACATCATTGATCATGTAAGATGCGCTAATGTCGTGGTATACAACTGATGGTGTAGTTGGTGCATAACAGCTATCATCGCTAACACATGCAAAGCTATCCATACCCGCTATGTAACGAGCTTCATAAGTAGCATCCCAGTTATCGCCTTTAACTTTTAAGCTAAAGTTTGACTTAATGTCTGCGTAACCACCTGAACCACTCGTAATTAATCCTGAATAATCTACGATAGCACCAGTATCAACAACATACTCATCTAAGTAAGTTGTATCTAGGCCTGCTTTCCACGCTAAACCTAACGCATCAAATGAGTAGTTAAGGTTTAAATCGATACCAGACGTTTTCTCTGAACCAATGTTACGTAGTTGGTTATTGAAAACAATACGGCCATCAGCTTGGAATACGGCTGAAGTACTAGTACATACATCATTAGAGCTACTATTTGCATTACCAATACATTGGTCAACTACAAATTGGTTGTTGTAAGTAGAAATAGCATTTTCGATTTCAATGTCGTAGTAATCTACTGTCATTGAAAAACCTTCAAACCATTCTGGCTCATATACAACACCAAATGTAAGTGTATCAGCTTCTTCAGGTGTTAGGTTTTGGTTACCACCAACAGTTACTTCTGCTTGGCTATCAGCACCAGGGTAGCTTACTTGTTCATAAGATGGCTCTTTACCTGAATAAAGCTCATCTACAGTTGGTGCACGGAATGCTGTGGAACGAACACCACGTAGCATTAGTTCATCATTTACACGCCAAGTTAAGCCTAGTTTCCAAGTTTCATCTGAACCGAATGTGCTGTAATCAAACGCACGAATCGCTGCACTTAGTTCGATAGAATCAGCAAAAGATGCATCAGCTAATAAAGGAATTGCAAATTCAACAAACGCTTCATTTACATCAAAGCCACCGCTTGTTGGATCTACACGAGGGTCATTACCTAAACCTTGTGCTGCAATTGAATCAGGTGTGTACCAAGCTTTTTCTTGACGGTGTTCAACACCGGCTGCGAATGCTGCATAGCCAGCAGGCATTTCAAATAGTTCACCTGAAAGCGATGCCGCTAGAATAAATAACTGGCTGCCACCTGAGTTTTGTTCTGTGTAAATATACTCTTGTACATTTGACTGAGCCCAAGCTGCTTCATCTAACGGATTAAATGTACCGGCTACAATTGCAGAATTAATTGCAGAAACATTGTGTAAGTTACTCATTTTATCTACAGAGTCGTTACGACCAAAGTTTGCAGAAAAATCCCAAGAGTAATCGCTAATTTCACCTTCAGCGCCTAGCACGATACGAACGGTATCAACCGTTTGAGATAAATCACGCGTACCACTTTCAGCCATACGACGACGGTAGCTAATCTTGTCATTGTAAGCGTAGTTAGTTGCTGTAGTTACGTAATTATCATCTGCATCTTTTACAAATGCATTATTAGCAACTTGACGTTTATCATAAGTTTGGCTTAATAAACTATCACCCATGCTATCAGCATAAGTAAAACCAAAATTAATAGGTTGCGGTGCTAATTGTTGCTCAGACCAACGCTTGGTATAAGTAAATTCACTGAAAAGCCTAGTATCATCACTTATTTCATATTTACCAACACCTGTAATGTTTAAACGTTCCATAGGTGTGTATAAGTAGCTCTTTGCTGCATAGTTATATGCATCAGCTGCATCGGTAAAGCGATGTAAGCTACCACCAAGTCCGCTTAAGCCGCTATCATTTGCAACGCCTTGTTGTTCTATTTCGCCATCACTGTTTACTATGCCAGCAGTGTTTACGTTGTAAATGTGTCCGCCTTCGCTGAACGAAGAACCACCACAGTAAAGACCGTTGTCGCCTTCAAATAATGGGCAATTTGAAAAACCACGATCAGCTTGGCTTGCTTCTCCACGATTAGTGTACTGCGCACCAAAAACGATATTACCTTTATCGAATGAAGTACCTACAGTAAAGTCAATCGACGTTTCAGATGCATCATGTTTAGATGTCATTGCTGAATTAACGTTTAAATCTAACCCTTCAAAATCATTTTTAAGAATGATATTTACTACACCTGCAACCGCATCTGTGCCGTATACAGCTGAAGCACCGTCTTTAAGCACTTCAATTTGTTTGATCATTGATACCGGAATAGTGTTCAAATCAACAGTTGATGAAGCGCCAGTACCTGAGTTGATCATACGACGACCATTTACAAGCACTAAAGTACGCTGTGAACCTAAGCCACGAAGATCAATAGATGCATTACCGCTTGAACCATTGTTCACGCCAGGATTAGTCATTGCACCGCCAGTGGCTGTCATTTGTTGAAGCACACTGTCTACAGATGTTGCGCCAGAAGCTCTGATTTCATCTGCGCCAATTAGCGTTACTGGGCTAGCGGTTTCCATGTCAGAACGCTTAATGCGAGAACCCGTAATTTGAATCTTTTCGATTGATTTTGCTGCTTCGTCAGCCGCTAAAACTTGCACACTTGAGAACATCGGGATTGCTGCGATTACAGCTAAACCAAGAGTTGATTTTTTCATGAAAGAACCCTACTTGTTGGAAATTTACCGTGATTGGTAATGCTCACTTGTTATAAGAATAGTGAGTCAGGTCGGCAACTTAGGCGCTTTTAACTGAACGAAAACTTAACGAGCGGTCAGATTTTAATTTCCGTAAAAATAGAATAACCAGTAAAGGTACACACGTTACAGATTGTTTCATTGTTAATTAATAAATACACATAAAAATCAGTTGTTTATATGATCTATGATACATTCAAAAAACACCTGAAATCAAAGTGATTCACTTTGTAATCAAATGTAATTAGTAGAAAAATATCCCGATATTTGATTAATTAACAAGTTAATCACAGCGCATTATTAAAACCGCAAAACTAAATGTTAATTACTAACCATATTTATGCAGAATGAGCGATTAATTAGTCTTATTTAGCTGCTTAGGAGGCGTTTAAGGAGAAATTTTTTATTCAGGAAACATTAAAAATTGAACTTTTTAAAATCACATCAAAAGTAAATATAATTTTAGCCATGGCTTACTTTTAGATATTTATTTTAAAAAGCATACATTTACTTTTTAGCTTAAGTAAAAGCCTGTTTCGTACCGTTACTTTATAGATAGCTGACAATAATTATTAAACACTAAATACTCGCTGTTCAAAATATCTCTTTAAAATGTTTTTTGCTGGCCTAGTAGTTACAAGTGATCAGAACTGGGCTTTGCTTAACCTGAAATCGGATTACTTATTCTTTAGTGTAGGACTGTGGATATAAACTAGGAATGGCTATCAACGAGGTTAGGTCATAAATTGCGTCATCACTTTAATAAGTTCCTACCCAATCAATAAAAACTTAATACGTGCTAATTTATGTAAAAGCTTTAAGGACTGTTGACCTTGCAGAATTAAGTTTGTTCTACGTAATGGAATTTGATCACGGCGCGAGATTTGTAACCATGCAGGCTAAAAAAGCGAGCTACAAAGGGAAATCGCCCCAAGGTCTAATTCATAGGGCGGCACATGTTTGGCATTTATACTGCGTTATCACCGCTTGGTTGAAATTAAAATACTGCACAGGCGTACGCTGCCTAAAAACGGTGCATTCTGCTGAAAATTCAATCTCGAAAGATAAACCGCTTCTGGGTGATCTAATTAATTTAAATATCGTAACTTTATATGTTAGTACGTTACATAAAAATTATAGTTAATTACTTGTTCTACCGAAGATGTTTGATTAAGTATTGTGAGCTCCAAGCGCCAAAGCATATTCTTTTCAGAGCAAATACCGACCATAGTGTTGCTTTGCCAAAGTTCACCCTTTTTTATGAACTGTTGAGGTATGTACCCCATATACATAGTAACGCCTTTTAATTTTGCGTCTGTAATGTGCAATCCGTTTGGTAGCTCACTAAAAATTGTAAATGGAGTTTCGGGGGAAAGTGTAGAATTACTTAACCATACTTTAACACCACTTGGGAAAGTACATGGTAAATTGGCATCACATTGCGTTGTTTTTAGAAGCTGGGCTTCATTTTTTTCAGAAAAATCACATGCTATTAATAAAAAAAACGCTACAAAAAATATGGGTAATCTATATATAAGCATAACAATCTCGCTGTAAATAAAAGCGAATACTAATAATCGGGTCTATAAATAACAAGTGGGAGTGTTACTATTAGTCGAAATATGGCACAAACTGTATCAAAAAATAAACAACAAGCTCACAAAGTTTGATTGATGTCATAATATTACGTAATTGACCTATCTTTTTTAGGTCAAAAAATTTATCATTTCACCCGCAAAAATTAAGGGTTTCTCGAGTTTGTTTTCTGAAGCATTCATGCTTTGAACGTTTTAGGTAACATGCTTGTGAAGTAATAGTAGGCCCCACTTTTTAAAAGTGGGTAATTCATTTCTAAACGCATTTATTGCAGCGGAAGCCAGAAAATGAGCCAAACAGTAGCATCACAAACTGAGTATAACTATAAAGTTGTACGCCAATTCGCTATTATGACAGTGATTTGGGGCATCGTTGGCATGAGTATTGGGGTTCTGATTGCTGCCCAATTAGCTTGGCCAGCACTTAACTTTGATACACCATGGTTAACATACTCTCGACTACGTCCGTTACACACGAACGCAGTAATTTTCGCATTTGGTACTAGTGCACTTTTTGCGACGTCTTATTACGTCGTACAACGTACTTGTCAAACGCGTCTTTTCTCAGACAAACTCGCCGCCTTTTCATTTTGGGGCTGGCAGCTGGTTATAGTATTAGCAGTAATAACGCTTCCTTTAGGTATTACTAGCTCAAAAGAATATGCAGAACTTGAGTGGCCAATCGATATTTTAATCGCTGTGGTTTGGATTGTTTACGCCATTGTATTCTTTGGTACTTTAATCAAGCGTAAAGTGTCGCACATTTATGTTGCTAACTGGTTCTATGCTGGCTTTATAATTACTGTTGCAGTGCTTCATATTGTAAACAGCATGGCTGTGCCTGTGTCGTTAACTAAATCATACTCAATCTATGCAGGTGCGGTAGATGCTATGGTTCAGTGGTGGTACGGTCATAACGCTGTAGGTTTCCTATTAACTGCTGGTTTCTTAGGTATGATGTATTACTTTGTACCAAAACAAGCAGGTCGCCCAGTTTACTCATACCGTTTATCGGTAGTTCACTTTTGGGCACTAATTTCATTATATATCTGGGCTGGTCCTCACCACCTTCACTACACTGCGCTTCCTGATTGGACGCAAAGTTTAGGTATGGTTATGTCTATTATCCTATTCGTACCGTCTTGGGGTGGTATGATTAACGGTATTATGACACTGTCTGGCGCGTGGCATAAACTACGCACTGACCCAGTACTGCGTTTCTTAGTTGTTTCATTGTCTTTCTACGGTATGTCTACGTTTGAAGGTCCTATGATGGCAATTAAATCTGTAAATGCGTTATCTCACTACACAGATTGGACAATCGGCCACGTACACTCAGGTGCGCTAGGTTGGGTTGCTATGATTTCAATTGGTGCTATTTACCACTTAATTCCTGCGTTATTTGCGCAAGGTCGTATGTATAGCGTTAAATTGGTTAATACCCACTTCTGGTTACACACTGTAGGTGTTGTTTTATACATTGTTGCAATGTGGATCTCTGGTGTAATGCAAGGTCTAATGTGGCGTGCAGTGAATGCTGACGGTACATTAATGTACAGCTTTGTGCAGTCTTTAGAAGCGTCGCATCCTTTCTACATCATGCGTTTTGTAGGCGGTGTATTCATCGTAACAGGCATGTTAGTTATGGCTTATAACGTTTTCCGTACAATTTCAGCTGAGAAAGAATCTCTGAAGTTAGACGCGCAAGCACAATTAGCATAACGGAGTGAGATGATGAGCAATAAAAATTCACAAAATAAACATGAGATAGTAGAAAAAAACGTTGGCCTTATGGCTATTCTGACTGTTTTTGCTATCAGCTTTGGTGCATTAGTTGAAATTACTCCGCTAATGTTCCAAGACGACACAACTAAACCAGTAGAAGGCCTACGCCCTCTTAACGCTTTAGAAATGGAAGGCCGTGATATATATGTACGTGAAGGTTGTTATAACTGTCACTCACAAATGATCCGCCCTTTTCGTGATGAAGTTGAGCGTTACGGTCACTACTCTGTAGCAGGCGAATCAGTATGGGATCACCCTTTTCAATGGGGTTCTAAACGTACTGGTCCTGACCTTGCTCGCGTTGGTAAACGTTACTCGGACGATTGGCATTATGCTCACTTAGTTGACCCACGTGCCGTGGTTCCTGAGTCGAATATGCCAGGTTTTCCTTGGTTAGCAGAGGATAAGGTAGATACAAGCCTGACTCTGAAAAAACTACAAATTTTCCGTGATACTTTTGCTATTAACCCAGAAAACCCTAAACACCCGGGCCTAGGTTATGGCAGCGACGAAGAACTTAAAGCTGATGTTGAAAAAGTTAACGCTATGAATAACGGCGAAGGCGCAACGGAGATGCAAGCTCTAATCGCGTATTTACAGCAACTTGGTACCCACTTGAAGTAAATTATTATGGATTACGGAACATACAGAGGCATTTTGACTCTGGTAATTTTAGTATTGTTTATTGTGATTGTTGTATGGGCATACAGCAAGCGTAGCAAAAATCGTTTTGATAGCGCTGCTAATGCCATTTTCGAAGATGAAAAAAAACATAACAACACACTCTCTAACGAGGAAAAGGAGTCTGAAAAATGACTAGCTTTTGGAGTATTTGGGTTATTGTATTAACCCTTGCATGCTTATGCATCATCTTTGGCTTATTAGTTTGGAACTTAAAAAACTATGCTGGCGTAAAAGAAGGTGAAAGCTGTGGACATGAATTTGACGGCATTGAAGAGCTAAATAATCCACTACCAAAATGGTGGACTTACATGTTTTTCGCAACTTTTATTTGGTCAGTATATTACCTTGCAGCTTACCCAGGTTTAGGTAACTGGGAAGGTTTAGGTAAATGGACTAGTTCTAATCAAGGTATTACGTCTTTAGCTGAGTCTAAAAAAGCAGTTGCAGAGGCCAAAGCTGAAGGTCGTTTTGTTAAACTCGATAAAGAGTACGAAGCCGCAGAAGAACGCTTTGGTCCTATTTTTAACCGACTTGCACAAGTGCCGGTTTTAGATTTAGTTAATTCTAAGTTTGAAGGTGACGCAGCGCAGCAAGTTGCTCTAAAAAATGGCGACAAACATGAGCAAACAGATGGCCAATTAGCCATCGAAATTGGTCAGCGTTTATTCTCACAAAACTGTGCGCAATGTCACGGCTCTGATGCGCGTGGCGGAACTGGCTTCCCTAACCTAACTGATAAAGATTGGTTATATGGCGGTACACCAGACAAAATTAGAGAAACTCTGCTTAATGGTCGTATTGCAGCAATGCCAGCTTGGGGCCCAGCTCTTGGCGAGCAAGGCGTTAAAGAAATGACAGCACATGTGCTGAGCCTTTCTGGCCGTACTGTTAACCAAAAAGATGCAGCAGCAGGCGCCGCTAAGTTTGCAATGTGCGCCGCATGTCACGGTGCTGATGGTAAAGGGTCGGTTGCACATAACCTACCATTTGGCGCGCCTAACCTGACTGATAACATTTGGTTATACGGTGGCTCTCAACGCGCTGTTGAAGAAACGCTTAACCACGGCCGTGCTGGTGTAATGCCTGCTTGGAAAGACATTTTAGGTGAAGATAAGATTCACTTATTAACAGCCTACGTTTACAGTTTATCGCAAGATAAATAAGCACGCGGTTAATAAAATGTTTATAAATTAATTTATTTAATTCAATAGATTAATCCAGATCAAAAAAGCCTCCACTGTGAGGCTTTTTTTTAGTCTTTTACGTATAATTCCTATAAAATAACGCTTCCTAAACTAATTTTAGAGACACTATGCAACCTACTCCGTGGTATAAAAATTTTTGGCCTTGGTTTTTAATCTTTTTTCCGTTAGTTGCCATTATTGGCTGTATTAGCTTGTTTATTACGGCGATAGGTAACGGCCCAGATATGGTTGTTGACGACTACTACAAAAAAGGGAAAGCAATAAACTTAGAATTAACCAAGTTTGAAAAAGCAAAAGCACTTTATTTACACGGCGAATTAAATGTTACTAATGAACGTGTAAGCTTTAAATTTACAAAAGGCGATAGCAGCAACGTACATGTTTTAAAACTTTCGTTTTACCACCGTACTATTAAAGCGCATGACTTTGAGGCAACACTTACGCCTAATGCCAATCAAGAGTTTACTGCATTACTTAATGAGTACACATCGGGTGCATATTCTGTATTTATTGAGCCAATTGATGGTAGTTGGAAACTAAAAGAGAACATTGTTCTACCGACGGCTGAAACCGTTTTAGTTAATCCTAACTATAAGTAGTCATTACTATGTCTAACTTTTGCTTTCATTGCCTTGAAAGTGTGCCAAACGGATTTAGCGCAAACGTTATCATTGACGATAAAGCCCAGCCGATGTGTTGCATTGGCTGCCAAGCAGTTGCGCAAAATATTGTTGATCAAGGCATGACTGATTATTATAAATACCGAACCGTTCGCGCTGGAAAAGTCGAACAGCTAGTACCTGAGCAACTCGCATTTATAAAAAGTTACGACAACGAAGACATTCAAGACGAATTTATAGCCACTAACGATAATATCTCAGAAGTATTGTTGAGCGTTGAAGGTATAACCTGCGCAGCATGTGCATGGCTAATCGAAAAACAACTTTTAAATTTAACCTCAGTAAAACGTGTTGATGTAAACACATCTACCAATCGCGCGATGATCCAATGGGACAAAACTAGCACCCCATTAAGTGAAGTTATTACTTCCTTAGCTAAAATTGGTTATAAAGCCTACCCGTTTCAATCAGATATTGAAGCACAACAAAAACAGCAAACTGCAAAAGCCTATATTCGCCGCTTAGGTGTTGCAGGCTTAATGACCATGCAAGTTATGATGTTTGCGTTTGCCATGTACTTTGGCATGTTCTCCGGCATGGACAGCAATTTTGAGCAGTATTTTAGATGGATCAGCTTAGTACTAGCCTCTCCGGTTATTTTATACAGTGCACTGCCCTTTTTAACCAATGCTATAAATGGACTAAAAGCAAGACAGCTCAATATGGATTTACCCGTATCACTGGCTATTTTTTGTGCGTTTGGTGCAAGTTGTTACGCCACATTTATGCAAGTCGGCGAAGTGTATTTTGAATCTGTGTGCATGTTTACCTTTTTACTTTTATTAGGTAAGTACCTTGAATTTAGAGCGCGTTTAAAAGCGAGCGAATTTACTGCCAACTTACAAAAATTATTGCCATTAACAGCCCGCACCATTAACGAAAGTGGCGAAGAACTTATAATTGCAGCAAAAAAACTAAAGCTTAATGATGTAGTGCTTATTAAAGCCGGTGAAACAATTCCGGCCGACGGCGAACTTATTAAAGGTAAAACTACGGTTGATGAATCAATGATGACGGGAGAACACCAGCCTGTCACTAAATTTATTGGTCACAATGTCTACGCCGGTTGCGTTAACCACGACGGCGTTATTGAAATAAAAATTAATAAAATTGGTCAAAATACGCTTTTAAACCAAATTATACGCCTGCAACATAACGCTTTAACCAAGCGCCCTAAACTGGTTGAAATTACAGATAAAGTTGCGCAATGGTTTATTGCGTCTTTACTTATATTTGCTTCACTTACAGCTATTGGCTGGTACCAAATTGACCCTGAACACGCATTTTGGATCACCATTTCGGTTTTAGTTGCTACCTGCCCATGTGCCCTGAGTTTAGCGATACCAACCGCACTTACATGCGCGGTTGCAACACTTACTCGTAAAGGCGTGTTGATAAAACAAGCGCATGTGCTCGAAACACTCTCACAAATTACGTTATTTGCGTTTGATAAAACAGGCACGCTCACCCAAGGTAAATTTAGCCTTGATGAAGTGGATATAATCGATAAGCAATACACAAAAGCGCAAGTGCTAGATATGGCAGCTATGTTAGAGCGTTATTCTGAACACCCTATCGCCAGTGCTTTTGATGAAATTACCCCTGCTCACCACAACCTTGATAACGTTGAAGTACACCCAGGTCTGGGAATTAGCGCACAAGATGCAAACAATCATTACGCAATTGGTAAAAGTGGTTGGTTTGATAGCAAAAAATCAAATGCACAAGCAAGCTTGTATATTAATAAGCAAGTTGTTGCACGTTTTTACTTTATTGATAAAGTGAAAAACGATGCTCAAAAGCTTATAGGCTCACTTCAATCGCAAAATTTAACGTGTCATATGTTAACTGGTGACGCATCAGATGCTGGGCAAAAAGTAGCTAAACAACTCAACCTTGAAAGTGTGCAATCTGGATGTTCGCCACAAGATAAACAAACAGCCGTTGAACAATGGGCGTCACAAAACGAAGTAGTTGCAATGGTCGGCGATGGCGTAAACGACAGTCCTGTATTTGCCAGTGCACACTTATCCATTGCAATGGAAACAGGTGCTGACATATCAAAAAATAGCGCCGATGTAGTGCTTCTTAATAGCGATTTAGCTTCAATCGATCATTTACTCAATGTGGCAAAACAAACAAGACGTATTATTAAGCAAAACCTTGCACTGTCTTTATTGTATAATGCGTCCATATTACCATTGGCGGCATTAGGCTTAGTTGCTCCGTGGATGGCTGTTATTGGCATGTCTGCCAGCTCCATTATTGTGATTAGTAATTCACTAAGGCTATTAAAGTTATGAGCATAATTTACATTTTGATCCCCATTGCCATTTTGTTTGTCATTATTGCTATTGGCGTGTTTTTTTGGGCCGTAAAAAGTGAGCAGTTTTCTGATTTAAACAAACAAGGTCATAGTATTTTGTTTGAAGACGACAAAGAGCAACACAACAAAAGTAATGATTGATCCTCTTTATACCAGTGCATTTTTAATGGGGCTAATAGGTAGCGGCCATTGCATTGCTATGTGCGGCGGTATTGCAAGCTCATTACAACTGGCAAGCGATAAACGTAAAACATTTACCTATTCATTTGCTTATAATATTGGACGCGCACTTAGCTACATGGCAGCAGGCGCGCTTGTTGCTGGTATTAGCAGTCAATTTGCTAGGCAAAATACGTCTTTTTCTTTAGCCCTTTCATTCATTGCAGCTATTTTTATGCTCCTAGTCGGCGTATATATAATGCGCTTGGGCCCTACGCTGCAGTGGTTAGAGAAAATAGGTAAAACCTTGGTATGGCAACACATTGTTAAGCTAAATAAATATTTAATGCCTATTAACTCTCCTTTTAAAGCCCTAGGTTACGGTGCATTGTGGGGCTGGCTGCCTTGTGGACTTGTATACTCAGCGCTTACATGGGCGATGACTAGTCCAAGTGCTTTAGATGGCGCTTTAGTGATGCTTTGTTTTGCTTTAGGTACTTTTCCGGCAATGATCACTCTAGGTATCACCGCACAAAAGCTAAATAGTATTATTAACCATCCATGGACTCGCATTGTATTAGGCAGTGTTATAATTTGGTATGGTATCTACTTATTGATTATTGCAACCGACAAGCTGGTACACTAATCTAGACAACGTCGTGCATAAAAATTAAAAACGGATTAAAATATGGATTTCTCTCAAAGTCGCGCTAAAAGCAATTGTGCTATTAGCTGTAATAACTGCAGTATCAGTCAATTGTGTTTGCCATTTTCACTCAATGGCCAAGAAATGGATAAGCTTGACGAAATTATTGAGCGAAAAAAACCACTCCATAAAGGCGACTACTTATTTGAATCAGGTGCCCCTTTACAAGCTATTTATGCAGTACGTTCAGGTTCATTTAAATCTTATACACTATCAGAACAAGGCGATGAGCAAATAACCGGATTTCATTTAGCGGGCGATTTGGTGGGCTTTGACGCGATAAGCAAAATGGCGCATCAGAGCTTTTCGCAAGCACTCGAAACGTCAATGGTATGCGAAATTCCATTTGATACACTTGATGAACTTGCTGGTAAATTACCAAAACTTCGTCAACAAATTATGCGTTTAATGAGCAGTGAGATTACATACGATCAAGAAATGCTGTTATTACTTAATAAAAAATCAGCAGAAGAACGCTTAGCTAGTTTTATTTATAACCTGTCAGAGCGTTTTGGTGAGCGTGGTTTTTCGCGTAAAGAATTTAGATTTACCATGACTCGTGGTGAAATAGGTAACTACTTAGGCCTTACCGTAGAAACTATTAGCCGCTTATTAAGCCGTTTTCAAAAAGCTGACTTAATTAAAGTAGAAGGTAAATTTATTACTATTTTAGATAACAATGCATTAGCTAAAGCCGCAGCAATTGTTAAATCTTGCTAAATAAAATAGTTTGATTTAGAACAACAATTTATGTGCTACCCCTTTAACTGTTTTGTATTTACGTTACACTAAAAATACACCCGTTAAGTAAATGGAGTAGCACATGGACACTATTAAACGCATTATTGCAGTTATTGACCCTACCAAAGACGATCAACACGGTTTAGCACGTTCAATAGATTTAGCTAAGAAATCTGGCGCAAGTATTACCGCCTTTATGACGGTTTATGACTTCTCTTATGAAATGACCACAATGCTCTCTGGCGATGAACGAGAAGCTATGCGCGACGCTGTTGTTAAAGACCGCGAACTATGGCTAAGTGATTTGGTTTCTCCCTACAAAGATATAAGTATTGAAACTCAAGTTGTATGGCATAACCGCCCTTATGAAGCTATTATTGATGCCGTAATTGATGAAAAGTACGATTTAGTAATTAAAGGCACACATCAACATGGTGCACTTAAATCCGTTATTTTCACCCCTACAGATTGGCACTTAGTACGTAAATGCCCAGCTCCGGTATTGTTTGTAAAAGAAATGGCATGGCCAGCAAACGGAAATATTTTAGCTGCTGTAAATGCAGTTAGTGAAAACGAAGAACATGTAGCACTTAATAAACGAGTTATCAAAGATGCACAATTTTTATGTGGACTCGCCAATGCAACACTCAATTTAGTTAATGCCTACCCTGCAACCCCCGTTAATATCGCTATCGAAATCCCTGAGTTTAACCCTGGACTTTATAACGAATCAGTTAAAAAACATCACCACGAATCAACCAATGAACTTGCCGCTGAATTTAATTTAAGCCAAGAACAATGTTTTATTGAAGAAGGCTTACCAGAGGATGTAATTCCTGATGTGGCTAAGCGATTAAATAGTGAATTGGTTGTTATTGGTACTGTAGGTCGTACAGGTTTAAGTGCAGCACTTGTAGGTAATACTGCAGAGCATGTAATTGATAGCCTTGACTGCGATGTATTGGCACTTAAACCCGATGGTTACGTAAGCCCGTTGGCAAAAAAGCTAGATTAACCAAAAAATATTTTAGCAAATAACAGCACGTACCTTACTTGCTAAAAATACCGCGTTTAATTACATCCTAAACTCGCATATTCAGGTGGTTTGGGTATAATACGCCCCTTTATTTTTAGCAAATAACTTTGCTGCATTGTTTTACTAGGGGGCGTAATTGTCACACTCAGATCAAGCTAAAGCTCAATTTAACTTAAATAAGCTGCAAAAGCGTTTACGTCGCCAAACTGGTCAAGCCGTTATGGACTTCAATATGATTGAAGAAGGTGACCGTATAATGGTGTGTTTATCAGGTGGCAAAGACAGCTATACAATGCTTGAAATGCTTCAGCATTTAAAACGTGTTGCACCAATAAAGTTTGATCTAGTTGTTGTAAACCTTGATCAAAAACAACCAGATTTTCCTGAGCATGTATTGCCCCAATACCTTGATAAATTAAATGTTGAATACAAAATTGTAGAAGAAGATACTTACAGTATTGTGACTGATATTATTCCTGAAGGGAAAACAACCTGTTCACTTTGCTCTCGTTTACGTCGTGGTATTTTATACCGCACAGCAAAAGAGCTAGGTGCTACAAAAATTGCGCTTGGCCATCATCGCGACGACATGATTGAAACCTTGTTTTTAAATATGTTTTACGGCGGTAAACTAAAGAGTATGCCCGCTAAATTAATGAGTGATAACGGTGAGCACATGGTTATTCGCCCGCTTGCATATTGCAGAGAAACCGATATAGCCCAATACGCATTTGCACAAGGTTACCCTATTATTCCTTGTAATTTATGTGGCTCGCAAGAAAACTTACAACGTAAACATACAAAAGCGATGCTTGCTAAATGGGATGCTGAGCACCCAGGACGTATAGAAAGCATTTTTACTGCAATGCAAAATATAGTTCCTTCGCATTTGGCCGATGCTGATCTATTTGATTTTAAAAATTTACAAACCGGTGAAGTAATTAATGGTGGTGATATCGCCCTTGATAAACCCGACATTCCTAAAGTGCCTGTTACTAATGAACTTGATGAACAAGAAACGCCAAGTGTTGTTACTATAAATCTAAGCTAACTAATTTAAGGGTTTGTATTTATATACAAACCCTTAAAATTTAACAACTTAGTATTACGCTCTATTTTCAACTTTCAGCTAAGCCTTGTAAAAACTCCAAGCTCAGCTTTTCTTGTGCATTAGCCTGATAGGGTAATTGCTGCAAGCTATCGTACGAAAAATCGTTAATATCAAATTGACTTATTTCACTATTTCCAAAGCTGTTTCGCTCACCTGGGCTTGGTGACATTCTCTCAACAACAAAGTCACTTAAGCGCATTTCTGTAATACCTTGTGGTAATACAGACCAGTGAGCTTTTAGATTAAGTGTTTGATTCCCCTGCGTTAACCTCTTCTTTGATACTAAATGAGCTAGTGGTGTATCACCATTATATAAATTAGCTCTCACCCGATATAAACCGCTTTTTATGACGGTTAGATTTGCTGGTATAAGCATATTTTCATTTTGTGCATAAGCTGTATTAAAGCCAATTAAGGTTGCACTTGGTGGCATATATTGAATTTGCGCAACTACGGGTACTTTTTTACCTGCCACATCAGCCTCTACAAACAATTGTAAACTACGAGGATAATCTTCTTTAGCTTTAAACGTTATACTCGCCTCTCCTTCGTGTGCACTGCCAGTATGAGTATTTAATACCTCTTTTGTGTCTGTATTTGCCAGCTCAACCACCACTTTACCGAGCCCCTGCGCGCTTACATTTAACCTTATTTCTTCTGGGTATACAAAACGATACTGCTCAAGGCTTAACGTAAGCGCAGAGCCAGTTTCGTCAATTGGGCTCGATACCGGATAAAACTGGTTTGGCTTTAGACGATCCTCATCTAATGTGCTCAACGGTTGAGAATAAGGAGGAAATTTAAGTGCACTTTCGTATTGCATAACTATTTGTTCAGCTGCTTTTGTTAAATCTTCATTAAAAGCAATTTGTTGTTTAGATGGTGTTTTTTTTACTTTAGGTACATCAATGGCTATTACTTTTACAGGATCTGTATTTGGGGCGCTAAGAGACTTTGATATTGGTTTTTTTTCTGTCTCATCCAGTTTTTTTGAGTCATTATTATTTGTAAACCACAGCACAAATAAAGCAACGCTAATGATTAAAGTGATCAGATAAAATTTTTTCATAGGCTATATTCATATCCTGCATAAAGCGTGCAGTTAGTAACTGCACGCTTTTATATTATGGAATCACATTATAAATAAGCGCCGATGCACTTAAATTATTAGAATCCTTTATGTACCGGTATTGTTTTTTCCAAAACCAAGTACCTGTTGATTCATCAAACGTATTAAAACCTACGTTTTGGCCATCAACATTCACATTATTCATCGCAATAGTTACATTACCTTTGCGTTGTGCATTATGAATTTCATTGTGGCTATAGCTATCACTCATCATCATAGGATAATGGTTTGGCATAAAGCTTGTTACTGCATCGCCTTGTGAATCTAACTGTCCATCTGTATCGATACTGCGGCTACAGCTTCCAAACGATCCTACAGAACTTGCCCCACATGATGAGTGTGATGCTACAACGGAGTCATCGTTACCTCTTAAAAAACCACCCGTTAGGCCTAAGTATGCATTACCATCAGCAACAAAACGTAAGCGTGGTGTGCGTGCGTCAGGAAATGGTGAAATTTTACGTGCATTATTTACTTTTAAATCGTGTAATACACCAATTGCTTGCGTTACATCGCTGCCTAACCACCATTTGAGTGCAGCATCTATCGCAAAGTTCCATGAAGCACCGGTTAATGCACTCACTGCAATATCAGCGAGCTCACTTCCACCGCCAGCCCCTGCCAAATCAAACGTAGCAACAATATTAAGCGGTTGTAGCCCCGCGTTTTCTAACCAGTTTTCTTGATTATCAATAATATGGCGTGCAACTAAGTCACCTGTAGAATGAGTTACAAGCACACAGCCATCGTTACACAAATTAGAACGCGAAATTTGTTTCAACTTAGGCCAAACCCAATCAGTGGCTATTTTACCCTCTACACGCTCGTATGAAGGCCAATCAATGCGTTCGTCAGCGCGATTATTCCAGTACGATTGCCAATATGTTTCACCATCATTGACAACATCACTGCCTGATTTATTTGTTATTTGCGACACTTGTAAGCCATGAATTAATATAATTTTGTAATCTTTACTCGCAGCGGAAAAACTCATTAACATAGCGAGTCCCGCACCAAGTAAATGGCTTGGTTTTATTAGTTTGTGTGTGCGTTTGTTGTTGTTCATACAATTCCTTAATGTGGTGTGTTTTATATTTACTATTTAACCTCAACTCTAACTAATAGATTTACTAACATATTGAACCACAATGATAGTCAAATTTGTTTTTCTCTAAGCCAGCGATTTTCAGTGAAAACAAGGCTAATTCACTCGTCAGTAGTGGATCTGTTGTAATCGCAGTTGGCGCTGAAGTAGCAGTTTGAGATAGATTTACTATCTAAAGCTCAGGTTATTTATATTTAAGGTATTCATGTTCAATGTACTTGAGCTTGTCAGCTCAGGCATTCAACAGTATTAGGAACAAACCACTAAAATGCAACATTTTATTATCATTTGTGTTGGAAAATAATTTATTTCACATTTATTAATGGGTTAACAAAACGATAATTGTTAAATTTGAAATTATTGGACTGATTTAAAAGATTACACTGAGGAGTATTAAAATTAAACTAATTCGGTTAGCTTCGTGTTTATGAATGCAAATGTGGCTAAGTTTTTCTAAAGCATTTAAACCTTTAATGTTTAAGTGCTTTAGGAAGGCCGGCTTTAAAATGAGGAGACAATTAGGCTAACCATTGGCTTTAAGTTCATTAGTAAATTGCCCTATAGCATTCACAACTTCTTGCGCACCTTGCTGAATTTCCTGCATCACATCACCTGACTCTTTAGATAATGCTAAACCTTGCTCTGCTTTCTCTTTACCTTTCTCGATTACAGCCACCGTATTTTGTGTCTGTGATTGATTACGCTGCACAACTTCAACAATTTCTTCTGTTGCTTTTGAGGTACGCGATGCAAGCAACCTTACTTCGTCTGCAACAACAGCAAAACCTCGACCTTGCTCTCCAGCCCTAGCTGCTTCAATTGCGGCATTCAACGCTAATAAATTTGTTTGTTCGGCAATACTGCTGATACTTTGTACAATGCTCGCAATTTGTTGTGACTGCTGATCGAGCGCTGATATTTCACTAGCAGCTTGCTCCATGTTAACGGCCAACTCAGTCATAACAGCGACTGTATCTTGTATAACAAGCGCACCTTGCTCTGCTTTTTTATCGGTTTGGGTTGAGGTGCCATGAGCAATTTCGGCCGCTTGTGATATTGCTATTTCTTGATTTACTTGCTCTGTAATAACTGTCGCGAATTTCATTACTTTATAAAGTTCATTTGCATCATTTGAGATTGGATTGTATGACGCTTCTAACCATACAATATTGCCATGTTTATCTACGCGCTTAAAACGTTCCGCAATAAATTTTCCTTCCCGCAACTTAGTCCAAAATTGCAAGTACTCTTGAGAGTTTGCTTCTGATCCCTCACAAAATGTACGGTGGTGCTTGCCTATAATTTCACTTTCTTTATAGCCCATAGCTACCAAAAATTGATCATTAGCTTTTAAAACATGTCCTTCTAAATCAAATTCGATTACAGCCATAGAGCGATATATTGCTTTAATAGTGTCGCTTTGCTCGCGAGAAGCTGTAATTGTTTTTGTAAGTACACTCCCGAATATAGAAAAATAGAGCAGCTGGTCTTGCTCACCTTTTACTGGGTGTACTATTAAACGTAACCATTCAGCTTTACCATCACCGCGCGCAATTTGTAATGCACCTCCCCAATGTCCTTCTTTTTTTATAGCTTGCTGTAGGCTTTTAAATTCTGAAGATTGACGAGACGACTCAGTAATAAAATCATCAAAAGAGTTATTAGTAAGATCGTCTTCGTTGTAGCCTAAGTTTTCTAAAAACCTATCATTAGCGTGCGAAATTCTACCATCATAAAGAATGTTTAGTACTAACATCTCTCGGTAAAGCCCTTCCCACACTTGTCGTAACGGATAGAGTTCTGCTTTTAAAGAGGCTATTTCATTTTGCTTATTTTTAGAAAAAAACATTAATATCCTTACTAACACATTCAATATAAAATTAATTTTAGTATAGAAGACATTTATAATAACGCGATAAATAACAAGCAGTTTGAAGCTAAATTATTAATCAAAAATACAAACTAAGCTTAAAATTGTAACCTTTCATATAAACCAGATGCTCTTGATACGCTCTTATTCATTGCAAGTTGCAGTACTTTTTTGTCAGCCACCAGTTCAAACTTATTTTTAGCGCGGGTTATCCCCGTATACACCAATTGCCGGTTAATACCCATACGCGCTTGTTTTAGCGGTGGCAATACCATAGCGGTGTAACTAAACTCTGAGCCTTGTGATTTATGAATAGTCATTACGTATACTTTATCGTGCGCAGGGAGTCGTGCAGGTGAAAATGCTCGTTGATTACCTTGCTCATCAATAAATATGGCTTTGAGTTGATTACTTTCATCAGGCATTAAAATACCAATATCACCGTTAAATAACTTAAGCTGGTAATCGTTTTGGCTCACCATAATAGGCATACCCGTATAGTGGTGAGTATTAGGGCTAACTGTTATTAAACCTTGCTGTTGCAATACGCGCTCTATTCGCTGATTTAAGCTATGCACGCCGTAATCGCCCTCTCGTACCGCAGCTAAAAGCTGATAACTAGCAAAAGCAGCATGCACCTGTGCAACATCTGCACCTTGGGCAATTAAGTTAAGGTATTTTGCATAATGACTTGCTGCACTTTTAACAAGCTTTTCAATCGGTTTTGCTACAAAGTCGTAATCTAAAATTACATCGTTAAAACGCCCTTCAGTACTTTCTTGCTCAACGTAATTTAAAATACCGGTGTTATTGGTGTTTACCGCAAGTGCGAGTTGACCAATGCCGCTTTGTGCATCAAATCGATAACTGTGCTGTAAAAAGGCAACGCAATCTGCGAGTTTAAATTCACTCACGCTTTGCGCTACGAGCTTAGGCTCATTATTAAAACATAAGCTATTTAGCTCATCACAACGTGCTTGCGAGTAGCTTGGCGTTTGCTCAAGTATTAAACCTTGGCATAAATCGCTCATTACGCTGCCGGTATCTACCGAGGCAAGCTGATCTTTATCACCTAGGAGTATTAATCGCGCGTGCGCAGGAAGTGCTTCTATTAATTTAGCCATCAGCGATAAATCGACCATACTGGCTTCATCAATAATTAGTACATCTAAATGCAACGGATTGCTTTTGTTATGTCTGAATTTATTAGTAAACGGTTTTACGCCTAATAAGCGATGAATAGTTTGGGCGCTTTGCGGTATCAGCGTTTTTATATCATCAGGAATCGTTGTGAGCATATTTTTAGCGCCCAAAATAGACTCACTTAAACGTGCAGCGGCTTTACCAGTCGGTGCCACCAGCTTAATGCTAAGCGGCGCGGTTTTATAAAGTGACTGTAAAATAGCCAGTAACTTAGTCACTGTGGTAGTTTTACCTGTCCCAGGACCACCCGTGATCACGCTAAAGCCTTTGGTGGCGGCAATCGCACATGCCACTTTTTGCCAATCAGTTTCAATTGCAGAATCTGCAGGAAAATAGGTATTTAAAAGTTCAGCCAATACTTCATTGTTAATATTGAGCTTTCGCTCGCTCATACTTAGTAATCTATCCGCGAGTGTTTGCTCATAACCGGCAAGGCGCGCAAAATAAAGTCGCTCGTTAAACAGTTGCAGTGGTTTATTTTCGCCTACGCTTTCATGGCTTTGTAAATAACTAAGCGCTGTGTGTACGTTAAAGTCATCACCAAACGGGCTTAGCGTACTGGGTACATTGCCATCGAGTTTATTAAAGTCACTATTGCGCAAGTTAAAAGGATTATTCCAATCAACCTCATTTAAAGTTAGGCAGCTATGCTGACTTTGCTGCGATAAGCAAAGTAATAAAATAATATAAAACAGCTCATTATGAGTTTGCTCAATGTCATTAGCACACAGTAATTCTGCGAGTTTAACATCAACCACACGTAGTCGATTTTGCGCTAATAAATATTCAAGTAACGGGACTTCGATAATCGTATTATTTAACACAATGTCCTCTAATGAAGCATCTTGTGCTACATTTTTTGAAGTAAGAGGCTCTACGGCTTCATTATTAAGTGTCTCGTCTATATCGTCAAACAAGCCAGGTTGCTCATTTAAATCGCTCATAGCATGGCTCCTTGGCTAAATAAGCCATCTAAAATAATCACTTGTTCTTCAGTTAGCTTTTTAAAGTACACGCCTTGCCCTGCGGGCATCCCACGTAAAAACGTGTAATACACGCCGCCTAAATGGGTTTCTACCGAGTAATCAGCTATACGTTGTTTTAATAAACGATGCAGCGCTACCGTGTAGATTAAATACTGTAAATGATACTGATGACTGCTCATCGCTTGCTCAAGCATGTCGCTCTCGTAATCCGCTGGCGTGCTACCTAAATAATTAGACTTATAATCTAAAATATAATATTTGCCTTGGTAGCAAAATATTAAATCGACAAAGCCTTTTAACAAGCCCTTTACTTGCGAAAATTCAAGCTTACTTTGTGCAAAACCAAAATGTTTAATTAGCATTTCGTTTAGCCTAGGTGCACTTAAGCTCTCAAGGGGTAAATTAAACTCCATTTCGACTAGGCAATCATTGGGTGTAAGCACACCCAATGAAAGAAGGCTGTTATCTAGGGGACACGCAAGAACATCAAGCACCCATTTTTCAGCCACTTCTCGCCATTGCTCACCTATGTGGTACTTTTCAAGGCTGCGCTTAACTACCTCAGATAAGTTTTGCTCAGTATTAGTTGGGTGAACTATTGGGCTAGTAAAATCTATTTGTTCAAATATTTCGTGTAAACAACTACCAGGCTTTGCCCCTTTAGGAAAACTATAAGGTGATGGTAGTTCGTCCTCTTGCACTGCAAACTCGTCTTTTTCGTGATCTTCATCACTTCGCCCTGGGGCTAATTGGTCGCTGTGCTTTTTAAAGCTCAACGCACTAAAGCTGGTTGCTCGCCAGTTACGCTCAATATTTGCCGTTACTTTATTAACACTTAACGTTTGCTGCGCACTTTCACTGTTATTAAAACAAAGTGTTCCCTGCTCTAATAACGTTTGTGAGGTAAACTGCTGATAGCTCATCGCGCTGTTAGCGTCGCAAAACTCACTTAAATGCGTGCGCCATGTTTGGCTACTGGCAAGTTCAAGCCCTGCAAATAAAACATGCCCAAGTGCACTACTTTGCATAGCCAAGCGGCTACTTTGTCCTTGCCCTATATTATAAACACCAAGCGCACAAAAATGCACAGCGCGAGTAAGTGCTACATAAAGCAGGCGTAAATCTTCAGCTAGGCGTTCTTGTTCTGCTTTTTGAAGGGCATCTTCGTCTTTACTTAAATCGTAAACTAGCTTGCCATTATTATGATAAAGCGCTTCTTTTGTTTCGCGATAACCACTGGCAAACGGCATAAATACCAGTGGGTATTCAAGCCCTTTTGAGGCATGCATAGTGACAATTTTAACTAAGTTGGCGTCACTTTCTAGGCGTACTTGTACTGTTTCACCGTCTTGTTGGCTTACCTTTTGTGCAAACCATCGCAGTAAACGCAGCGTGCCTTCAAGCTCTATTTGTTTTTGCTGAAGTATTTCGCCCAAGTGCCTAAAGTCCGTCAGCCAACGCTCTACGTTATACCCTAAACCTTGCCATTTAGCGCTAAGTTGGTTGTGGCTCATTAAGCGCTCAAGCATTGCCATAGCGCCTTGCTTGTTCCAAATGTGGCTAAGTTGTGCAAAAAAGTTTAAGTAGTCTTGCCATTTATTTTCATCATCGGCGAGTGCGTGTATTTCGTTATAACTTAAACAAAATAGTGGACCTGCTAAAACACCGCGCAGCAATGACTCGTCATATTGACCATGCAGCGCCGTTAAAAAGTTAAGTAGGTGATGGCTAAGCTCTTGGCTAAAAACGCTTTCTCGTGATAAATACACGCTGGAAATTTTGGCATCATCTAGCGCTTTTTTCATTATTTGCGCTTCAACACGGTCGCGCACTAATATACAAATATCGGCAGCGCTTACAGGGGTACTGCCAATACACGCGTCCCCCTGTTTTGCTTTTTCAAGCAAGGTCACTATTTTATTAGCAAAGTGAGTGGCTAAATGTGCTTGCCCTACACCTTTGTTGGTTGGTTTGTTTTTTTCATCAGCGGCTTCATCCACAAATACATTAAATTCGAATGCGGTCGCGGGTTTGCCATCAATTAAAAAAGAGTCATCCGCTTTTTTACCTTTAGCAGCTACTGCGTTAAACGGTATGGCGTCGTTATAAATAAAGCTGTTAGCGTGTTTGCCAAATAAACTATTAACGCTATTTACTATATCTGTGCTTGAGCGAAAGTTAGTACCCAGCGTAAATTGCTGATCAGTCTGTACAGCTTCTTTTGCGCCAATATACGTAAAAATATCAGCGCCCCTAAAGCCATAAATAGCCTGTTTTGGGTCGCCTATCATGGCAAGCGTAGTATTTTGTTGCCCATAAATTTCACTAAAAATACCGTACTGAATCGGATCGGTATCTTGGAATTCATCAATCATGGCGACCGGAAACAATTGCGCAATTTTTTGCGCCAGTACGTCGCCTTGCTCGTTATTAAGCGCACTGTGTAAATTGGTCAGTAAGTCATCTGGGGTGATCACGCTTTGCTCTTGCTTGCGCTTAACTATTGCGGCTTTTACCCAGCGTGCTGCATGTTGTACAACCGCTATTTTGAGCCCTTGGTTTATGGTGTTGTTAAGGGCGGCAAGCTCGTCAAACTGACTCAGTAATGGATGCACAAATAATGGCTGATTTTTTTTATAATTGCTCACATCGCTTAGGTTTTCTGTACTCCACACTTCAAACGAATACTTGCTAGTGCCAAATTCAAAAAACAAATCGCCGCCTAAACAAAATGCTTCAAGCGCACCAAGGCTGCCTTTTCGTGCTGGCGTTTTAGACCCACTCAAACCCGAGCCTATAATAGCACCTATAAACTCTTGCTCTAACACCGCTTTTTTAAATGCGGGTACACGGGTTATGTACTCGTCACGGGCTTTCCATACATCGTCTAATTTTATTTGTGGCGTAATGTGCGCATTAGCTTTATTTAAAATGCTCGCCACTTGAGCGAATAAAGCCTCGGGTGCGGAAAATACATCTAAAATAGCATCGGTGCGCTCTTTGTTAAGTGGGTATACAAACGCACGCCAAAAATCTTTAATAGTTTCGAGTAATATGTCGCGCTCATCTAAAATAAATTCGAGATTAAACGCCACTCCCGACTCAAACGCATGTTGTTTTAGCATCCGCTGACAAAAGCCATGAATAGTAAAAATAGCCGCTTCGTCCATTGATTTAGCAGCTGCATCGAGTAAATCAAACGCGCGGTGCTTATCATCAATTTTGGCAATTACGCCTTCAATGAGTTCGTCGTTTGGGTCTTGCCCAAGCAATGCGTCGCGCGCAGCAATAATTCGGCTGCGTACGCGGTCTTTAATTTCTTGGGTAGCAGCGTCGGTAAAGGTTACTACCAAAATTTGCTCAACACTAAGCGGCGTATTTAACTCACCCTCTATTTGCATACCTAGTAAGTAACGTAAATACAGCCCCGTAATTGTATAAGTTTTACCAGTACCCGCACTGGCTTCTATTAAGCTTTGACCAATGAGCGGCATAGTAAGAGGATTAAGTGCTTGCATGGTCACTCTCCTTTGCGTGTTCAAATAACGGCGTGAGCAATTTATCACTCCATTTTATAAATTCTTCTTGGCAGTCGTTTAGCGATTGCACCGTTAAGCGAATATACGGATTTTCGCCCTCACCTCGCCCTATGTATTGCGGGCTAAATTTGCTCATTGCTTTTGTTATATCGCCGCCGCTTTTAACGTATTCATAACCACTTACCGGAAAGAACGGCACAGGCTCTGCGCGCAGCGCTTTGTATAACTCAAACCAATCAAGTAACAATGCATCGGCATCAGCTTTATTAATTGGCGCAAAGGTAATTTGCTTATCAAGCCCAAGTAACAATGTTTCTACTTGTTGATCCATACTTTGCGCTGCGAGGTGATAAATAAAGCCTTTAATTAAATCTTTCGCTTTAATACTCGCACTGCGGTAAAACACTTGTTTTTGCAAATACACATGATTGAGCCAGCCCTCTATTTTAGTGTCTTCAATGGTAAGCAAAACTTCTATCGGCTCACTTTTTCCGCCTTTAATCTGCTCTTTTACTTGCCCTGCAAGCGCATCAACTCGGTGCTCCATACTCTCAAATATGAGGCTGCCTACATTGGCTTGAGGTAACTCACCTCGCTGCAGTATTTGCTCGGTACTCAGTGGTTGCTCGTTTATGTTTGCTTCGAGTATTTCATCAAGGTAAAAATAACGGCGCAGCGCATCTAAACTAAAGGGTTCTTCGTCTTTTGCTACTTCGTTAAATTGTGGCAGGCGCAAACCTAATGTTTGTTGATAAAAGCTCTCTTGTGCGCTGCACACGCTTCTAATAAACACATCGAGATCTAACTGATCTGGCACAATCACATCAAGCGCAATAACCGGCTGTGGTTTTATTGACTCACTTGGCAGCCAAATTGGATTGTAACTGTGGTTGCTCAGTACAGTATTTGCTTGCTCATCGGCTAAATAGTAATGGCTATTAAAGGGCTGTAAATGCTGTTGATTAATTAGACATGCGGGCAGCGTTTTCTCACTCTTTTCGCTTAATACAAAACTACGCCCAATATATTCTAACAGCTCGCTTACAAGGGTTGATGGCATGCGCGGTTGGTTATCAAAACACGAGCGACCAATGTAACTCATGTATAAGTTGTCGCGGGCACTCAGTAGTGCTTCTAAAAATAAGTAGCGGTCATCTAATTTACGTGATCGGTCACCTTTTTGCTTTTTAGAGTAAGGCACTAAGTCAAAACCAATAGGTTGTACGTTACGCGGGTAGTCAGCATCGTTTAAGCCCAGCATGCATACCACTTTAAATGGTACGGCGCGCATGGGCATAAGCGTACAAAAGTTTACTTGCCCGACCAAAAACCGCTGCCCCACGCCTTTTTCTTGAATGCCTTGTCTAATTAAATAACTAACAATACGCTGCGAAACCGCCTTGCTGTAATCGCCGTTGTCGTGGTGTTTTTGTAACTCTTCGAGCACGTTTTGAAGTACTAATAAATCCCAGCTGTCATCGCTTTCACTTTCGTATATGGCGTTTAACAGCTCGCTTAAAATATGCGCTTTATTAGTGAGCGTATCGTCGGGCGTTAACTGCTCTTTAAAGCTTTGCAGTACATCAATAAAATGCACGAGCTTGTTGAGTGTATCAAGCGCCATGCCTTCTACTTCATCAGCGCTGTAAATGCCGTTAAACGGGCATTGTTCGTCGCGCATGGCAATGCCGAGCAGTAAACGGTTGAGCCCATGTTGCCAGGTATTTAAATCGATAGCGGGTAAATCAAAGCTGCTTTTATGCGCTGCGTTTATACCCCATTTAACCCCAACACGTTCAAGCCAGTATTGAATTTGCTCGTACTCGTGTGCTTCAAGCCCAAATTTTTCGGCTATTTGCGTCACTTGTAATAAATCGAGAATATCCGACACACCAAAGCGCGAAAACGGTAAGTTAGCTAAACTCGCAAATGAGCTAAGGACGGGCTTTTCTTGCTCTATGGCTAAATCGGCCAATGCGTAAGGAATAAAGCGGCTGCCTTGTGCCCCGCCAAATACGGCTTCAATGTAGGGGCTGTAAATGCCTACATCGGGCATCATGACAATTATGTCTTTGGGGGTAAGCGTTGGGTTTTGATTAAATAAGTTAAGTAAGTAGTCGTGCAAGCGCTCAACTTCTCTAAGCGGTGTATGGCAATCGCTGAGCGTAATACTGGTGTCGGTTGTGCTGATTGGTAACTTACCTTCGTCGTTTATAAACCACTCTTTGTTATCGGTAAGAGATTCGCCTTTAAACGCAAGCTGATAAATCTCGCTTTGTACTTGCCCTAGTAAGGTGTCGTCAAACACATCAATAAAACCATCAATCCAACGGGCATCTAACTGTACAAGTTGTTCAAAATAGTCGCGACCTAATTTACCCCACGACGATAACAACGGATTACCTATAAAGTAGTATTCTTCGTCTGGATTGGTTTGTTTTTTTTGTTGCGCTTCCACCAGCGGCATTTTAGCGTATTTAGCGCTTATTTTAGCTGCTGTTTTTTCATCTATGATATCGCCCCAGTAGTGCTCACTTGGGTTAAAAAAGAATAATATAACCTCGGTTTTTTTACTCAGCGCTTCAAATACCTCAAGCTGGGAGCTGGCAATCGCCGATATACCAAATAAACTAATGCGTTGTGGCAGTAAGCTATTGTCCATGGTCTCAAGTGCTGCAAGTAATTGCCCTTGCATGTTAGCGCGATGAAATTGGCTTTGCCCAAGTTCTTGGCTTAGCTTTACAATGCGTCGCCATAAATCAGGTTGCCATGGGGCAATGGCTACATCTACGTCATCAAGCTCATCTTTGCCGCTATCCCATGTGGCTATCCAGTGCGGTCGGTACATTAAATATTGGTCGTACACATCGGCTATTTTTTCGCACAGCGCGAAGGTTTTTTGCCCGCCTATATCGCCTTCTAAATAGGTTTTTAGCGGCAAATATAATGGCTCGTCAATACAGTTTGGTAAAATTGCAAACAGTTTCCAAGCAAGGTTGGGCTTATTAAATGCCGACTCTTTAGGGACATTTGGCAGCAATTGCTGATACAACTGCCAAATAAAGCTCGACGGCAGCGGAAAATCAACCTGCGCTGCAACCCCTAAGTTTTCGCTCAAACCTATTTTTAACCACTGCGACATACCCGGCGATTGCACTAGCACTACTTCTTTGTCGAACGGGCTTTGCAATGGGTTTACTTTTAACAGCTGGTGGAACTGCGCTTGCAGGGCTTCCATCCGGTTTGATTGAATAATATTTAGCATATAACACTGACCTTGCTTGAGATAAAACCAGTGTAAGATATTTTCAATATTAGGGGTAGCGCAAACGGGTAATTGGCTTTAATAAATCAGAGAGTTAAGAACTAATTTACAGATTTTTATACGCACAGCATCTATTTTATATACTGTGCGTAGTAGTGAGTTTATTTATAAGGGCTAATACTTGATAAACTAAAGTCACTTTGCATTATTACTTCGCCATCAACGCCTTTTAATTTAAGTGAAATAGTGGGATCAATTTGCTGCCAGTCTATGCTTAAATCACCATAATTTACGTTATGAGTAAAATCCCCTACTCGGTGTTTGTTAGGGCTTACGTCTTTCCATTTTTCAGTTAAGCCAGAGCTGGTCATCTCAATTAATGGGTAATCAAGATTT
Organism: Pseudoalteromonas fuliginea; assembly: GCF_000690055.1. Taxonomy (GTDB): domain Bacteria; phylum Pseudomonadota; class Gammaproteobacteria; order Enterobacterales; family Alteromonadaceae; genus Pseudoalteromonas; species Pseudoalteromonas fuliginea. The sequence goes on from NZ_JJNZ01000002.1 coordinate 45,228, forward strand.
TGCTGATACTTTGATATTTCACCCCAGTGCGTATCGCCGCTGATGATCACGACCCCATTTACCTTATGCTTTTTAATCAATGCAAATAAACGGTTTCTATCTTCAGGAAAGTTTGCCCATGACTCCCAACCTGTAAAATCGGGTAAAAGCTGTAAGCTTGAGGCAATCAATTTAATTGCAGCAGGCTTTTTAAGCTCTTGTTCAAGCCATTGCCACTGGGCTTCACCTAACATGGATGCACCCTTCACTTCACTGGGACTATACGGGCCTTGGTTATTTAACTTGCGTTTAGTGTAGTATTCAAGCTCACCTACATGGTTTAACGCATCACGATTCCAACGTAAATCAGGCATTATTACTTGTATGGTTTGCTCATTTTCACCATACATGTACGAGGTATAAATTCCATCAGGGCGAGTGCGACGCGCTGAGTTTACAGGTTCATCCCAAAAATTAAGCATAATTTGACGTGATAGCTCTTTATGCGGATACTCTCTACCTGCATCGTTTTGGCCATAATCGTGGTCATCCCACATAGCAATGATAGGCGTTTGCACTTTTAACGTTTTAAAACCAGGCTTTGCCCCTAAACGTTGGTACTTATCGGCAAGTACATCCATATCGTTGGTATCGCCGTAGATATTGTCACCCAAAAATATAAACAAATCCCCCTGCTCTTTGTTAATTGCATTAAATATGGGTATGTTTTTATCTTGATGCCCACACGAACCAAATAGAATTTTAGATGGCGCGGCAGTAATACTTGCGCTAATAACCAAACTCAACGCCAAGGCAGTTAGGGTTAATGGTTTTAATAGGTTCTTCATTTTAAAATCTCGCTAATAGCAGGCGCCATATTTGAATTTATTTCATTTGGATTCTGCCCAAGCGCCTTTAAAACGGTCGCCGCTATTTGCGCTTGTTTAAGCTCATTTTTAGTTTTAATTAAGCCACTACCTTTTATTGCGGGGCCAATGGCTGCAAGCCAAATATGTTCAGAGCCGATAATTCCTTCTGGGTAGGTATTTTCACCTAACTCTAGCTCAGCAAGTGCACGTTTAGAGCTGTGATGTTGCCAATCGTTGGCATTATTGCCACGGCCGTGATCAGTAGTAATAATTAGTGTGGTGTTATTTTTATAACCCGCTGTAGTTTGAATGGTTGCCCATAAGTCTTTTATAAACGCGTCACTTTGCCTTGCCGATTTAAGGTATTGATCGTAATGACCATCATGCGCAAAGTCATCGGTTTCGCCTAAGCTTATCACTAACAACTTAGGCTTTTTAGCCAACATATACGCTTTAGCAAAGCGATACGTAAAACTGTCTAGTCGTACGTTATACCAAGGACTGGGGATTTCGTTTTGTAGCGCATTTAACAGTGGCGCATCTGTGAATAAATTCTCTTCAATTGACATAAAACCTGCATTTACATACACGTTACTGCGCTTAGTATTTACAATGTATGGGAATACATCCCAACTACCAAATAAGGCTGTGCTATCTTTAAACTCAGGTAACTTATCTAAACGCTCTAAAATAGTTTTATTTGGGTTGAGCACTTTGTTGTTACTATTTATATTTTCGTCAACTTCACCGGTGAGTATTTCGTTATAACCAGGGTATGAAAAATACCACGGGTTACTTACAGACATAGTAGAGCCGTTAGCTCTATCGCCAATTATAATCCCTTTTTTAGCCACTACTTGCGTTAAAAAAGGCATTAGTAATTGCTGGCGCTCATTTGCTGTTTTTGCCCAAAACAGGGTCTTTAATTGCTCTGGCTTTTTAACAAAATCAGTATTATTAATTAAGCTATTATCAGCCCCATTAAATACTTCTTGCCAGCGTACTCCATCAAGCGTTACCAGCACTACATTTTGCGCTGCTGTTGCAAAGTTACTCGCTAATACACTTAAGCTAAATAGTGTTACTTTTAAAATCGTTTTCATCGCGTTTTGCGCCCTTTGATATAATAAAGCCCATCAATGATGGGCTTCATTTTAATTCAATTACTAAAACTTAATTAAAAGTCAGCAGTAAATGTAACTGCTGCGGTGCGTGGCGCGCCAATGTAATAAGTAGCGCCGTTACCAGTACCACCTGCTAAGTAGCTTTTGTCAGTAACGTTATAAACAACAAACGATACGTCAATGGCTTTAAACGGACCTGCATCTACGTCAGTTGAATAACCTGCATTAAAATCAAGTACGGTGTAGCCGTCTACTTTATTACGCGTGCGAGTGTCTTCGTCTTGCCATGTACCTAAGCGCTCACCGGTGTATTTAGCCGATAAACCAACACGAAAGCCATCGCTAAAGTAATCGGTAGATACCACAAATAAATCCTCTGATGAATCTATTATGCTGTCGCCTTTTCTAAAGCTCGGTGCTACCTCATTACCACTTTCATCTCTTAATATTACACCCTGTGAATCGTATGCATTTGGATCATCCGACGAATACTCAGAACTGCTATTAGTATACGACGAATACACGCTCCAGCTTGGTGTTAACATATAGCTTGCTGCAAGCTCAAGCCCATTTGAGTCAATACCCCCTACATTTACGTACGAGCCATTTGTACCAATGGTGTAATCAATCCCATCTGTGCCACTACCAGGGGCAATAAAGGTAATGCGGTTATCAAACTTAACACTGTAAGCCGTTGCTGTAAGGGTTAATCTGTCGGCTTGGTAACGTACACCAAAGTCGATGTTGTCGGCAGTTTCTGGCTCTATGTTTGTAAGTGTTGAGCTATCTCGCTCAAGTACACCGTCTTTTATTGCTGAAAAATTTTCGCTGTAACTAGCAAATAATTCTGTGCTGTTATTTAGCTGATACAATACACCACCACTAAATAACACGTCTGAGTCGCTATCTACTTTATCTGATCTTTCGTTAGCAAAGTGGTCGTATTTTTGTAATTCAACTAAATATTGTTTTGCACCAATATTTAATGTTAAGTCACCAAAATTAATCGAGTCTTGTAGGTACCATTTGAATGTATCGGTATCAAAAGTGTTTTTGTATTGTGTCCAGTAAGGCGTGCTATCAAAGTGATGATAAATACGCGCATCAATTACTTTGTGCCAATCACGCGATTCATCACGTTCGCTTTGCTCATACCAAAAGCCCGCTTCGATATCGTGATCACCAAATGTAGCTTGGTAATTTGCCGTTACACCTAAACGATCTTTGTTGTAATGCGTATGGCGGTAAGACATAACAGGCGTTGCTGTTGCATCGTAACACGCAGGATTTAAACCAGGACCCGACTCCCATGGCCAGCTCAAACTTTGCGTACAATCGGCATTGGGTGCAAGCGGGTTGCCTTCACTATCAGCAAAACCATAAGAGCCTGTATTAGTGCCACCCTCGGTTGTTGGGTCGCCATTTTCATCAACAGGCGTTGTTAAATAAGGTGGGATCCAATCGCCGCGACCTGAATTTTTATGATAATAAGGACTAACGGTTAATAATGAAGTTGGCGAAATCGCGTATTCAAATTTTAAATAGCCTAAGGTATTTTCACGAAGCGTTCCCCAACCTTCTGCAAACATTTGGTCAAAATGCGGAACTCCTGTCCAATTCCATGTTAGCTGATCCCAATCGGGTGTTTGTTCAAACTGCTCAAGGCTTACGCTGTTATAGTTTGTCTCGCTTACATCATCGTAAGATAAACGACCAGTGAGTGTTAAATCGTCAAAATTAGATACAAACTTAAGCTCAGCGTGTTGGTTGTCTTTGCCCCCATTACTGCCTGAACCAATCCAGCGGCTTGTATCTGTTTGCGAGTAACTTACGTACGCTTGTGTGTTATTAAAAACAGTGCCTGTTTCGTGTTTAATATAATAACGCGTGGCATCGTGGCTGCCTGATGTATAAGCAAAGGTAGTGCCTTTTTCAAGGCTTGGGTCTTTACTTACAAAGTTAAATGTCCCGCCTAGTGCTTCAAGTGAAGCCGACTTAATATCAGACGTACCTTGACCTACTTCTACCGTTGCTAAATTTTCGCTCTCCAAGTAACGGTTAGCTTTAGCACCACCGCCGTAATTAGAGCCACCATTGGGAATGCCATCAACGGTCATTCCTAATTGTTGTTGGTTCCCATCAATACTAAAACCACGCATAGTGATTGTAGTAGACCAATCGTCGCCACCAAATGCATCACCTTCGTTTATGCTAATACCTGGTAAGTTATCAATAACCGATAATATACTCGATACCGAACTTTGCTGCTCAAGCATTGCAGGCTCAATAACATTGTTAGCGTAGCTCGTTGGTTTAGCTACAACGGTTACTTCTTCTATGGTGCTGTCGTTAGCATAAGTAGATGTTGATACAGCCATGGCAACTGCCATGCTCAATAGCGATTTGTTTTTTAAAGCGTACATTGTTGTCCCGTTTAGTTTTAATTATGAAATATGAAAACGAGCACAGTATGAATTTTAAATATGACAACGAGGATGAACTTTATTTACATAAAGGTTAAACAAATATGGAATATTTATGGCGGGAATATGTACAAAAAAAGACACCCAAAGGTTTAGCTTCGGGTGTCTTAATAACTATTTATTGATAACTAAATATAATAATTAGCTGTTATTTTAATTCAGCAAGCATTTCATCGCTGTATGGTACTAACTCTTCACCGTTTGCAACCTTGCTAATATAATCTGGATTTGCAATAAGTGGGCGACCAATAGCGATTAAGTCAAACTTAGCATCGTTAATAGCCTCTTTTGCTGACTCAAAACTATAACTACCTACACCTACTAACGTACCTTTGTAGCCTGCACGTAAAAATTCAGAGATGCTTTTGCCTTCAAGCGAGTCAAAGCGCATGCTATCGTCAAAAATACCGCCGTGTAAGTACGCTAATTCTCTGCTTTCAAGTTCTGTTAGTAAGTAGTCAAATACCGCTTTATCGCGGCTATCTTCGCTCATATTAAAGTAAGCACCCGGTGTTAATCTAAGTGCAGTACGATCACTGCCCACAGCTGCAATAACTGCATCGGTTACTTCTAGTGCAAAACGCGACATATTTTCAGGCGTTTGGCCGTATTCGTCGCTGCGTGTATTGGCAGCATAATGCAAAAATTGGTCAATTAAATAGCCGTTAGCACCGTGAATTTCTACCCCATCAAAACCCGCTTCAATCGCATTTTCTGCCGCTTTTGCGTAATCAGCTACAAGGCCCTTAATGTCATCTATAGTCGCTGCTTTTGGTGTGATGTATGTAAGCTCACGCATACGAGGTACAGAGCCTTCAACGCCAATTGCCGATGGTGCCAGTACATCGCCATCAAAAAAGTGAGGATGTGCAACACGGCCAACATGCCAAAGCTGTGCAAACATTTTGCCGCCATTAGCGTGCACTGCGTCTGTTACTTTTTTCCAACCTTGAATTTGCTCACTGGTAAATAAACCCGGTGTATTTGGGTAACCTTGCGCGTCTGGACGAATAATAGTTGCTTCGCTAATAATTAAACCGGTTTCGGCACGGCGAGCATAATATTCAACCATATCTTGTGTTGGCACTAAGTTATCGTCAGCCATACAACGCGTTAATGGCGCCATAATTACGCGGTTTTTAAGCTCAATCGTGTTATTTAGTTTAAACGGAGCTAGTAGATCGGTTGTCATTTTTTAATCCTTCATTAAGTATATGCTTACTACAATGTGGCCTTTTTACAAACATTCAAGCTTATTTTGAATGATCGCTCAAATTAGTGAGGACTTATACTGGTCAATATACAAATTAGATCTGCATTGCTGAAATTAAATAACAACTTTTCAACACTCTGTCATATAACTCGATATACTTGTGTGCATATAATTTAGATATAGTAATTAAGAGTGAGCTAATTATGACAACGCCAAATTTAAGTGAAGAACAAGCAGTAATTTTAGGGCTTGGGGCAAAAAAACGCCTAGCCTATATGTTCGAAACCGTACAACAATTTAAACAAGTATGGATTTTAAACGATGATGATGGCTGCGTTATGCTTGCCAACGAAGATGACGACTGTGTTCCAGTTTGGCCAACTCGCGAATTTGCAGAGGCATGGGCAACTGGCGAATGGGTTGGTTGTAGCGCTAAAGCAATTCCACTTGCTGATTGGTTTAGTCGCTGGACACCAGGCCTTGAAGAGGATGATTTACTTATTGCTGCCTTTCCTACTGAGGAAGACGACGGCACGATATTGTTTTCAGATGAATTTGAAAAACAATTAAGAGCACCGAAGAAAAAATATTAAACCTAATTACTAAATTTAAAACGCGGCCACTGTAAAGTAGGCCGCATTTTTATACGTTTATGTCAGTGAATCAATTTTATTTAACAATTCAACTTTATACTCATCTGTTGCATCAGCACTAAAAGTAATAAACATACCTATCAGCACTTGGTTTTTGTACTGCTGTAAATCAATATACCCGTTAACCCAATCTTGGCGAGCTAGTCGCTGACAACCAAACAGCTGCTTTGCTAACCATTTACTATCAACAAGACCATTCAAAAAGCCTTTTTCTTTAGCTGAAATACATAGCTGCTCTGCTATTTTTAGCGATTGACTAAAAATGCCTGTCGGTTGTTTATGTTCAAATAAATTACTACGCTCACCAGCAACAAACGCAGCTCGGTAAAACGCTTCATCTTTTTTAAATAATTCGAGTAAGTTATCTATAAACGCAATAGCGGCTTCTATTGGGTTTGTCATGTCGGGCTGTAGTATAACTTTTTCAATGCGAATGACCATTTCTTCGACCAGCACTTTGAAGATATCATGCTTTTTACCAAATAAATTATGAATAGTTGGTATTGAAACACCTGCAACAGTGGCTAATTCGCTTAATGTAAACGCATCAAAGCCTTTAGAGGCAATAAGATTTCGGGCATGCTTTAGTATATCAACCTTTCTCAACTCTTTGTTTTCTTGTCTTTTTTTATTACCCCGAGCGATATTTAGTTGCTCCATTTATTTTCTCCATAGAAAAACAGCTTGACCACAGTTTTTATTATAGGTTAAGTTTTACTTACAATAAAAACTGTGAAATACGTTAAGGACACATTATGACTAAAAGTATAACAAGATCGATTGATGCATGCGCCTCACATTACGGTGAAAATGCCAATGAAATGCGAGAATATTTACTTAATGGCGAAAAAAATGCTTTAGCTATGAATAATAGAGGCCCTATTGAGTTTGATGAATATGGTGATTTAGCACAAAACATTAAAAGCCAATACCAAGAATACGGCTTTTATATATTCGAAAACGTAATTGATAAAAAAGAGCTCGCCGAGATAGAAATAGAACTAGCCCAATTAAAAAAAACCTTCCCTTTAGAACCGTATGGAAAAACAACCGCAGATGGAAAACCAGCGTTAGGTGCTGATAATCAAGCACCTAATTTAATTTGGTCAAAATCACTTGGAGATCCACTTGGCGGAACCGCAATCGCTAATGGCCGACACCAAGTAAAATTATTTGAACCTGAAGCTGCTGACGATCTGCCTGCGTTTTCGCCTTTTGTATTGCTTGGCTCACTGCAGTTTTCTGAGTCATGCTTAAGAACGTACGCGCACCCTCAATTATTAAAAGTGGCCGAGGCAATAAATGGTAAGGATTTTGCCCCATTTCATGAATGTCTTTTTATTAAAGATCCTGGCGTAGGCGCTGCCGTTTCATGGCACCAAGATGGTGATACTCATTGGGAAAATGAAAATTTTGATCAAGACATACACGGCTTTAACTTTATGGCGCAAGTTTTTGGCAGTACTGCTGTAAATGGTGTGTGGGTTTTACCTAAAAGTCATAAGGTTGGTAGGGTTGATATTAAAAAAATGGTTGCCGAAGCAGGCAGTGAGCGCTTAATTGGAATGGTGCCTTTAATTTGTAATCCCGGTGATGTTGTTATTTGTAATAGACAGCTTTTGCATGGTTCATTCGCTAACTCTGGATTTGAGCCTCGCGTTACTATTAACTTTGGGTTCCATAAACGTTCATCTGTATTAGGTGTCATGGGCTCTGGAATGCACTGTGAAGCTAAAGTTTACGATGAGTCACTTATTGAGCAGAGATCAAAAGTACTTGGCTATGCAATAGATGCTAGAAAACAGCACTTCCCTGACGAAACACCTTATCAATATCAACCTTTTGCTGAAGCCAATAAAACCTTTGATTGGGATGATCTGGCAAAACAAGAGATTAAAGATTATAACTTACTTGATTTAAGTATATAAAATCACTTAGCTCCTAATAATTTTAGGAGCTAATATTTAGTTGGATATCAATATGACTATAAAAAATGGAATATACCCAGTGATCCACACTCCCCTTTTAGAAGATGAGAGTATCGATTTTAAAGGGTTTGATAAATGTTTAGGTTATTACCTAGATACAGATATACACGGCTTAACAATTTTAGGTAGTGGTGGTGAACTCCCTTATTTTTCTGATCAAGAACAACTTAAAATTGTTCAGTACACTTACAATAAAGTGCAAAATAAAAAGCCACTTATCATAGGCGTAAACGCATACAGTAGCGCGCAAGCAATTGAAAAAATTACTGCTTATAAAGATTACTCGAGTTATATATTACTGTTATTAACTCCTTACTATAAATCAAGCTTTGAAAACTACTTAAAAGCGATTAAGAACATAGCGCAGCATTCAACTTCACCTATCCTTTTTTATTATTTCCCTCAGATTACAGGGCATTATTTTTCAAACCAACAATTAATAAAACTGCTAAGTATTAAAAATATTATAGGTATTAAAGATAGCTCATTACATCTAGCAACAGCGCGCACCGTTTTAAATAAATTGCCTGATACTCGTTACTTTAGCGGATTAACTTTGGTGTACGAACATATAGCTGCCCATGGTGCTGCGGGTGCAATTTGTCCTATAGCAACTATTTTACCCATGCAGGCTGCTGCATTTTTTGAAGATTTAAATCTAAATAACACTAAAGAGATAAATAAACATCGTACAGTATTAAAATCTGTATTACCGATTGCTAATAATTTGAATATTTCAGTAAGTGTGCAAAACTCACTGCTTAATATTTTAATTCGTAGTCCTAAACCACTAATAAAGTCAGTAACCAGCCCTCATGCAAATATTAAAGAAGCACTCAGCCTTTTGGGATTACCAATACACGCAACGGTAAGAAGCCCTTTAGCGCCTATCAGTTATGAATCAAAAGAAAAAATAGCTAAAATTTTAGCTTCTATAAAAATCTAAATTGTACTAATAGTTAATTTCTAAATGCCAAGTAAGCCTGCGTAATTGCATCTGGATTTTCTACTTGCGGATAATGCCCAAGCTCTACAAACTCTTGTACGCGCGCATTGGGGATCAGCTTTTTATAATGCTCAATCATGTGCTTACCAGAGATGGGATCTTCTGCGCCTGCTATAAACGTAAGTGGTATATTACTATTTATGATGGCACCAACCCAACGCTCTCTGTTTTGCTGCCTCTGCTTTATATAACTAATGAGTTTAGGCATAACGGCTAAACCATTTTTATGAATTAGCAACTCCCAAAGTGTGTCTACCACTTGTTTTGAAGGGGGTGTACTTTTACTAAAAATAGTCACTAAATTATTGGCAAATTTTTGTTTATTCATTAATTTTGGCACTAGCCAACCAAACTTAGATAATAATAATTTTTGTATAAATAAGGGTTTGTGCACTTCTGGAAACAGTCCACCATTTAAAAAGCAAACACTATTGATCGTTATGGCACTTTGATTATGTACTTGCCTTGCTAATAACTCTTGAGCCACTGTATCGCCATAGTCATGAGCTAAAATATGTATATCATTAATATTTAACGTTTTTAAAAATTGAGTATATAAGTCGGCTTGTTCAGTAATTTTATAGCCTGCATTTTTAGGTTTATCTGACAAACCAAAACCTAGCATATCGAGTGTAATTACAAAATAATGTTCACTAAGCGCTTGCCACATACCTTCCCAGTCCCAACTAGCACTTGGAAAGCCATGTATTAAAAGCAGCGCAGGTTTTGTTACATCGCCGGCTACTTTTGTAAATATTTGATGACCATTAATTTGGGTAAATGAACCCTGAGACTGCCACTGCTGTAGGGAAACCATGTATTAGCTTAATTTTTATTATTTATTTGTGTAGTTCTATCATAAGAGTGATATGAAGAGGTAATAAAATTGATATTTAGGAAAAATTTTAATCCGAAAAAATCAACAGCTCCTAAATAAATTTAAAAAGCGGCTAACTAAACAGTCAGTCGCTTTTTTTAACTATAAAAAGTTTATTAGCACAAAACCTTATACTCTTTTCGTATTTGTAATAAATTTTAAATAAGTAGATTAACGACCCAAGCTGATTTATTTTCTTTTTTGATTAGAACACATCTAAAAGTATGAACAAACCACTATTACAGCGCCTTAAATAACACACACTAAAACTTCAAATAATACTTTATAACTATATTCAACTACGTAGTCACAATCCAACTGCCCGAATATTAAACGATTGACATATTTATTAATGAAGTGTTAACGTCATAAAACACAAATGCCACCGGTGGCAGTGAGCATCTAAGTATCATTTTTGTTACACACAACGCTCTTATATAAAGGAAAAATCATGAAAAGCATGAGACTCAGCACAATAGCAGCTGCATTATTATTAGCCCTTCCCTCTTATGGGCAAAGCTCTTCAACCGCTGATGAGCTTAACAATAAAGAAAAGCCGATCTCTAGTACATTATCGAAACAAGACGGTAAACCTCAAACACCAGAAGATGATATTGAAATTATTAGTGTTACCGGTATTTACCAAGCTGATTTAAAAGCACGTGCACTTGAGCGAGACAGTAATGCATTTAGTTCAGTTATTGCAACTGATGACATGGGTAACTTTGTTGATCAAAATGTAGCAGAATCATTAAGAAGAATGCCAGGTGTAACACTGGAAAGAAGTGAAGGAGAAGGGAAATACGTAGCTGTTCGTGGTTTAGGACCTAAGTTTGTAGCAATAAATATGAACGGTGCTGAGTTATCTGGCGCAGGGGATGACCGAAAAGTAGGCTTAGACGGTATAACGAGTGATTCTCTTGGTTCCATTGAAGTTTTTAAAACACTGACTCCTGACATGAACCTAAATTCAATTGGTGGTGCTGTAAATGTTAAATCGATCTCTGCGTATGATCGAGGTGAGAATACCCTAAAAATAAAAATTCAAGACGCTTACAATGAGCTGCGCGAAAAACACTCTCCTAAATTTAGTATTGATGGGACTCAATTGTTTCTTGATGACACCATTGGTATTGGGTTTGCCTTATCTTACGAAGATCGTAAAACACAAGTGGATGAAAATAGGCATCACAGTACCCGTGATTTAAATTTTTTAAAAGGTGGAATAGGCCTAACTGCGGAAGACATTGAAAGCGCACCTGAAATTTTAGCTCCTGCGCAATTAGAAAACCGCCGTGAAATAGCAAATAGGGAAAGAACTACCGCAACGGTTAATATCGAATTTAAACCAACAGACTCTGGTTTCTACTATTTACGTGCCAATTACTCAAACTATACAGATGAAGATATAGCACTACGTGAATTCTATAATTTTTATAATGGCGACCAAGATGACGAAGTTATTTATGTAAATTCAGAAACTAAAGAATTTGCACTGTCTGACATTGACGTAATGAACCAATATTTTGTTCAAGAAGGCGAAAAAACCACTATTAATATGAGTATTGGGGGTGAAAATTACGTAGGTGATGACTGGAAAATAAATTATGAGTATGCATATTCAAAAACAGATGATGAGTCTGTAGGTGACCGTCGTGTGCAATTTCGTGAAAGGGAAAATATTGTCTACGGCAAAGCGTCTAAAAACAGTATTGTGGCACGTGTACTTACTCCCGCAGAAGCCGCTGAGTTAGGCGGGTTTGCATTAAGTGACGAAGGCGATGTATTCAACGGTGAAGCTGATGGAGATTTAAGCAATCTTTCCAACATGGAATACGATAACTTGTTTATGGAGGACAGCACTCGTACTGACGAAATTAGTAGCTTAAAATTAGATTTAACCAAACAGTTTGACTCGGAGTATATAAATTATATCAAGTTTGGTGGTACTTATAATGAACGCGAGCACTATAACAACAAAGATCGCTGGAGTTATAGCATTGATGATAGTGACTGCAATGGGGATGAAACTTGTATTACTGTTGCTAACTCTAATATAACTAACTATGACTACGCAATACCTAATAATAGTGATTTCTCTTATCCGTTTGTATCTCGCTCACAAATGGAATACATGGTTGATGCAACATCAATTACGCGCGAAAGTGCCACCGGTGGCGAAACGTCAATTGATAGTACTAAAGAAGATTATACATTAAACGAAGATACTTATGCCGCCTACGTAATGACTGAGCTACGTCTAGCGGATAACTTAAAAGTAATCACTGGGGTACGCTATGCGCACACTGAATTCTCATCCACTGGTTTTATGTCACTTGAGAATGATGATTGGAAGTTCGATGGTATAAACACACTCGATCTAGCTGTCCCCCTTCCCGAAAGTAGTATCACTTACAGTGAATATTTTCCGAGTATGCATATACGGTATGAGCCATCTGATACGGTATTAGTACGTTCATCACTTTGGACTAGTTATACCCGACCTTCGTTTAAACAAGCACGTGGTTATGCGAAATTTGATAATGACATTAGCTTGTGTGATCCAGCCACCAATGACTGTTTTAATTCGCAGGATGGCCAAAGCACACTTGATTTACAAAACTATGTTTTAGGCCCTGATAACGCATTACAAGTAGGTAATCCAAACTTAGTTGCAATGAGCTCAACTAACTTCGATGCATCAATTGGTTGGTATCCTTCAAAAGAACTCTTTATGGAACTTGCTGTTTTTTATAAGGATATTGATAATTTTATCGTTGATGTTTCAGGTATTCAAATGCGCTTGGATGAATTGCCTTTAACATTGCCCGTTAATCAAGTTTCTGAGTTTGCAATTTTACAAGACTTACAACTAAATCAAGTAGATATCACACTCAATGGTGACACTGCCAATGTTTATGGTATGGAATTGAGCTTTAATCAATTTTTTGAAAATGGTTTGTTTTGGCAAAGTAATATGACGGTAGTAAGCAGTGAAGCAACGCTAGACGATTCTATACGTGTAGATAAAATGCCACTACCTGGACAAGCAGATATTACTGCTAACATCTCTTTCGGTTGGGAAGATGACGATTTGTCACTTCGTTTAATCAGTAATTACCGTTCAAAAATCCTTGAAGAAGTTGGTGCTTGCCCTGCTTCTGCAAATATATCTGATCCCCACGAATGTAAAAAATGGGCGGATATATATCAAGACGCAATTACTACCGTAGATTTTAAACTCAAGTATGACTTTAGCAAAAACCTAAGCGCTTACTTTGATGCAATTAACATAACCGATCAATCTGATCTTCGCTATTTCGCAGGTAATGAGCTATCTGGTGGTGCTGTCCTGTATCAGCGTGAGAACTATGGACGAACCTTTCAACTTGGTATGAATTATAAATTCTACTAAATAATCTGAACTCTAAATAATAAATCTCTTAACCAGAGTACAGATTAAATACACAAAACTAAAAATTAGCACACTCTACGTGTGCATCACACACTGCCAACACAGAAGCTAAAAAGTTCATCCTTGGAGGGATGTATGAAAACAAAAATAAGTGTAATCACCACATTATTACTCAGTACAATATTAACGGGATGCCAGGAAGAAAGTTCAATTAACGTTAAAGAAGCACCCGCCCCTGCTATTCAAGGAACCTTTGTAGATAGCCCTGTTGCAGGCTTAAGTTACACAAGTTTATCAGTACCTGATGGTGTAACCGATGCCAACGGTCAATTTAACTATTTTCGCGGCGAAGCGATTACGTTTGCAATAGGAGATATTGCGTTTCCATCTATTGCGGCAAGTAATATCTTGTCACCTTTAAATTTATTTTCAACCGATACTGTATTTCATCCTGCTGTTGTAAACAGCTTACGATTATTTCAATCACTTGATAGTGATGGCGATGTGAGTAACGGTATTACCATTAGTGCCACAGCAGCCGATGCAGCAACGATCAACTTATCAGAAGGCCAAACAATTACCGATTATTTTAGTCGTAGTGAAGATGAATTTGCGGCAGATGTAAACGTTTGGCTAGCAAATGCAGGCACACCAACAACGGAACTCATTGATGCTGATCAGGCTATATTACATTTTGTTGATTTTGTGTATAAGCAATACAACAGTACACAGCCTAATGCATTTAACTTGTCACTATTTACCGGTGATGTATACAACCCTTTGGTAAAAGGCAGTACTGCCGGTATTGAAATACTTAATTTTAGCCCCGCTGATGATACTAACTCCACGGGCACATTTACTAGAACAGCTGATGGTGAAATTATTGGCAACGGCAATTATGAATTTATATTTGGTGATCGCGTACTCGCTTTTACAACTGCTGTTAATGGTGAGTCAAATACACAATACCTAATTTCACGTTCATTTAATACGGTTGATAGTGTGTATAGTTTGTGCCACCAATCTGATGACGCATCGCTTAGCGACATGATTGCAAAATGCGATAGTAACGACGATGCTAAAAATAACATTATCGTATTTAGTGAAGAGCAAGCTGCCATTGAGCTTGAAAACCTCAACAATTTAGCAGAACAGAACAGCAAAGCACTTATTGAAGATTTTAACACCACCACTGAAGACTTCTTTAAGTCTACCTATAAAAGCGTAAGTGATGAGATTGGCAGTGCTGCTCTTTACTTCAAAACCGGTGGTAGCTTAGAACTTGATGCTGAAAATGGCAATATAGTGCTTGAAGGCGACCGCTTTAGTATTGGTAACACACTGCCAGGCAAAGAAACAAGCCCAAGTGACACATTGGGTAAAGGTATTTATAACTTAAGTGAAGGCTTTACAATTAGCTTTGATGTTATTGCCCATAATGATGCGGGTACTCTGTCATTGTATGTTGACAATAATACGACTGGCCAAGACAACTCAGTACATGGCAAAGCATCTAAATTTTATTCAAAAGCTATTACAGCTGAAAATTTACCTCAAGGTCAACGCTTTACATATACCTATAAACCAGGTGAAGACGTAGTAACAGGCCCTGATCTGGACAGCGAAAGCGCGCAAGGCGTATTAAATGCAGAGATTAAAAACTCATTTTTACAGATTCGAACTGATAGCGCGGCATCAATTACGTTAGATAATTTAGAGTTAATTACGGTTGCCACAGATGTACCTGAAATTGAAGAGCCTACTGATCCAACCACACCACCAACAGGGGGAGACACGACAACGCCATTCCCATTTGTTACTGATTTTACAACGGTAACAGGTGATTTATTTTCAACTGATTTTTCCGCGATTACTGCAGCTGACGGCTCTATCGTCCCTATGTTTAAAAAGACAGGTGGATCTGTTTCTGTTATTGATACCGGTTTAGAAATTAATAGTGGCCGCTTTACAATGGGTAATACAACGCCAAATGTAGAGACGACCGAAACAGATCAAAGTACAACTGGTAGCTTTGATTTATCGCGCCCCTATCAAATTTTGATAGATATCGTGAGTGTGAGCGATCCTGATGGTGATAATAACTTCCAAATTTACGTGGATAACAATACCTCTAGCAGCTCAAAGTCAATTCATGGCTCTAGCTCAAAATTTTACAATGAATTAATTAACACCTTAGTACCTGACACTACGCTAGTTGTTGAAGGTAAAATTGCAACAGCAACTTCATTTTTACAGCTGCGTACTGAAAATGGCGGAACGGTTGTTATTAAAAATCTACGTATCGAATACTTAGACGATCCGAGCGTGTTTAAATGTAATAGCTCTCCTGAGCTGTATTTTTGTGATGACTTTTCAGCAGGCGATTTATCCAACTGGAAAATTATTGCAAAACCAGATAACACAGCGGGCGCCGTGGGTGAATTTGATATTTTAGATTTAAGTGGTAACAACGTTATGCGTTACACCGCCGGTGGTGTTGGTGGTGAACTCATTTTAGCCACTGAAGACGCATTACAAAATGTGCCAGATACCGGTAACTACTTTTTTGAAGCTGATATTCGACCACGTCAAAACAGTACAACAGCGAGCAAACAGCTCTACTTAATGGCTCGTTATGAAAGTGAAGGCAACTGGCTTGCTGGTGGCTTAAATGTACAAAACTCAACAAGTAGCACACAAGTAGAAGTGGCTGTGACTGTTGACGGTTCTATTTCTCGACCTGTACAAGCTAAGTCTCCTATCTTATTAGGTGAAAAAGGCGGTACAACTGATGGCGTTTGGTATACCACCCGCTTTGAAATGATAGACTCAGAACTTACTGCATATCTGAATGGTGAAAAAATGGGCACAATTAGCGACAGCACGTATAGCGCTCGTGGCCTAATTGGTTTGTTTACTAACAACCGCTCATTTGAACTTGATAACGTTAAAGTCGGCGATCCAAGTATTAAGCCAATTCAATTAACCCTTGATTATAAAGATCCTGCATGGGATGCCAGTACAACCACTGATCCGTTCATAATTAATGTGACAGCAATTAAAAACGATGGTGTTACAACCGATACCTTCAGCGTTACATCGAGTAATAAAGACGTAGTGTCTGCTGATGTCTCAGGCGATGTAGTTACGTTAAGCCCGCTCAGTGCTGGTGAAGCAACAATTAAGTTTGTATCAGGTTCTGATGAAACAATAATCAGAACGATTGAAGTAAATGTTGTCGAAGGCTTTGTGATGCCAAGCACCGATTATGGTGACCTAAGCGGTAAGCTAATGCCTGAAAAATCAGCAGATAATCAATTTGTTGATACGTTAATTTCAATTGATTTTGATACTACCGGTGTAACACCAACCTTAGGTAGTCTTGGCGAAGTTAGGATTTATAAACAAAGTGATGACACTTTAGTTGATACCCTAAAAGTAGGTAAAAACATCGATGTAATTGGTTACCCTGGGCAAGATCGCATACGTGCTGTAAATTACTTCCCTATTAGCTTAGAGGACAATACATTAATCATTAAGCCTCGCAACAGTGTGCTTGAGTACGGCCAAACTTATCGTGTAGTTATCGGTGACGACGTTGTTACTGGTGCTAAATTAAATGACATGGATTTCGCTGGACTTGGCAATAACAGTCAGTGGACATTTACAACCAAAGTAAATATCCCAGCAGGAAATGAGCTACTCGTTGACGATAATGACGTTGCTGACTTTAGAACCGTGCAAGGCGCACTTAATTTTGCAATGCAGCATCTTGATAAAGATGAGCAAACAACGGTTTCAATAAAAGACGGGACTTACAATGAGCTGCTATTTCTGCGCAATAAAAATAATATAACGCTACAAGGTGAAAGCCAAAACAACACTATTATTCAGTACGAAAACTACGAAACACTTAATAGCGGTTCAGGTGGTAGCGCGGCACTTGGCGGTGGTACTCCAAACGGTGGCCGTAGTGTATTTTTGGTTGAAGGCACAGATATGCTGGTTATTAACAATCTAACGTTAAAAAACACGCACATTCGTAGTAACAGCGTATCAAATCAAGCTGAAACTATTTATTTCAATAGCCAATATCGTTTGGTTGCCAACAACGCAAACTTTATTAGTGAGCAAGATACCCTACTACTAAAAGGCTATACTTGGTTTTACAACACGCTAGTTGCCGGTAACGTAGACTTCATATGGGGATACCCAGTTACTTCGTTATTTGAAGATAGCGAAATACGTACCCTAGGTGATTCTAAAAATGGTGATCCAACCCAAGACACCAAAGGTGGCTACGTTTTACAAGCGCGTGTACCGGTAGAAACTGATCCTGGCTTTATTTTCTTAAACAATGAGTTTACCAATGGTCCTGGCCCTATTGGTAATGGCGTACTAGACAATTCAACATATCTTGCTCGCAGTAGTGGTAGCTCTTCATACTTTGATAATGTAACCCTTATCAATAACAAGTTTGATACCCACATTGCAACTGTTGGCTGGGCTATTCAAGGTGTTGAAAATCAACCAGCTCCAAATCCAGAAGCACCTTCAGCAACAAGCGGCTGGCGTGAATACGGCAGCATGGATATGCAAGGTAACGCACTAGATTTAAGCACCCGTAATGGTGGTTATATTTTACAAACAAGTGAAGTAGCTCAACTGCTTGAACGTGATAGTATTTTTGCAAGTTATGGCGATGGCGCAGGGTGGACCCCAACCCCTTTACCAGTGCCAGTGTTACCTGACGAACCTGTAAAAGTAATACCTGTTAACGTGAATTTAGGATTTGCTGGTTATAACTTTGATGTGACCGGTGGTACTAATGGCACTGTGGTAACTGTAGATAATGGCTCATCATTAAAAGCAGCATTAAGTGAAGCAAAAGCAACCAGTACACCTATTATCATTTATGTTGATGGTGTTATTACTGATGCGAACAGTGGCGGTGATGGCTTATCAATTCAGATAAAAGATATGGATAATGTGTCTATTGTGGGCGTAGCAGATCGTGGTCATTTGGATGGTATTGGCATCGAAATTCGCAGAGCGAATAATATCATAATTCAAAATTTAAAAATTAATCAAGTGCTTACCGGTGGTAAGGATGGTATTTCAATTGAAGGTGATGAAAACGGAAGTACCTCTAATATCTGGATTGACCACAATGAGTTATATTCATCGCTAGACTCAGATCAAGATTTTTATGATGGCCTAATTGATTCTAAATCTGGCGCGCAAAACATCACAATTTCTTATAACTACTTACACGATAGCTGGAAAACCTCATTACACGGTCATAGTGATGATGACACCAGTACCAACAAAAATCGCTTTATTACTTTTCACCATAACCGATTTGAAAATATTGTATCGCGAGTACCCTTATTTAGATTCGGTCGCGGCCATGTATTTAATAACTACTACAACAACATTACCTCTAGTGCCATAAATTCACGTATGGGGGCGGAGCTTCAAATAGAAGGTAACTACTTTGAAAACACCAAAAACCCAGTGATCTCGTTTTATTCAGATACTATTGGCTATTGGAATACATCGGGTAACTACCTCAGTGATACCGTTACCTGGGGTGAAGTACCAGACGGTGACGTAGCGGGTGAAGTAACCGAAAATGGAATTACACCAACAAGTAGCTACCAAGTACCTTATGAGTACACACTAACCCCTGTTATGGCTATTAAAGATCATGTTATTGCGCATGCAGGTATTGGTAAAATAGATCAAAGTGATTTAGATATCCCAACGATTGAAGAGCCTACAGAGCCGCCGATTCAAGAGCCGTTAGGGCTACCATTTACTGAAAATTTTTCTGCAAACAACGCTGATGAATTTTTCAGTAATCGTTACCGTGACTTATCAGGCCTTGCAGGGAGCAACACCCCCCTATTTCACCGTGTTACAGGCAGTGTTCAGGTAAGTAACGGAAAACTAACCATGACCGGTACACGTATTAGTATTGCAAATACAACACCGACCATTAACACCACGGGTGACGATACGCAAACAAGCGGATTATTAGACCTATCAAATAACTACCAAGTAACGTTCAAGGTGGATGCTGTAAGCGGTAATACAGCTAAAAGCTTTCAGATATACGTAGACAACAATACCTCAGGAAGTGCTAATTCAATACATAACGGTAGTTCTAAGTTTTACTCTATAAAGCTGGAAGAGCTAGTACTGGGGCAAACCTATACTGTTGATGGTTTTGTTGCCACACCAACCTCTTTTATAACTATCCGTACAGAGAGTGAGGCAACTATTACGATAGATGAATTAACAATTCAGTAACCTTCCCAAGTAAAAAGCCCTTTATGTTGATTCTATGGGGCTTTCATTTTTATATCTTTAATATAAAACTACATTTTTAGTTATTTCTTATTACACATAAGTCCAGCTCAAATAACACAATAAGTAACAACTTAAGATTAACACATTACCTCGAATTTAAGTCGATACAACTCTATAAGGTATTGTCCATTATATAAATAACAAAAAAAGCCTAAGTTGTAACATTCAAAATAAGTGCTATATTTAGTCCGAGCATAAGATACTAAACGCTTATATAAGTACATATAAAAGGACGAATGAATGCTTGCAAAAAGCAGGATTAATAATGGGCTTTTACTACAAGTAATCATCCAAATTATTATCCTCATTATAGGTGCTACTTTCACTTATTCTCAGCATATTCAATATCAACGCGAACGTAATGCTGTTATTTCAACGGCTCTAAACAACCGACTTTCCTCATTATCCACAGGTATCATCAATAGGGTTAATTTATATCAATATGGGCTATTCGGCTTAAAAGGATTTATACACGGTATTGGCATTGATAATTTAAATTATCAAGCGATGCAAAACTACTCAAATAGCCGAAATTATGCTTTAGAATTCCCTGGTGCAGATGGTATAGGTTTTATTAAAAGAGTATCACCAGCGCATTTAGCTCAATTTTTAGAACACGCTAAAAACGAGCGGCCCGATAATACCTTTAGTTTAAAGTCACTCAAAGACGACAACGATGAGCATTTTATTATTCAGTATATTTTTCCTGAAAAAAATAATTCAAAAGCACTTGGTCTTGATATTGGCTCTGAGAACATACGCCGACAAGCAGCACTCAACTCAGCAATAAACAATAGCACCCAATTATCGGCGCCAATTACCTTAGTACAGGCTGACAAAAAACCACAGCAAGGTTTTTTGATTTTACTCCCTGTATATCAAAAAAATATCGTGCCAAAAAATACACAACATCGCCTAGACAAATTGGTAGGTTGGGTTTATGCCCCTTTATTAATTAACAATATTTTAGAGTCACTTTCTCAAGTAGACGAAAATAGTTTAAGCATCAGTGATTTAAATAACAGTACTGAATTTACCTTTTTTAATTACGGTAATAAGAATAATAACACCGCGTTTCAAACTTCTAATACTATCAATATTATGGGACGAAGCTGGAAAGTAACACTGTATGGTTCTCACTCTTTTATCGCCAACCTCCATTTAGCTAATAAATATCAAGCACTCGTTGATGGAGTCTTTTTAACCGTCTTCTCAATGTTTTTTATATTCGCTCTACAGCTATTTTTTTATCGCAGGGCACAAAGAATAAAACTCAAAGTAGAAGCCGCTAAAAAGCACGAACAAATACTTGAACAAGCAAATTCAAAACTAGAAATTGAAGTAAAGTTACGCACCCAACAAATAGCCGATATAAGTACTTTACAACGCAGTATTTTAGACAGTGCAAGTTACTCTATTATTGCTACAGACAAAGACGGCCTAATTACTGAATTTAATCCTGCTGCAGAGAAACTACTTGGCTACAAAGCCAGCGAAATTATTGGTATTAAAAACCCGAGTATTTTTCATGTAGAAGATGAAGTAGTTAAAAAAGCGCAGCAATTAACAAAAGAATTAAACAAACCTGTTAAACCTGGCTTTGAAGTATTTGTCGTTAAAGCAACCCCCACCGAACCTGATATAAACCAATGGACATACATAGATTCTAACGGTAAGCATATCCAAATTAATTTAAGCATTACCTCATTGCTTAATAATAGAGGTCAAGTAGTTGGTTTTTTAGGTATCGCATTTGATTTAACACAGCAAATAAAACATGAAGAAGCACTTGCACAAGCAAAAGAATTAGCAGAGCAAAGCTCTAAGGCTAAATCAGAGTTTTTAGCAAATATGAGTCACGAAATTCGTACTCCAATGAATGGTATTTTAGGTACTTTGCAACTACTACAAGAGCAGCCACATAATGAAAAATCACAAGAATATTTAAAAAAATCATTATACTCAACAAGAGCATTAACAACCATCATCAACGATATTCTCGACTTTTCTAAAATCGAAGCCGGTAAATTATCATTAGAAAGCATGCACTTTGAACTGAATGAGTTGATAAACCATTTAGAGTCGGATCTCGCACTTTTTGCTAATGAGAAAGGCATTTACTTACGTTTCATATCTAATATTGATCACAACTATTGGATAGGTGATCCGGTTAGGCTGAGACAGATTTTCATTAACTTAATCTCTAATGCCATTAAATTCACCCACGAAGGTGGTGTAACCGTTGAGTTTAAGTTAACTGACGATAATAAAATATACGGCATTGTTTCAGATACAGGCATTGGTATATCACAAAATGCAATTGATCGATTATTTGAACGCTTTGAGCAAGCAGAAACGTCTACTACCAGAGAATATGGTGGAACAGGGCTTGGCTTACCAATAACAAAATCGTTAATTAGCCTCATGAAAGGTGAAATTAAAGTGACCAGCACATTAAACTCTGGAAGCCAATTTTGTGTTTATTTACCACTGAAGAAAGCAAATATAAAAGCAATAGATCTAAATACAAAGTATTTAGAATTTCCTGATTTATCAAACAAAACAATTTTAATCGCAGAAGACAACAAAATTAATCAACTGGTTGCAACTGCAATGTTAGAGCCGACTAAAGCCAATATTGTAATAGCTAATAATGGGCTTGAAGCAATTGCATTATATGAATCGTTGTTACCTGACATTATTCTTATGGATATTCAGATGCCGAAAATGGATGGTTTTGAGGCCTGTAAAAAAATAAAAAAAATAAATAGTAAACAAGTCATTATAGCCCTAACGGCCAATGTTTTTACTGAACAAAAAGAACTGTATAAACAACTTTTTGATGGCTATATTTCTAAGCCTATTGAAAAACAAGAATTAATAAAAGCACTACATATGAATAATACAGAGGAAAACATTTGATATGCCTCAACAAATCAAGTTTAAGTAGATTGAATTAACAACATACTCCAAATTACTTTGTCGCGCCTAACCAATAGTTGAGCAAAGTTTACTTTACATTAAAAAGCCCAGTTAAATTAATAACTGGGCCTTAAGAATAATGGTGGAGGGAGAGGGATTCGAACCCTCGTTAGGGATAAACCTAAACACACTTTCCAGGCGTGCGCCTTCAGCCACTCAGCCATCCCTCCACAGTGTTGCAATTGTATAATGCAACGGAACGCTATAGTATGAAATAGGCCCACAAGGTGCAAGGCATTTTTAAATATGAACCTTCAAGTGCTTACTTATCAAGCAATAACTTACGTTTAAGTAAAAAAAAACGGCTAAATTCAAGATTTAACCGTTTTTAATTTAAACTTTAAAATGACTTAACCTGAACTCTGATTAAGAGATTTACTACGTATTGAATATGATGATATTTAAATTTATTTTCTCTAGCCAGAGTTTAGGTTACTTAGCCATACTCGCGGTAAATTCAAGCATGCGATTAAGTGACTTAAGTGCGCCTTCGCGTAAATCCATATCAACAAATACTTCTTTGCCTTTAGGGTCAATTAGGGCTTCCTCAATCGCTTTTAAGCCATTCATTGCCATCCAAGGGCAATGAGCGCAACTTTTACATGAAGCGCCCTCACCTGCCGTTGGAGCCGCGAAAAACTCTTTATCTGGGCATAGTTGCTGCATTTTATAAAAAATACCGCGATCGGTTGCAACAATAAATTTATTGTTGGGCATTGTTTGCGCAGCTTTTATGAGTTGGCTCGTTGATCCTACAGCATCGGCAAGTGCAACAATCTCTGCTGGCGATTCTGGATGAACTAATACGCCTGCATCTGGGTGTAGCGCCTTCATATCTTTTAAAGCTTTAGTTTTAAATTCGTCATGTACAATACATGCACCATTCCACATAAGCATATCAGCACCGGTATTTTTTTGAATATAACTACCAAGGTGCTTATCTGGTCCCCAAATGATTTTTTCGCCTTGCTCATCTAGGTGCTCTACAATTTCAAGTGCACACGATGACGTTACAATCCAATCGGCACGCGCTTTGACCGCAGTAGAGGTATTTGCATATACAACAACTTTACGATCTGGGTGCTCATCACAAAACGCAGAGAAATCGTCTATCGGGCAACCAATATCTAACGAACATGTTGCTTCAAGCGTTGGCATAACAACCGTTTTATTGGGTGTTAATATTTTAGCTGTTTCGCCCATAAATTTTACGCCCGCGACGATAATCATATCTGCATCGTGACGTGCGCCAAAACGTGCCATTTCTAGCGAATCGGCAACGCAGCCGCCGGTTTCTTCAGCAAGTGCTTGAATTTCAGGATCGGTATAATAATGGGCAACAAGTACTGCATTTTTATCTTTTAGTAATTGCTTTATACGCGCTTTATATTCGCCTTGCTCGTCTTGTGTTAACGGTGCTGGCTTAGGGGGAAAGATATAACCTTCAGGCATAATAGTTTGAGCTAGACTCATGTTCTCGACCACTTATCTACAGTGCATTAATTAGGGCGAATTATACGAGAATATCAAAGCAAATAACAGCAAACTAGCGAGGCTGTTTATAAAAAATAAAGTGGGAATTTAAAAAAGAATATAAAGGAAAGTATTAGAGAGTGGTGGGTCATGATGGATTTGAACCATCGACCAATTGATTAAAAGTCAACTGCTCTACCAACTGAGCTAATGACCCGCTCTAATATAAATTTGCTTTGTAAAAAGCTGCGTAAATCCGCCGATTAAAACTTTCATAGAATGGTGGGTTATGATGGATTTGAACCATCGACCAATTGATTAAAAGTCAACTGCTCTACCAACTGAGCTAATAACCCGCTCTATG
>NZ_JJNZ01000003.1 GCF_000690055.1 Pseudoalteromonas fuliginea
AGCATAAATACCAAACATGCACTGCCCTTTGGGTTCTTTCTAGGGACGATTAACTCTTTGTTGCTCGGTTTTTACTTAGCCCACTAGGTTACAAACCTCACGCCGCGATTTAATCGCCCCTAGATTGAACAAATTTCAATCCACAAAGATCAACACGCCCTAGTTACGGTGAATAATAAGGCCGTATAAAATATAAAAGCGCCAACTTGGCGCTTTTATATTTTTCATTTAGCATTTAGTAGTTACTGTCTTTTCCATCTAAACCATCTATCGTTACACCTTGTAAAAAACCAGCTCCTTGTTGTTCATTATTACGTAGTTTAATCATCAAACGTAAATCATTCGGCGAGTCAGCATGGTGCATGCGCATCAGCATAGTTAATTGATTGTTGTTTATAAAGTTCAAATAATGCTTGATCAAAAGTTTGCATGCCCATTTCTTTCGATTTTGCCATCGCCTCTTTAATACCACCAATATCACCATTTTTAATGAGCTCTGCAATCATCGGCGAGTTAAGTAGTATTTCGATTGCTGCAACACGACCTTCACCATCAGAAGTAGGTAATAACTGTTGAGCAATAATAGCGCGCAAATTTAGCGCTAAATCGTATTTAAGCTTATCGTGCTTTTCTTTAGGTACTAAATGCATTATTCGATCAATAGCTTGGTTAGCATTATTAGCGTGTAGTGTAGCAACACATAAATGACCTGTTTCAGCAAAGCTAAGTGCATATTCCATGGTTTCTTGTGAGCGTATTTCACCAATCAAAATTACATCGGGTGCTTGGCGCAATGAGCTCTTGAGTGCTGATTCAAAACTTTCTGTATCAAGCCCTACTTCGCGCTGAGTAATAATACTTTTACGATGTTCGTGAACAAACTCAATAGGATCTTCAATTGTTAAAATGTGACCACGTTGATGACGATTTCTATAACCAATAAGCGCCGCTAAAGACGTTGATTTACCCGTCCCTGTACCACCCACAAATAACACAAGCCCACGCTTAGACATAATTACATCCGTTAGCGTAGAAGGCAGACCTAACTCTTCTACATCAGGTATTTGCGTAACTATTCGACGAATAACCATACCGGCTCTATCACGCTGCCAAAAGGCAGAAATACGAAAACGCCCTTCGTCAGTTGCAATCGCAAAGTTGCATTCTTTAGTTGCGTGATACTCCGCTTTTTGCTTTTCGCTCATAGCAGACTCAACAAGCTCGAGCGCTTCTTCATCAGTTAACTTTTCATCACCTAAGTGGATAAGTTCGCCATTTATTTTAGCGCTTACAGGCAACCTACTTGATACAAATAAATCAGAGCCTTTTTTCTCAATCATTAACAGTAAAAAATGATTTAAAGATAACGTCATAATAGTTCCTTAACCGCCAAATTGTGTTTTGTCTTGTGCTTTTTCTTTAGCTGCAACGTTACTAACAATACCGTGATTAACTAAGTTTGTTAAACACTGATCCATTGTTTGCATACCAACGGATGCGCCAGTTTGGATAGATGAATACATTTGCGCTACTTTATCTTCACGAATTAAGTTACGAATAGCAGGCACTGCAATCATAATTTCATGTGCAGCGACTCGCCCACCACCCACTTTTTTAAGTAATGTTTGTGAAATTACTGCGCGTAATGATTCAGACAACATTGAACGGATCATTGCTTTTTCTTCACCAGGAAATACATCGATAATACGGTCAATCGTTTTTGGTGCTGAAGTGGTATGTAGCGTACCAAATACCAAGTGCCCGGTTTCGGCTGCGGTCATTGCAAGACGAATTGTTTCTAAATCACGTAGCTCACCGACTAATATCACATCAGGGTCTTCACGCAGAGCACTACGTAGCGCGTTTGAAAAGCTATGAGTATCGCGATGTACCTCACGTTGATTAATAAGGCTTAATTTATTATCGTGAACAAACTCGATTGGATCTTCAATTGTTAAAATATGATGATGTTTATTTTGATTTATATAATCGACCATCGCGGCAAGTGTTGTTGATTTACCCGAACCCGTAGGCCCTGTAACCAGAACTAGTCCTCGTGGAGTATCAGATATCTTTTTAAAAATTTCTGGCGCACCTAAATCATCAAGCGTTAACACTTCACTTGGTATGGTACGAAATACCGCAGCAGGCCCGCGATTAGAGTTAAACGCATTCACACGAAAGCGTGCTAAATTAGGTACTTCAAACGAAAAATCCACTTCGAGGTTTTGTTCGTAGTCCTTGCGTTGATTATCGTTCATAATATCGTAAACCAGACTGTTTACGTCTTTATCTTCTAATGCAGGTATATTAATGCGACGAACATCACCGTCTACGCGTATCATAGGTGAAACACCCGACGATAGGTGTAAATCGGATGCTTTATGTTGCACACTAAACGCTAATAATTCGGTAATATCCATTTATGACTCCACAACTAACTGATAAATATATGGTTACAATAGCAGAACGACTCACATCCGCCTACGCTAGAATTGCAATGGCTGCAAAAAATGCACAGCGAAATAACAACGAAATAACCTTGCTGGCAGTGTCTAAAACGAAACCAAGCGAAGATATAATTGCAGCTTACAAACACGGCCAGCGCGAATTTGGTGAATCTTATGTTCAAGAGGCTATAGATAAAATAGCTCAACTACAGTCATATAGCGACATCATTTGGCATTTCATTGGCCCTATTCAATCCAATAAAAGTGCCTTAGTGGCTGCCAATTTTGACTGGGTGCAAAGCGTTGATCGCATGAAAATAGCGAAACGATTAAACTCCCAGCGCCCAGGCGATAAAGCGCCTCTAAATGTACTTATTCAAGTAAATATAAGTAATGAGGAAGCAAAGTCAGGTTGCCACCGCGATGAAATAGATGAACTTGCCGATTATATAAACCAATGTGAGCACCTAACACTTCGAGGTTTAATGGCAATTCCTGCTAAAAGCGACAAACTGGATACACAAATTCAATCTTTTGAGCAATTGCAAACTTGCTTTGATAAACTAAAGACCCAATATCCTCAAGTAGATACTTTGTCGATTGGTATGAGTAACGATGTTGGAGCTGCCATTAGTGCAGGTTCAACCATGGTGAGGATCGGCACAGACATTTTTGGAACACGAACTTAAAAGGTGATAACAGATTTATGTCAGATAAAAAAATCGCATTTATAGGCACAGGTAATATGAGTTACGCCATTATTGGTGGCATGGTAAAAAACGGTTTTAACGCAAGTAATATTATTGCAACTAACCGCAACCAAGAAAAGCTTGCAAAGGTAGCATTTGATTTCAAGGTGCAAACCACCAGTGACAATAACGAAGCCCTGCGCGATGCTGATGTAATTGTTTTGTCTGTTAAACCACAAATGATGGGCGATTTATGTAAATCGTTTCAAGAGTCAGGCATAGACTTTAGCAATAAACTGTTTATTTCTGTTGCTGCGGGCTTAACCGTAAAACGTTTGCGCGAAATGCTAGGTCAAGACGTTAAAATGATACGTTGCATGCCAAATACACCGTCTTTATTAGGTCGCGGAGTATCAGGTTTATATGGTGCGGGCGAAACACAAAGCGAACACGAATTTGTACAACAAGTTTTTGAATGCACTGGCATTGTGGTATGGGTTGAAGAAGAGTCACAAATAAACGATATTATTGCTGTGACCGGCTCATCACCTGCTTACTTTTTCTTGTTTATGGAAGCCATTGAAGAAAAAGCCAAAGCACTGGGCTTTAACGACGAAGACGCTCGTCGTTTAGTGCAACAAACAGCCCTTGGCGCCGCCGAAATGGCACTTAGCCAGCCTGATATTAGTATTTCGCAACTACGTTCGAACGTAACATCTAAAGGCGGTACTACTCACGCAGCTGTTGAGCACTTAAAAGATGAAGGCTTAACTAAAACCGTTGGCGATGCAATGGATGCGTGTATTGCGCGTGCAGAGCAAATGGAAAAAGAACTTTAAAACTACTTTTTTATTGAAGGTTACACTATGAATGCCATGCAATTTTTAATCAGTACCTTGTTTGATTTGTTTTTAATGGTGGTATTACTGCGCTTTTGGCTGCAGTGGGCAAAAGCCGACTTTTACAACCCAATGAGCCAGTTTGTGGTTAAAGCCACTTCGTTTGCAGTAAAACCTCTGCGTAAAATCATTCCTGGATTTGGTGGGCTTGATTTAGCTTCTCTGTTGCTGGCATTTATAGTCGCTGTAGCCAAAATCAGTACTTTAATGCTTGTTATATATAATGCGTGGGCAATACAGCCTGTACTTATTCAAGCACTTATAACGGTACTAAAAGAAGGCCTTAATTTAGTATTTTGGGTACTTATTATTCGCGCTATTTTAAGTTGGGTTAGCCAAGGTTATAACCCTATAGAAGCGGTTTTCCATCAGCTTACTGAACCAATGCTAAAACCAATTCGTAAAATATTGCCATCAATGGGTGGCTTAGATTTATCAGTTTTAGTACTTATTATTGGTATTCAGTTTTTGCAAATGCTGCTTATGGATTTTTTAGTCTAATATGGATTTTTTAATTAGAGGCCCAAAGGCCTCTTTTTTATATGTTTTGAGGAATACATAATGAACCGTTTAATTAAGTTTTGTTTTATTGCTTGTTTAGCATTTGCATTTAACGCGCAAAGCGAAGAAATGCAAGGCGCACAATACAAAGAGCTTGGCCCATGGCAAGTGCATTACATTGCTTTTCCTTCTACTTTTATTCAGCCAAAAATAGCAAAAGCGTATGGCCTTGAGCGAAGCGGATACAAAGGCATTGTGAATATTTCTGTTTTAAAAAATGATGCCGAAAATACAGCCCAAACAGCAAAGCTTACTGGCACAGCTAGAAACCTACTTGGCAACAAACAAACGCTTACTTTTAAAGAAGTAAAAGAAGGTGATTCAATTTATTACCTTGCCCAAGTTGATTACACCAACGAAGAGATTTTACGCTTTGAGATTGAAATACAGCAAAGTAATCAATTTCAAAAATTACAGTTTCAGCAAAAATTTTACGTAGATTAATAACATGACCAAAACTTTAGTACTTGCTACAGGTAACCCTGGCAAAGTAAAAGAGCTAGCTAATATGCTAAGCTCTCTGAATATTAATGTAGTTCCACAGAGCGACTTTAACGTAGGTGAAGTTGCCGAAACCGGTACTACCTTTGTTGAAAATGCCATTATTAAAGCGCGCCATGCCGCTAAAATTACCGGCATGCCAGCTATTGCCGATGACTCCGGTTTAGAAGTTGATGGCTTAAATGGTGCGCCCGGTGTGTATTCTGCTCGCTTTGCAGGTACAGGTGCCAGTGATCAAGATAACATTGATAAGTTACTCGTTGATTTAGGTAATAATCCTATCCGAAGTGCACGTTTTTGGTGTGTACTGGTGTTAATGCGCCACGCAGACGACCCGACTCCGCTTATTTGTAGTGCTAGTTGGGAGGGCGAAATTACGCTCACTCAAAATGGCAACGGTGGATTTGGTTACGATCCAGTGTTTTTTGTAGCAGAACAAAATTGCACCAGTGCTGAGCTTACAAAAGAGCAAAAAAATGCAGTGAGTCATCGCGGACAAGCGCTGCAAAAATTATTACTAGAACTACAGCAAAAAGGCGGCCTGTGAACCTTCCACCACTGAGCTTATATGTGCATGTGCCTTGGTGCGTGCAAAAATGCCCGTACTGCGATTTTAATAGCCACGGACAAAAAGGTGAAATACCTGAAGCTGAATATGTTCAACACTTAATTGATGACTTAAAAGCTGATTTGCACTTAGTACAAGGGCGTAAAATTCACAGTATTTTTATTGGTGGCGGCACGCCGAGCTTATTAACTGGTGCAGCTTATACCCGATTATTAAATGAAGTCGACAACCTAATTGGGCTTGAAGAACACTGCGAAATTACCCTTGAAGCCAACCCTGGTACAGTAGAAACAGGTCGCTTTAAAGATTACGTAAAAGCAGGCATTAACCGTATTTCTATTGGTGTACAAAGCATGCAAAACGACAAGTTAAAAGCACTTGGTCGGATTCATGGCAGCGACGAGGCTAATTATGCTGCACAGCAGGCTAAAGAAGCCGGTTTAAATAGCTTTAACCTTGATTTAATGCACGGCTTACCAGGGCAAACTCTTGACGATGCACTGAGTGATTTAAAGCAAATTATAGCGCTCGATCCACCACATATATCTTGGTATCAACTAACTATTGAACCCAATACGCAGTTTGCTTCAAAACCCCCTACCTTGCCACAAGACGAAACACTGTGGGACATTCAAGAACAAGGAGTAGAATTACTCAAGCAAGCCGGTTACGTACAATACGAAATATCGGGTTATGCAAAACCGGGCTATCAATGCCAACATAACTTGAATTATTGGCGTTTTGGCGATTATCTTGGTATTGGCTGCGGCGCACATGGTAAGGTTACTGATGAAAATACAGGGCTTATAACGCGCACCGAAAAGGTTAAGCACCCGCGCGGTTATATGGATTTAATTAAACCGTATATGTACAAAAGCTGGCATGTAGAGCAAGACGATTTAGCATTTGAATTTTTTATGAATCGCTTTCGCCTTGTTGAGCCTTGCCCAATTAATGATTTTAATAAACTAACAATACTGCCACTGCAAAGTCAACAAAGCGCACTAAACCAAGCACTTAATAAAGGTTTATTGACTCAAACAGACAGCCATTGGCAGGTAACCTTAAAAGGTCATCGCTTTTTAAATGACCTACTAGAATTGTTCGTGTAGCGCTAAGGCACTACACGACAATATAAAGCGAATAAATATAAAACACCCTAATGGGTTTCTAACAACAAAAGGGAAAACAATGCGTAAACTTACTTTTATTGCAGCGGCTGTAAGCGTTGCACTGCTTGCTGGTTGCCAGCAAACAACACAACAATCAACTCCAGCCTCTGTTGCACAAGCAGTTCAATCACAACAAAGTGAAATCGACAAAGCGAATGCATTTTTTGAAGATACATTTAATCGCGATGTAATGAGCAGTCCTGTATATCAAACATATATGGGTATTAAGCAAGATTACGATAAGTGGGACGATGGCAGCGAAGAAAGAAAGCTTAAAGATTTAGCACAAACAAAAGCTGACCTAGTTGCATTAAAAGCAATTAATCGTGATTTATTAGATGATGCAACAAAAGTAAGTTACGACTTAAAAAAACAAGATCTTGAAAGTTCAATTGCCGACTTTAAATGGCGTTACCATAATTACCCTGTGAACCAAATGTTTGGTACGCATTCTATGATCCCTGCGTTTTTAATTAATCAGCACTCAATTAGTAATGCAAAAGAAGCTAAAGACTACATTTCACGTTTAAATGGTGTTACTGAGGTTATTGATCAGCTTATTACTGATTTAAATGTACGTGCAGAAAAAGGCATTATCGCTCCTAAATTTGTGTTCCCGCATGTTATTGATTCAAGTAAAAACATTATTCACGGTGCCCCATTCGAAAAAGGCGATGATTCTACATTGCTTGCTGATTTTAAACGTAAAGTAGCAGTGCTTGAAATTAGCCAAAACGAAAAAGACTCGTTAATCAGCGATGCATCAGATGCATTAAAATCGGCTGTTAAACCATCTTACTCTAAGCTAATTAACTACCTAGCACAGTTAGAAAAACGTGCAGATAACCGTGATGGCGCATGGAAATTACCTGATGGCGAAGCGTTTTATAACAACGCACTTAAGCGCACTACAACTACAGATTTAACGGCTAAAGAAATTCATGCAATTGGCCTGTCTGAAGTAACACGTATTCATGATGAAATGCGTGAAATTAAAGATAAAGTTGGCTTTAAAGGCGACTTAAAAGCGTTTATGCAGTTTATGAAAACTGACAAACAATTTTACTACCCTAATGATGCACAAGGTAAACAACGCTACCTTGATGAAGCAACAGGGCTTATTGATACAATGAAAACTCGTTTAGATGAGCTATTCATTGTTAAACCAAAAGCTGATTTAAAAGTAAAAGCGGTTGAAGCATTCCGTGAAAAAGCGGCAGGTAAAGCATTTTACCAACAGCCAGCTCCTGATGGCTCACGCCCTGGTGTTTACTACGCTAACCTTTACGATATGGAAGCTATGCCAACGTATCAAATGGAAGCGCTGGCATACCACGAAGGTATTCCGGGCCACCACATGCAAATAGCTATTTCGCAAGAACTAGAAGGCGTTCCTAAGTTTCGTAAATTTGGTGGCTACACAGCGTATATTGAAGGTTGGGGTTTATACTCAGAGTTCATTCCTAAAGAAATGGGCATGTACTCAGACCCTTACTCAGATTTTGGTCGTCTTTCAATGGAGCTATGGCGCGCATGTCGTCTAGTGGTTGATACGGGTATTCACGCGATGAAGTGGACTCGTCAAGAAGGTATTGATTACTACGTAAATAATACGCCTAATGCAACATCTGACGGTGTTAAAATGGTTGAGCGTCACATTGTAATGCCTTCACAAGCAACGGCTTATAAAGTGGGTATGCTTAAGATTTTAGAGCTTCGTGAAGACGCTAAAAAGCAACTGGGTGATAAGTTTGATATTCGCCAGTTCCACGACGTTGTCCTTAAAAATGGTCCTGTACCACTTAATGTACTAGAAAACTTTGTTAATGAATGGGTAGCAAGCAAAAAAGCTTAAAACCAATTTAAACAATTGCTTTAAAGATGAAAGGTCGCATTTGCGACCTTTTTTGTTTTATAGTAGCAAAAAAGACTTTGGAAATAATAATGGATTTAAGCATACAACTACTTAACGCACGTATTTCAAAGCATCAGCTAGATGAGCTTGATAACGACTTTAAACAGTTAAGCCCAGCCCAACAGACATTGCAGCTAAATCATTTATATGAAAGCACTCAGCGTATGAGCATTAAATACGACTTTATGCAAAATGTGGCAACGCGTATTTTAACTACCAATGCACCTCCAGCCGCGTTTATAAACCAATTGACAACAACAGATACGTTAACCTTTTTTACCCCAGCACTTAAAGTTAATAAAGGCTTTTTAGCGCAAGACGTGCGGGGCAATAACGCGCTGCATAATGTGTTTAAACACGCCGACGATCAAAAATTACCTTTTAATTATGTGCGCTCTTTAATGCTGTTTGAATCTAACGATGATTTAGTAAAAGCCCTTGCCCAGCCAAACGATCGCGGCCTAACACCCGTAGCTTGTTACATTGCGTATGCGAATAAGCCAAGCACGCCGGTTAAACATGAGTTTTCAGCGTTATTAGCGCTCATGGAAATAGAGCAAAAACAAAACCCAATGGCTAAACAGCAACTGGCAAATACATTAAAAGGCGCAGGCCTTAACGAAACTAGCATTTTACTTAGTGCTGCTTACTTGCAGCGTTCAACCGCACAGGTGGCGCATTTAATTAGAGCAATTTAGTCATCTAAATAATATTCAACACTAGTAACAACGCGTATTTTTTTGATTTGTGGAGTGTTTGAATTGCGATTACTGATACTAAATTGCCCTTGGCGAGCTGTTTTTATTTTGCCTAATTTTGAATTAGAGTCTTTAGCAAATTTATTAGCGACTTCACGCGCTTTTTCAGTTGCTTCTTGCACCATCGCAGGTTTTACATCATTGAGGCCTGTAAAAATGTATTCAACTTTTGTTTCGTAACTATCCTGCACTATTGCGATATTTTGTTTAGCAAGCTGGCTTACTTTACTCAGCGCGTTTTGTACTTTATCTGGTGCATTTGAATAAACAATAATATTTGAGCGTATTATGTATCTAAACTTTTGATTTTCATTACTGTATTCACGTGATTGTTTATCAATAACTGATTGGCTACCTATAGTTATTTCATCGTCGTCAAAACCATGCAGTTTTAAAAAAGCAGTTACCGCATCATTTTTTTTCTCAACTCGGCTGACTAATTTTTCAAGATCATTGTCGGCATCACTAAATTGCAGAGGCCAAATTACCGTATCAGCTATTACTTCTCGCTCGGCCAATCCCTTAACCTGCACAGTACGTTCCATTCCTTTCACACCCAGAGCGGTACTTTTTAAAATAAACCCTAAGCTAATTAAGCCTATACTTAAACAAATAGCCGCTATAACAATGTAAAAACCGGGTTGTTTATTCACAATAATCTCCTTGATTGATATCAATAATAAGCATCGAGACGCTCGAAATAACACAGTAAACAGGGTACATTGAGACTATAAATAACGCAAAATTTAATCAACCTAGGAAAAGCCATGAGCCTTAAGCGTATTACCCAGTTTTTTAACCCAAGCTCAGTGGCTGTTATTGGCGCCTCTAATACATCAACTCGTGCTGGTTTTGTAGTTATGCGCAACTTACTCCAAGGTGGCTTTAAAGGGCCGATAATGCCAGTTACTCCAAGCCATAGCGCAGTACATGGCGTACTTGCTTACCCCTCTATTGCTGATTTACCAAAAGTCCCCGATCTTGCTGTTATTTGTACTAATAAAAATACCTTAATTGATGTTATTGAGCAGCTTGGAGAGCTTGGCTGTAAAACGGCTATTGTTATTGCAGATGGACTTTCTGGAGAGCAAAAAAGCGCGCTTAAAGCATGTGCTCAAACCCAGCAAGTGACTTTGCTTGGACCCAATTGTTTAGGCTTGCTGATCCCTCATATTGGTTTAAATGCGAGCTTTTCACATACTGTGGCAAGCCCAGGTAAAATTGCATTTGTATCGCAATCAGCAGCAGTATGCTCAACCATTTTAGATTGGGCTAAAAACAAAGAAATTGGCTTTTCATATTTTGTCTCGGTAGGCGATTGCCTTGATATAAACTTTAATGAACTACTCGATTTTTTAGGTCGTGATGCTAAAACTAAAGCTATTTTACTCTACATAGATAACATTAAAGATATTCGTGGCTTTATATCAGCAGCAAGAGCAGCGGCCTTTAGTAAGCCTGTAATTGCGATTAAAACAGGTAAAACAACTGCGGGCGCACTTGCAGCCGAAATTCACACCGGCGCAAAGCAAAGCTCTGATGCTGTTTATGATGCGTTATTCCAACGAGCGGGTATGCTGCGTGTAAATGATTTACGAGAGCTATTTGCAGCGACACAAACACTCGCCATGCATCCAAAATTATTAAAAGTAGAACAACTGACAATTTTAACTAATGGTGGCGGCCCAGGTGTTATGGCCGTTGATGAACTTATTCAAAGCTCCGGTAAATTAGCAGAACTAAGCATTGAAACCCGAAATGCGCTAAATAAAGTCATTCCGCAATCAGAAACCACCTCAAACCCTGTGGATATTTTTGGCGACTCAGCACCTGCGCGTTATAAGCAAGCATTAGAAATTTTACTGCACGCAAAAGAAGTTAAAAACTTACTGATTATCCATACTCCCTCAGCGCTTGCGCCCAGCGAAGACTACGCCAACATTATTGTAGAAACCTTACAAACATTACCCAAAATGGCGCGCCCTTACGTTATAACTAACTTTATGGGTGAAGACGCATCTTACGCCGCCAGAAGAGTGTGCTCAAACAACGCAATACCAACTTATAGAACACCAGAGGGTGCTGTAGGCGCGTTTATGCACTTGGTAACGTATCGTCGTAACCAAAAGCATTTAACGCAAACACCTGAGTCGAACACTGATGACGCTAAAATAAATAAAGTGGCAGCTAAAGCGCTTATTAATGAGTTTTTAGATGACGGACAAAGCTACTTACCTACTCATCAGGCAAGTCAAATATTAAACCACTATGGTATTAAATGCATTCAAACTGAGGTCGCTTACACCCCAACAGAAGCCAAAGAGCAAGCCATAGAGCTTGGCTTTCCGGTCGCGTTGAAACTTATTAGTCCAAGTATTGCCTCGAAGTCTGAAGTCGGTGGTGTGGTACTTAACTTAAACGACGCCAACGAGGTTGAACAAACTGCTTTTGCAATGCTTATCCGTATTAAAAACACTTATCCGGATGCTGTTATTGAAGGGTTTTCATTACAAAAAATGGCGCCACGAGCAGGAGCAAATGAGCTGCGAATTGCGATCAAAACAGAGCCTAATTTTGGCCCTGTTATATTATTAGGTGAAGCAGGCACTGGCCTTGAATATGCACAAGCCGCCGTTGCACTGCCTCCACTAAATATGAACTTGGCAAAGTATTTAATTGCTGCAGCGCACGACAAAGGCGTATTAAAGGAGCGCATACTCCCAGAAAAGGTTGATAAGTATCGCTTGTGTGCACTGCTAACACGCATTTCTCAGTTAGTAATTGATCAACCTGACATTAGCTCAATGGAATTAAATCCTATTCTTGCCAGTAATGGGCAGTTTTTAGTGCTTGATGCCACTATGACACTTAATCGCTATCAAGCTCAGAGCAATCGTAAGCGGTTATCTATTCGTCCCTACCCTATTGAACTTGTTGAAGTGGTAACACTTAAGAATAACACCCAAGCTACGCTCAGACCGATAAAACCAGAAGATGAACAAGCTCATAAAGTATTTGACGAGTCACTTAATAAAGAAGACAGATATAAACGTTTTTTTGGCGAGCTTCCACAGTTTAACCACGATCAACTCGCTAAAATGACCCAAATTGATTACGACCGTGAAATGGCGTTTATTGTTTGCCAACGCTTTGAAGGTAAAACCCGCACTTTGGGTGTATCTCGCGTCATTATGGATCCCGATAACCTACACGCTGAATTTGCTATTGTAGTACGCTCAGACTGCCAAGGCTTAGGGCTTGGTCGTATACTAATGAGCGCTGCAATTAATCACTGCAAACGCCAAAGTGTGGAGTCGATTGAAGGCATAACCTTACCTGAGAATACAGGGATGATTGAGCTTGCCCGTAAGCTAGGTTTTAAAATTAGCCGCGACTTTGAAGAGGGCAGTATTAACATGGTACTCAAACTTACATAATGAATAATTCGCAGACTTTAAGACAAAAATTGGCTTGCCTGTTTGAAGGCACAGGCCAGTACCGCCGAGCAGGGCATATTCTTGATATTGCACTCATTAGCTTAATAATGATCAACGTTGTAGCCATTGTTATTGAATCAATCCCAAGTGTGGTAGAGCAGTATTACAACGAATTCTTAGTTTTAGAAATTGTCTCAGTCGCTATTTTTGCTATTGAGTACTTAGCCAGACTTTGGGCTTGCGTAGATAAAACACAATATGCTGCAATAAAAGGATCTAATACCAAACGTCGGCTTAGTTATTTTTTCTCCCCTTTGGCAATTGTTGATTTAATCGCGATTTTGCCGAGCTTAATGATGTTTTTATTTCCTCTCGATTTACGTTTTTTACGTGTGCTTCGACTATTAAGAGTATTTAAACTCACACGCTACTCACGCGCCATGCAACTACTTTTAAAAGCCTTTAACGATGAAGGTAGTTCACTAATGGCTGCTTTTTTTATTATGGCAGTGGTGCTTATTTTAGCTTCATGCGGAATTTACTTAATTGAGCACGACATACAACCCGATAAATTTGGCTCGATTCCCGCTGCTATGTGGTGGGCAATGGCAACATTAACAACCGTTGGTTATGGCGATGTAGTACCTATAACGCCATTAGGTAAGTTTTTCGGCGGGGTTATCACACTACTGAGCATGGGAATGGTTGCTATACCTACCGGTTTACTCGCGTCTAGTTTTTCAGAACAAATACGTAAACGCCGCCAGTTTTTTGAAGATGCCGTACATGAACAAATTCAAAATGGTACTCTTAATGATACTCAACAAGAACACCTAGAAGAACTACGCTATAAGTTAGGCTTGAGTAAACTAGAAGCTAATAAGGCTATTAAAACACAGTTAAATGAGCACAATGGCCATTTATTTTGCAGGCACTGCGGTAAAAGGCCTTAAATAAGTACAATATTATCAATTGAACATATCACTCCAATCGCGATTAATAAGTGGTAGTACTTCGTTATTTGGTACAGGTTTACTAAATAAGTAGCCTTGGAAATGCCTGCATCCTCTTTCTTTTAAAAAGGCGAGCTGATGTGAGCTTTCAACCCCCTCTGCTACACATTCTTTACCTAAACTGTGTGCAAGGGCAAGTATTGATTGAATAATGGCTTCGTCGTCAGAGTCTATGCCTATGTCTTGTACAAAGCTCTTATCAATTTTTAGTACGTCGATAGGAAAACGTTTTAGATAAGTCAATGAAGCATAACCAGTACCGAAATCATCCATATAAAGCTTGCAGCCCAAACTTTTAAGCATCTCCATACTGTGCAATGCTTGTTTTGAATCACGCATAAGTATCGACTCGGTAATTTCAAATACAATCGCGTCTGAGGGTATATTGGCATTACTTAGGGCTTTTCTGATCTCTGGCACTAACTCTATAAACTCAAAATCAAGTGCCGATAAATTTATTGATAAATAAAGCTTCGGCGATACCTTACGCCACTCTTTCAAATCCTCTAAAGCACGCGCCAATGTTTGCAGCATTATCTTTGTTATTAAACCAATGCCTTCAGCCGCTAAAGAAAATTCTTGAGTTTGGATAAGATTATTTTCAGGCCAGCGTAATAACACTTCAAACCCTTCTGTAATATAAGTTTTTGCGTTAACAATGGGTTGGTAATAATTACAAAATTCATGTTCTTGATAAGCTTTAGTAAGTTGTGACTCCAGGTGAAGTGTTTTTTGTACATGCTGATTCATTTCTTGTTTATAGAATTGATAGCTACTTTCAAGTGAATCTTTAGCATGGTAAAGCGCAATGTTAGCCGCTTTTAATAATGTAGCGCTTTCTTTTGCATCATCAGGAGATATAGCAACACCAATACTTAAATTAATATTAACGACCTGTCCGCTAACACTAATATTTTGGTTTACGCAATCCATTAGTTTTACGCATATAAGTAAAACCTCTTCTATTTTATGAACATCCTCTACGAGCGCAACAAATTCATCACCACTAAAACGTGCGACACTATCTGATGGGCGTAA
Source organism: Pseudoalteromonas fuliginea (assembly GCF_000690055.1). GTDB lineage: Bacteria > Pseudomonadota > Gammaproteobacteria > Enterobacterales > Alteromonadaceae > Pseudoalteromonas > Pseudoalteromonas fuliginea. The sequence goes on from NZ_JJNZ01000003.1 coordinate 15,002, forward strand.
TGCACATTTTAATCTCTCTGCGACTTTTTTAATTAATTCATCACCCGCTTCGTGCCCTAAGGAATCATTAAAGTACTTAAAGCGCTTAATATTTATGTATAACAGTGCAACTTTACAGCTGTGCTTTTTTGCTTGTTCTAACGCATGCCCAACACGATCGTTAAACAACGTACGGTTTGGTAATCCCGTTAATACATCGTAATTAGCGAGCAAATGAAGTTCATTTTCAGCTGATTTTTGAGCGCTTATATCCGTTAATATAACAACATAACTATTTAATCGTTGCTCGTTATCGGCCACTGCACTTATTTTCACTAATACATAATGAGACTCACCATTTGCAAGCACTACAGTATCTTCGCAAGTGAAATGCTCGCCAACTAATAGTTTTTGTATAATCCGTAAATAGCCAAAACGATTGCTGCGTGAAATTCCTAAATTTAGAGAGCGACTAGAAAGCGACTCAGCAGAGAAGTTAAAGGCTGTTTGAAGTGATTTATTTGAGGCACGGATATTAAAGTTTTTATCGAGTATAAGCACCCAATCACGGGTTTGCTCAAATGCTGCGGTAAACAACAATGCATGCTCTTCAAATACCATCTCACGGGTCATATTAGTGTAGGTCCCCGCCACTTTTTGCGGGTTTTTTTCGTCCCACTCTACAACTTTGCCAAAATCTTTATACCACCGCCAATAGCCTTTTGCGTGGCGCAGGCGGTAGGTACAGTTAAAGTAACCTTTATCAGTAGATAAAAATTCTAACCATTCTAAGCGAAATAATTGTTTATCTTGCGGGTGAATTTTAGCTAAATAATCATCCAAACTCACTGTTTCATTATCGTAGCCAAGTTCATTTTTTAACCGAGGCTGATAAATGGAGGGGTTACTTGACTGCCAATCCCATACCCCAGATTCACTGCCTTCTAACGCTATTTTTAAGCGGGCTTCACTTTCTTTGCTCTCTTTATTTGCTGCTAATAGAATCCGTTGAATTTTATTGCGTCGCATCACCCACATTGTTACAAATGCAACGAGTAACATTGCATATAGCACCATAAAATAAGGCGCTCGCCAAAGCGGGTATTTTACTCTTATTTTTAAAGTTGCAGGTGCTGTGTATTTGCCTGTAAGTGGATCTTTCGCCCACACTTTTAATTGGTAGTTACCCGGATTAAGTTTAGGGAATAAAACGCGATTATTATTGCGAGTATACGTTTTCTGGCCATTGCCTAATTGATACTCATAAATAATACGCTCTTGATTACTAAATGCCATAGCAGAAAAAGCAACTTCAAGTCCTATGTCATCATGGTTCAGAATAACTTCATTTAGTGGCTGCTTTAAATCAAACGATAAATCACGCGACATCAAATTGACTCGTGTAATATTGACATGATCAATTAGCACCTGAGTATTTTTATTTTCCATTGGCTGGAAATAGGTGAGACCTTTTAAGCCACCATATGCAATACGGCCATCTTTTAGGCGTGCCATTGCGTTGCTATTAAATTCAGCCGAAAGCAGCCCTTCAGATACAGTAAACTGTTGAAAATGTAATGTTTTTGGGTTTAACCGCCAGATACCTTTGTGGCTACTCATCCAAATCATACCGTCATCATCTAGCACCATGTCATAGAGTAAAGTGCCCAATTTATTTTTTTCCAAATCAATTGTATGTACTAGCTGATAAGTTAAAGCATCAAGTCCTATTAGGCCAAAATTAGACAATGATATCCATAAAATATTGTTGTTATCTATAACATACGACAACACACTAATAGCAACATTTTCATGCTGTTTGGGTACTTTATAAATCATTTTCAATGCAAAATTTTCAGGGTTTACTTGATATAAAATTCCCGCATTAAAAAACAATGGTGAATCGGGTTTACTAGAAAGTGGTGGTAAAAAACCATGGGCTAGGAAGGGTTGAAATTGTGCAAATTCACCACCTAAACGAGTCACTATTTGCGTATCAATGTTATAAATAAACACGCCATGATCTGAGTGCACATAATATAAATCGCCATTTGGCATAAGTGTAACACCATGCACCCAGCCTTTTATTTTATCTTGGTTAGCAGGATTTTTTGTTATTGGTTTACTAACATCATGTGTAATTGGATCAAAAACAAACAGCCCTCGGTTACTGTAAAGCCACAATTTATTTTTATAGGGCATTATTTCATAAACAGTAAATTCGGTTGTTAGTAAATCTACTTTATAGTCTTTTAAGTAGACCTTTCCTGTATTGGCTTTTAAATCGACCTCGGTTATGCCATTGTGCGTGGCTAACCATAACTTATCATTGTATTCGGTAATGCCCCACACCGAATGATGCGACAATCCATCACCACCTAATAAACTGCCATCAACATTACTAAAATTATAATTATCGTTTGATAAATAAAATGCGCCATCTGTTTTGGTCGCCACCCATGTGCCACCTGATTTATCTTTTACCATATCAATAATACTAGTATCAGCAAGCGTATATTTACTTTGCGTTATACGCGTATTTTTAATCAATTCGCCACTGGTTAAGTCAAACTTAAACAATCCTTTATCTGTAGCTAAATCTACTTTTCCATGAGCGTTAACAATTTGCCAAATATTTAAATCTGCCAACAAAGCCTTATTTTTAAATGGTAGGTCGGGGCGCTCAAACATCTTCGATAAATTACTGATATCTACTTGATACAACCCCTTTACAGCACCAACGAGAAGTTGATTACTTTCGTCTAAAGCGAACGCTTTCACATTATTTTGGTAAATATGTTCAGGCTCGCCCTTTAAATGCTGTAGTGGACGTATTTGTTCCGTCGCGATATCAAATACATAAGCACCGTGGCTAGTGCCAATAAAAATATAGCCATTGTAGTGAAAAAGCTCCCTAACTAAAGTGTTCTTATATTCATGTGAAAGCTCAAAAATAGAAGTTACTATGCCACTTTCAATGTCTAACTTTGCAAAGTCTCTACCTCGTCCAATCCACAGTGTTTTTTCATCAATCGCTAGCATGCTAAAAGCAGATTCGTTAATAATTTGTTCTTCGCTAGTGGGTTTTTCTAGAAATTGTTTGTATGAGTTAGTTGCAGGGTCGTACCTAAACAAGCCCGCAAGCAATGATGCAATCCAAATATGGCCTTGAGGGTCTTGGTAAATACGGTCAATAATAGCTTCTTCTAATTCGCCATTAGGGCCATTAATAGGAATAACCTGATAACCATCATAACGATTCAATCCCGCTTCTGTCGAAAGCCATAAGTAACCGCTATTATCAATAAGCATAGTGTTAACGTAGCTCTGTGACAAACCTTCGTTTGGAGATAAACGCTTCACTTGTGCGCCTACTTGAGAGCTTAAAATAGCAGTAAAAGCTATTAAACTACATATGATCCAGTTAACACATCTGCTCATGCTTATTCCATATTATTTGATGCTATGGGTATTTTAAGGCGACTACATTGCGGTGTTTATAAGTATCGAAAAGTACTTGTAAAGCAAGAGTATATGTTAACATTTGGTTAAAACCAATAGTGCGGTATAAATCAACTAGTGTTTTGTAGGCAAAGGTATAAACAACTTTATTTTGCTTCTCTAAGAGTGTTGTTATTAATAGCTTTGCTAAACCTTTAGATCTATGCTGAGGAGCGACAAAAACGGTCGACAAAAATAAAAATTCGGCTTTATGTTGTAAGCGGCACGCAGCAACAATATCTGTTTTATTATAAACAACCCAAAGTTGATCTTGCTTATTAGCACGCCCCCTTACGCTATATTGCTTATAAAATTTATTAACAAGTGGACTTTTAACTTGTTCTAATATTTCAACCTTATACATACCTAACTTAGCATCATTGACAAATACTGTTCAAATTGCTGTTTTAAAAACATTTGCTCAGCAACCGGACGGCTATGAATAGTGTTATACACTTGTTCACGCGTTTTTTTATTGCGTTTAATTTGATACGCCCAAAATGACGCTTCATAATCGAGCTGAATTTGGTATTTTTCTTCACGTGGTAACAGACATAAGTTAAAGCTCATAGTATTTCCTAATTCATTCCAATAAATTACCAGCTTAAATAGCAATAATGCTATAAACCAACCAATAAGGAGGCCATATTGCATTATACGCCGCGTATTTTATTTACTTCTGTAGTAATTTAAAATAGCAGCCACAACATTTTAGCATCTTATTATTGTTGATTAATTTATTTTTATCCCGTCGTATTTTAACAACCGTTTTGTGTGTTCCAAGAACACAATTGGCACATAGAAAAGCAAGCTTTAGATGGAATTAGTTATGAGGTATCGATTATAGATTAATAGTCGTAACAGTAGCTTTGTGGCCGTAAATAGTACTTTAGTGACTGGCTAATTAATCGAAGCTTTGGATAATGAATCTATCCCAAGCAGCTATTTTCAGCGCTAAATTGTTCAAATTCTATGCAGCACTGGCATTATATGTGCCAAAAGGCAGATAAGAATTAAAAATCAAATCCTTGCTGTTCGGTTTTACTATTTAACGCTGAATTTTTTTGATCTTTTTGCAGGTAACGCTTGTAGCGTTGTTGACATAAACTAAGCACTTTCTTTTTTTGGGCATTACTTAGTGAGTTCCAAGTAAAACGCTCATCTCGACTGCGGTAGCATCCCTTGCAATACCCTCTATTATTCACTAGACAAATACCTTTGCAAGGGCTTGGAATATCAAATATTTCAATTTGTTGCATTGTATTAATACCACTTAAGAAGGTCAGACTTTTAGTATAGCGTTTTTTTTAAGCAAAAAAAAAGTGACAAATAAACAGTCACTTTTCAAAGGTTATTAAACTCACCTGTGACCTTTGAGCATAAAGGTTCTATTTAGACGCAATTGAATCACGGCGCGAGGTCTGCAATCTCGTGGGCAAAGTAAATACAGGGCAACAAAGAGTAAGTCGCCCAAGAGCGAACTCAAAGGGCAGCGTATGTTCAATCTAAAAAGGTAAGCAGACCCCGCTTAGTGCTCACAACTTTTAATATTAATCTCACTCTTACGATGAAAAGGCTTAGCGTACATTGCAAGTACAAGCGGTTTAAGCTCTTCAGGTACATTAGCCATTCGCTGTTCGAAGGTGGCTGTATCTGGTGAGTCAATTACTGCTTTTTTACAGCCACCAGCAATATAATTTCCGGGGTGTAAATAAAATGAATCCACTATTTGCTGATCAATCGTTTTTGCCAACGCTTCTGCGCTATCACAATTGGATTCAATAGGCCGTCCAAACGCTAAATGAACATGTCCCTTGGCGGTACTAAAGCCTTCGACGATACTGGCAATATCTTCACCAGCAGACTTAATATATTCACCGTGGAGTTGCTTATGATATAACTCTTTAGCTTTAGAAATAGCACACGGCTCGTATTGATAAGATATAGAAACAGGGACTATTTTTAACTCTTTTATATAATCACCAAATTCTTTCTTCTGCTTGCGCCCATTAAGTTGCAGCATTTTTAGAAGCGCGGGATCCGTTTGATCAAATCCATCTTTCGCACGCCCCTCTTTTTGTGCAATCCAAATTGAATTACCACTCATCAACGAATCATAAATATAGGATGAAAGTTGAGTAAGTGCTTTTAGCATTTCTTTAGGTGCTTTAGCTGAGCGCTTAACTATAAAGCTTTTATTTAAGCGCATAAGTTCAGTGATATACGGTATTTGTAATAAATTATCGCCAATGGCAATACGCACTGTTTTCATTTTGTGTTGAAACAAACCCCAATTGACTAATGCTGGATCCAGTACTATGTCGCGATGGTTAGAGATAAATAAATAAGCTTGTTTAGGGTCTAATTCATCGAGACCTGAAAAAGTAACTTTTGACGTGGTGCGTTTTACTAGCTTATCAAGGTATTGTGCAACCTCGTTCTGTACGTCTTCAACAGTTTTTACCTGCCCCCATTTTTTACGCAGCTGGCTTCTTACCAGTGGACGTGTAATGAATGGTACAAACGATAAAAAACGCGGTAAATTATACTTTGCTATTACATCAATAAACGCATTATCGTTGATTAAACGCGTAAGCGAAGCCGCAACTTCATCGTCATTATATGGGCGTATATCTGTGTATTTGTCTTCTAATTCACTCATTACTACATCTATAATGTTAAAAAACGGCACGCCAAAGCGCACCGTTTATGTCTACGTTCGATTATAACTCAGCCAATCTAAAATGCGAAATAACCAATAAACGGCTTTTATTACTTAAGTGGATCATGCTCTTAACTTTACATAAAGTTCGACCATGAAACCTGGTATTAGTGCAATAAATTTAGCTAACCAATCCAATAAAATACCATATTCTTAGACTGTTAGTGGGCTGACCACTACTACATAGCCCTCTAATCATTTGGTAGTAATACCATTAACAAAGCCTTTCTTTCGTAGTACCTTAAGCCCATATTTTAGATTTTTGATGGATCGTAAGCCTCTTTTTTACGATTTTAACTCTTTCAGAACCACTTATTTTAGGGCTCATAATGAACATTACTATTCTTGATAACGCTACATTAGCTAAAACATCTCTTACTTGTATTGAACAACTTGGTAAATTAACGACTTATGAACTTACTAGCCCAGAGCAAGTTATTGAACATTGCCAAGATGCTGATGTATTAATCACTAATAAAGCAGTTTTAAATCGCGACACGATTAGTCAACTGACTCAGCTTAAACTAATCTGCGTTAGCGCAACTGGTACTAATAATGTTGATTTAGAAGCCGCTAAAGAATTTGGTATTGCCGTAACTAATGTAGCTGGCTATTCAACACCTTCTGTTGTTCAACATACGTTTTCTTTAATTACTAATTTACTGGGTAACACACACCGCTATCAGGCGGATTGCCAGCAAGGCGCGTGGCAAAAAAGTGACATGTTTTGCATACTCGATTACAGCTTTAACGACCTACAAGGTAAAACATTTGCCATTATAGGCGGTGGTACGTTAGGCAAGGGTGTTGCGAAAGTGGCTGAGGCATTTGGCGCTAATGTTATTGTAGCAGAGCGTAAAGGGGTTAAATGTCGAGATGGTCGTACGCCTTTTGAAGACGCCATTAAAACAGCAGATATAATCAGCGTACACTGCCCGCTAACAGATGAAACACGTGATTTAATTTCGCTTAATGAGCTTAAAATGATGAAGCCAAGTAGCATTATTATTAATACCGCACGTGGTGGCATTATTAACGAAGCCGACCTAGCTAAAGCACTTGAGCAAAACCTAATTGCAGGCGCAGGTGTTGATGTACTAACTAAAGAGCCTGCCGAGCTTTCAAATCCACTTGCTAATTATAAAGGCAATAATTTATTACTCACTCCACACATTGCATGGGCAAGTACTGAATCTATCGTACGCTTAATTAATGAAGTAAGTTTAAATATTACTGCATTTAATAATGGTGAATCACGTAACCGCTTGGTGTAGTGATTTTATTGTAGTAATCAAAAAAACTAAAAAATGGCTGTTTTTACTAACACATTTAATATTTTGCTAGATAAAAACAGCCAAGACAACTTAAGGCAGTGATTAATAACAACTTATAATTATGGTATACCCTTTGCATTAATACAGCTAATAACAAATTAAAAACTTTATTAAGGTAAATAAAAATGAAAAAATCACTTTTAGCTGCAGCTTTAATCGCTCCATTTTTAACAGGCTGTGTTATTGCAGTGTCAGATGGCGAAACAGAAACACATTGGGCTGGTAAAAATTCATCTAGTTGGGAAACTAAGAATAAAAATAATCGTGAAGCCATTTCAGAGCTTGCAATGGATAGTAGCTATCAATCCGTGTTAACTAAATTAAAAACACCTGACTTCACTGAATTATTAAAAAAAGGTGATGATGTTTATCAAATACTGTTTTACGTAACGCATAGCCTTCATTCTGACGGAAAAACAACGAAAGATGAATGTACTCCACTGATATTTAAAAATGACAAATTAGTCGGTATGGGCGAAAGTGCTTTGGGAATGATAAATAATTAAAAAAACCGTCACTACATTGTTATTGCCGCCTTTATTGATGGAACTTAGGTTAGGTTATTTGTAGGAGTGTGATACCAATCTGCTTATATATGGGGTCTATTTAACGTTAAGAAAATTACGCTAGAACTAGGCAAAAGTTTTTGTATTTAGGGCGTGTTGTTCTAAATAAAAAATTTTAACGACGTTATAGTGCAATTTAATTCGTTAAATTGATCAAAGATTTATGCAAGTTGGTATGGCATATACAAACCAACTTTTTCCTATTGTAAGTTCACTCAGCACGCTGGTGTTAGTTGTTATAAGATAAGAAGTAAAAGTAGTTTATTATACGCAATACAGGTCACTTAGGAGATAAAAGCTCAATTAGCGTGCAATAATTTGATTACGCCCAGCATCTTTCGCTGCATACAAACCTAAGTCAGCCTCTTCTAAAAGTGTTTGCTCAGCATACACTTTACCACTTTCAGTCGTTGCTACTCCGATACTAATAGTTATATGTTCAGCATTAAGTGACGCTTTATGTTCTATCTTCAGTGCGTTTACAGCATTTCGTAATGTGTTAGCAAATTGAATAGCCTCGTGTTTATTAACACCAGGTAACACGGCAGCAAATTCTTCTCCGCCATAACGAGCTACAAAATCACCACCGCGTTTACACTGAGCAACAAGTACTTGCGCCACTTTTTTTAAGCACTCATCACCGGCACGATGCCCATAACAATCGTTATAACGTTTAAAGTGATCTATATCCATCAGTAATACCGACAGGGGTGTGCTACCTCGTTTACTTCTGCGCCATTCACGAGATAAATTTTCATCAAGATAACGTCTATTAGGTATTTCTGTTAGGCCATCAATTGAAGCTAACATCTCAAGCAAGTCATTTTTTTGTTTAATGAGTAACTGATTACGTACTCTCACCCTGACAATTGAAGCACTAAATGGCTTAATTATATAATCCATAGCCCCCAGCTCTAAACCTTTAGATTCATCTTCATGGCTTTGATTAGCTGATATGAAAATAATGGGGATAGACTGTGTGATTGGGTTTTCTTTTAATTGCACAAGTACTTCGTAGCCATCAATACCCGGCATTACAACGTCGAGAATGATCAAATCAACCTGTGTTGTTTTCACAAAAGTCAGTGCTTTTTCACCGCTTTCAACTAAAAACACATCATGCTCACCTTTGAGTGTTTTTTCGAGCACTAAACGGTTAAGAGGATCGTCGTCAACAATTAATACCTTAGCTTTTTTCGACATCCATTGCTCCCAAGCCTTTTATAAAAACAATTACCTGCTCTAGCTGCATAATAAGCTCTTTTAACGAAATTTCAACAGACTCATTGGTTGTCTTAAACTGATGTTCACATTGTTGGGCACAAAGTGATAACCGCTTGAAGCCTAAATTGCCTGCCACACCTTTTATACTATGCACTAAGCGTACCAAATCATTTCTATTGGTACTTCCTTCTATTTGGGTGAGCTGGGTTTGGCACAAATTAGCAAACTTATCAATCATGGTTTTGAGTAATGCCTCATCAAAACTGAACTGCGTTAATGCAAATGATTCTTCAAAAAAGCTAGGTTTGGAGAGCCCTAAGTCTGCAATTGCATCAATGAGTACGTCAGCCACTACAGGCTTTGTTAAGTGTTTATTCATACCGCATTTTAATGAGCGCTCAACATCAGCTGGTTCGCAATGAGCGGTTAATGCAAAAATAGGTAATTGCTTAGTGTCAAACTGTTGGCGAATTAAAGCTGTTGCTTGACAGCCGTCAATATGCGGCATTTGTACATCCATTAAAATTAAATCAGGCTTTAAAACGCGTAATAGTTCTATTCCCTCAACGGCACTCATAGCTGTAACAACATTAGCTTTAGCTTGATGCAACACACTGCTAATAATGTCTAAGTTCAATTGGTTGTCATCAATTGCTAACACTAATAATCCCGCTATACCCCTTTTATACACCTGTTCATTCGTTACTACTATTTCACTGTTTATATTAGGCTGCGAGGCAACATCCAAATTAAGCAAGCGTTGAGCAAGTGCTGATGCTTTAACATGTTGAACTGATAGCAGCTGACTTGTTGACAAATTTAATGTGTGTTGATGGTTGATGATAACCACTGAAATTGCTTTTGAAGATAATGAATCGTTGATTGCTTGCACACTTAGTAATTTAGGTAAATCATCAGCATCTATAATTAAGTTTTCAGTTTCGGTTAACTTTATGGGATATTCTAACGCTTCCTTTAGGTCAATACTTATTAACTTCGGTAAAGCGCCCACAACACGTTGTAGCTCATAGCTTTGCTCAGATATAACGGCTAATGCATTTGCTGGTAATACGCTACTTTTTGTTGTATCCACCTGTAACAAAATACTAAAATAAAACTCACAACCATGACCTTTCTCACTATTTAATGCAATTTCACCACCCATTAGTGATACCGCATGCTTAACAATAGCGAGTCCTAATCCAACGCCTTGGTGGATCCTTGTTGATGATTCATCGCCTTGCGTGAAAGCATCAAACAAACGCCTTTGATCAGCTTTATCAATCCCGCAGCCAGTATCAATTACACGAAAACAGATAAGCTGTTGTTCAATACTTACGCTTTGTACTAAATCCATTTTTAGTACAATAGAGCCCGAGCTTGTAAACTTAACCGCATTCGTTAGTAGATTACCTAAAATTTGCTGTAAGCGGATACTATCGCATATAAAAACAGGAGCAATTAAAGGGTCTACATCAATAATAAACTCAACATTTTTATTTTCACACAGCGGCGCCGTTAAGCTATCGCAAATATCAATTAGCTCTACAATATTAAATGGCGCTAACTTAAGTTCAGCTTGCGCACTTTCTACGCGTGCAAAATCCAGCATTCGGTTAAGCATCAATAATAAACTTTGCGCAGCGTGTTTAGCCTGGCCTGTTTGTTGTAGTTGCTTTTGGGTAAGCCCCTGATCTATTAACATATCAAGTAGGCCCAATACCGCGTTAAGTGGAGTGCGTATTTCATGGCTTAAATTAGCAATAAAACGGCTTTTAGCAAGGGTTGCTCGCTCAGCATCATGCTTAGCTTTAGTTAGTGCGCTTACATCCTGTAAATGAATAACATAATAAGAAGGATCACGTTTTTCATCCCACACGAGTGATACACTCAATTGTAACCAATTGGCTAATTTCCCTTGCGCTAAGGTTAAATGGTATACCTTTTTCTTGTCGTCGAGTAACTTTGCTAAAGTGATTTTTATTTCTTGCCATTGGCTGTCGTCAAAGAGCATTTTAAGCTGCTCTCCTACTAAAACAGGATGTTCTATAAATAATTTTCTGGTCGCTTTATTAACTTGTACAATCGTGTGCTCAAGCGACAGCAGCACAACGCTATTAGCAGCAAATTCAATCGCACTTCTAAATTTAGATTCTGAAGCTTTTAAAGCGTACAACGTTTGTTGTTGCTCAGTTATATCTCGTCCTATTCCCATTGTACCCAACAAATGTTGATGCTCATTATAAAAAGGAGCTATGGTTAATTGATAGGACTTATTCTCTGTGTCTATTCGTTGTTGTACATCGTGACGGTTTTGTAGAACTTGCTTTTCTAAAACGCTAATTTGTTCATCATCATTGCTAATTTCCTCCATGCGTTTACCCACTAATGCTGTTTGCTCTTTACCTAAATACGCTTCAAATGCCTTATTACACCCTAAAAACAAACCGTCAATATTTTTAAAATAAATTAAATCGGGCACACTGTTAAGCATCGTGTTGAGTAATGCTAGGTGGCGTTCTTTTGCTTCATAGCTACGCTTTAGCTTTTCGGATTGCAGCTGCACTTGCTCATCAAGATCTTTATTAGCATTTTGCAGTGATTCCACCAGTTGCTTATTTTTAGCAAATACGCGTTTTACTTTCGAAAACCAAGGCTGCCAATTAAGAGGTATTTGATAATCTAATTGTTTATTTTGTTGTGTATCATTTTGCTCTAAATAGTGCATTAAATGCGTCATCGGTTTTATAAAAATACGCTGGCTTAACCAAAAAAACACACCAAACATAATGCTTAAAAATAGTGTTAAAAATATAAATTCTAATAATACTTCGTAACGAATAGAGTTTACTAAATTTGATTTAGGTTCGTGAAATGCAGCATGAATAGGCAAATTGCCCATTGGTTGCATAAAATAATTAGTGTTACTGGTTAATATCGTCAGTTTATTCTCCGGACCTGCGATGCTTGGCCAATAGGTTTTTAGATCAATGGCTTCGTCAATTAGATTTTTTGAGCTGGCAATAATGTGATGGAACTGATTCATAAATACATATTCACCGTGGTTAGGTGATACTTTTTTTAGCCAAGTAGACATTGCCTGCACATCGTAAATTAAAATAATGTAATCGCTTGAACCAAGTTCTCGCTGACGGCCTATAGCAAAATAAGCTTTACCATCTATATTAATTATTGGGCTTGATGAAAGGTTATTTGGAGAAAACTCGGGTTTAAATTGCCCGTCTAAAATTTCGGTTAATAAAAAGCTTTTACTTTTATTACGCCTTGCCACATATGCAATACCACGCTCATCCACATAAGCGACTGCTGAAAGTGACTGCATCAGCGAAAGCGTCGTATTAAAAGAAGGGCCTAACGCGACTAATTGCTGCCACTGTAAAAGCTCACGAGTAGAAAGTGAAAAATCTCCTTTACCAACAATTTCAGTGCCTTGGTTTATAAAATGACGGTAGTAGTAACCATCATACTGGCTAATACCTTCAAGAAGAGTGCTATTTAATTGATTATAAGGAGGCAGTTCGTACAGTGTAAACATCGTAGTAAGTAAGTCACTTGCCGCTTGCATGCCATGACTTACTTGTGCAGATACATTGATAAAATCGGCTTCGCGCTTTTCAACAATGCGTTCAAGCTTAATATTATATAAATGTAAGCATAATAAAAGAGCTACAACTAATGGAACCAAAAGCGCAACAAATAAAGAACGATAATAATGTTTAAGAGGTAAAAAATTCAACGTACTGCCTGCGTTATGGCTCGAAAATCAATCGATAGACTATCGAGCCAATTTGTTAAGCGCAAGTTATAAATTTTCTTCTGCAAATGACGCTAAGCGACTACGTACAACCCCGTTAAGGTTTATCGTTGCACTGCCCTCAAAGTTTTTAAAACGCTCTACTATGTACGTTAAGCCCGAAGTCACCGGTGTTAGGTAGTTACTGTCTATTTGCGCCAAGTTACCCGTACAAATTAATTTAGTACCTTCGCCGCAGCGAGTAATAATCGTTTTAAGTTGAGATGCCGTTAAATTTTGGCTCTCATCTAAAATTACCACCGCATTTTGAATGCTACGCCCACGCATAAAGTTAACCGATTTAAACTGCACATTGGCTTTTTCCATAATGTAGTTTCGGCTTGATATCGGATTTTCGTCGCCTTTGTGCAATACCTCCAGCGTATCGGTAATGGCTGCAAGCCATGGCGCCATTTTCTCCTCTTCTGTGCCGGGTAAAAAACCAATGGACTCTGCTATTTCAGGGGTATTACGGGTGACTATTACTTTATCGTAAATACCTTTTTCGATGACCATTTCAAGGGCACTGGCAAGTGCTAACAAGGTTTTACCACACCCCGCAGGGCCGGTTAAAATAACAAGTTCAATACTTGTATCCAGCAGTGCATCAAGCGCCATACCTTGATAAATGTTTTTAGGTTTAACACCCCATGCTTGTTGATGCATTAAACGCTCAACGCCAATATCTTTTAGCGTTATGTGCTCGTCATCGTACGATTTAACGCGCGCCGCAAACTGATCCCCTCCATCAAGTAAATATTCATTACAAAATACATCAGGTATTAAGTTTTTAGGCACATGATGAAACGTATCGCGCCCATGCTGCTCAGTATTACACTCCCCTACATGCTCCCAAACATCCCCTTCAATTTTTTTATAACCACTAGTAAGCAGGCTTATATCGTCAATAAGTTGGTCGGTGCGGTAATCCTCAACATATTTAAGCCCGGCGCCTTTGGCTTTTAGGCGCATATTTATGTCTTTTGTAACAAGTATTACTTTTGAATCACTGTGCTGCTTTTGTAAGTACACGGCGCAATTAATAATACGATGGTCGTTTTCGTTACCTGGTAAACCAGAAATGGAGTCGGCAAATAAATGATCGTTTACAATAATGAGGGTACCTGCAGAGCTCGCTTTTGCCTTTTTGTTACTCGGCAGCGCCACGCCTTGTAGCATTTGTTCAGGCGTTGCATTTTTAAGTACTTCATCTAATCCACGAATAGCGACGCGCGCATCACGACTTACATCGTGTTTTCTGTCTTTTATGTGGTCAAGCTCTTCAAGCACCGTCATTGGGATAACAACGTCATGTTCTTGAAAAGACAAATAAGCGAGTGGTTCGTGAAGTAGTACGTTGGTATCTAGCACATACATTTTACTTTCAAGGTTCGAAGCTTTTTCCATAGCACTTTCCTTACGTTTTATGATTTTTATGCTATACCAAAATAACTAAGTAAAACGGGCAAAACTTAAACCTGCAATACTTAATTGCTAAGGCATAATGTAAGTTTAGTCTATTTGTCATAAAAGTCCGTTTTATTACAAACTGTAATTAGTTTTGATTTACCTAAAAAAGAGTCATAAACAAGCTGTTTTAATAGTAATAATTAACACTTACAAAATTAATTAAAAGTGAGCCAAATAGCGCCTTGCAGTGGTGTTAGCTTACAGGTAACATAGCCGCCTTTTTCATCATAGACGAGACATACATGAATTTTTCCTTAGGTCAGCGTTGGATCAGTGATACAGAGTCAGATTTAGGATTAGGCACCGTTGTTGCCATTGAAGGCCGTCAGGTCAGCATATTATTTCCTGCCAGTGGTGAGAGCCGTGTTTATTCTAGTGCAGAAGCACCTGTTACCCGTGTGGCATTTAATCCTGGCGATGTGATCAAAAGCGTTGAAGAATGGGAATTAGAAGTAGAGTCTATTGAAGTACAAGGCGAGTTACTTTGTTATCACGGCACCCGTGTTGATAACGGCGAAACAGCCAAGTTAAAAGAAACCTTTTTAGATCATTTTATTAAGTTTAATAAACCACAAGATCGTTTATTTGCAGGCCAAGTAGATCGTTTTGATCGCTACACACTTCGCTACCAAACGTGGTTACATAAATTTGAACGTGAACAATCGCCTATTAAAGGCTTAATTGGTCAGCGTGCTAATCTTATTCCGCACCAGCTTTATATTGCCCAAGAAGTGGGTAAACGTTTTGCACCACGCGTACTTTTATCAGATGAAGTAGGCCTTGGTAAAACAATTGAAGCGGGCATGATACTACATCAACAAATTATTAGTGGCCGTGCGAGTCGCGTACTTATTGTGGTTCCTGAAAACTTACAGCACCAATGGTTAGTAGAAATGCTACGCCGCTTTAACTTACGTTTTTCTATTTTTGATGAAGAGCGCTGCGACGAAGCGTTTGCAGATTCTCCAAACGTGTTTGATACAGAGCAACTAGTACTTACCAGCCTTGAGTTTTTAACCAAGAAAAAACGTTGGTTTGAACAAGCAACACTTGCTGATTGGGATCTTTTAGTAATAGATGAAGCCCATCATCTAAGCATCAATAACGGCAAGCCAAGCTCAGAGTACCAACGTATGGCAGAGCTTAGCCAAGATATTCCTGGCCTTATTTTGCTTACAGCAACGCCTGATCAACTTGGTCACAGCAGTCACTTTGCGCGTTTACAATTACTCGATCCGGATCGTTTTTACGACTACGACGTGTTTAAAGAAGAAGAAGCAAATTATAAAGACGTAGCGCAAGCGGCAAATCAATTACTGCAAGAGCAAGCTCTGGACGACGCAGCCAAAGCCACGCTAATTGAGTTATTAAAAGAAACCGACATTACTGATATTCTTGAAAAAGCACAGCAAGGTGATTTACCAGCGCGTAAAGAAATACTTAACATGCTACTCGATCGCCACGGCACAGGTCGTATATTATTCAGAAATAGCCGCAGCGGCATTGACGGCTACCCAAGCCGTAAATTACACGCCTACCCAATGGCACTGCCAAAACAGTATAAAACGGCTATGTCGGTTCTTGGTAACATGGGCGGCATTCAAAACCCTGAACTAAGTGCACACCGTGCTCTGTTTCCTGAAAAAATATTCCAAGAGTTTGAAGGCGAAAGCGCAAGCTGGGGTTTATTCGATCCACGTGTAGATTGGTTAATCGACACCCTTAAAACACTTAAGCGCGAAAAAGTACTGCTTATATGTGCTAAAGCTGAAACAGCTATCAGCCTTGAGCAAATACTGCGTGAACGTGAAGCTATTAAAGCGTCGGTATTCCACGAAGGTATGTCTATTATTGAGCGTGACCGCGCTGCTGCATTTTTTGCAGACGAGTACGATAATGCACAAATATTACTGTGTTCAGAAATTGGCTCAGAAGGTCGTAATTTCCAGTTCTCGCATCACTTAGTACTGTTTGATTTACCACTGAACCCTGATTTACTAGAGCAACGTATTGGTCGATTAGACCGTATAGGTCAAACGCAAGATGTGAACATTCATGTGCCATATTTTGAAAACACCGCTCAAGAAGTATTGCTACGTTGGTACAACGAAGGTCTAGATGCATTCGAATCTACATCAACAACGGGTCAAATGCTTTATAAAGAGTTCCGTGATGACTTACTTGAATATATTTCTGCGCATAACTGCGATGAAGACGAACTCGATCCATTACTTGAGCAAGTAGCACAACAAAATGCGGTACTGCGTAAAAAAATGGAAAGCGGACGAGATCGTTTACTAGAGCTACATTCATCGGGTCAAGGTGCTGCCGATTCACTTGTAGCTGATATCGAAAAACTCGATAACCAGTTTGAGTTGCCAAGCTACATGATCAACGTGTTTGATACATTTGGCATAAGCCAAGAAGATAAAGGCGAAAACACCATTATCTTAAAGCCAACTGAGCATATGTTAAGCGCCTCATTCCCATCGCTTAAAGACGATGGCATGACGGTTACCTTTGATCGCGACACAGCTCTTTCGCAAGAAGACGTACACTTTATTAGTTGGGATCACCCAATGGTGCAAGGCACCATGGATATGATTTGTGACGACGACTTTGGTAGCGCATCGGTGGCTTTACTTAAAAACAAAAAGTTACCGCCTGGTACCTTTTTTGTTGAGCTTATTTTTGTTGCAGAAGCAATGGCACCAAAAGTATTGCAAGTTGGTCGCTTTTTACCGCCTACACCAATTCGTATATTGCTTGATAAAGCAGGCAATAACTTAGGTGAGAATGTGGCTTTTGAAGGCTTTAATCAGCAGCTATCAGCCGTTGGCCGCCAAACAGCCAGTAAACTTGCGGGAGCACTGCAAAGCGCTGTTCACCCTATGATCACAACCGCTAAAGATATGGCACAAGAAAAACTTGAAGTTATTCGTGCAGCGTCGCTTGTTAAAATGCAAACATCACTCAGTGAAGAGCAAGAGCGACTTGTTGCCCTTAAGCAAATTAACCCGAATATTCGCCAAGAAGAAATAACGTTTTACGATAAGCAACGCAACGACCTAACTACGTATATTGAAAAAACGCAGTTACAACTTGATGCCATTCGCTTAATTGTTGTTTCGCACTAAGGTTTCAGAAAAGACTGCTAATAAGCGTAAGTTAAATAAAAGTGCGGTATTTATATCGCACTTTTTTTCATAAAAATACATCTAAAACACAGTAACTATTCCGTCACTAGACTCACAATCTATATTAACTAGAAGCTAATACCTCCAATATTTTCGCTTATGTTCACGTCGAGATATTGCATTGCATCATGTAAATTTAAAATCAATTGGCTGACTGAGATTGCAAGCTTTTGGATATCATCCCTTGAAATATAATGAGCTTTTCCATCTTTTGTCTTTCCACTTCGATGAACACAATCATGCCTGATAAGTATTGCAGTCTCAAAATATCTCCTTTCATTTACTATCAGCTTTTGAAGATCAATATCTAATACATTCATATATATTTTACTAACTACCCCGAGATTATGATAAAGAATTTCTGATAATCTACTGGTGACTATATCTTCTAATAAATTAGGTTTTTGAATAATAAGCTTAAGAGAGTACGTCTCATTTTTAAGCTTTTCCGAAGTAAGAATGAACTTTTTTATATACTCATCTGAACTGAGTACATGACACCTTAATGCATCACCAAAGTAAGTCTCCAACGTAATGATACATTGAGTATAAAACAGTCTATTAAAATAAGTATTATTGACATAGTTTTCTGATAAAAGATGATAGGTTAATTGCTCTAAGTTAAATACGGCACTTTTAAATACAGCTTGATACTCACTTTCTCCTTCTCCTAGCTTATAGCTTATAGCTTATAGCTTATAGCCATCATTTAGGTGATAATCAAAATTTAAAGAGTGAGGATCTTTACTTACATGCACCTGAGAAGGATTGTCACAGTTAGTGCAATTAAGAATTTCTAATTGGTGCTCAACCTCCCCGTCAATAGCAAGAGGTAAGTCATTATTAGAATCGGGCTCATGACTATTTAATTGACCACATCGACTGCAATAAAATTCTATATTTCCATACATGAAACATCCTTTGCTTGGTATCCAGATTAAATTTTCACAACCACTCTTGTGTATTTTGTCCACCCAAAATAGCCATAATTTCTACATTTTCTTCGGTAACCCTGTAATAAATACTGTCTGAACCACAGACTGCTCGCCGATAACCCTTACGTATATGCTCAACTGATTGGTAGAAATAAGGGTTTGCTGCTAGTTTTTCAAACATAGTAAAAAAAGCATAAAAATAATTATCTGCTTGCTGTTGTGAATATTCATCACAGCCGTACTGGTAAATGCGACGTAAATCTTCTTTAGCATCGTTTGAAAGCTTGTATGTACGCATTACTTCGTGCTTGATTTGAATTCTGCTAGCATTTCATCTGCAGATTGAGTGCTAAAGCCACTTTGCTCAGACTTTACAAGCTTACTATTTATTACCTCAGCTCTTCGAGCACGCCTGATCAGGTCGTTTACCAGTTCACTTTTATTTGCGTAATCACCCACGTTTTCAACGTGATTACGCAGCCATAAATCATTTTGCTCAGTAAGCGAAATACTTTGTCTAGCCATAACATTAAACCTTGCTTGCAATAGTTGGTGTAATTTTACACCAGAACAAAAAACACGCAATAAATTTTTCCCTTGAGCCTTCAGCCTCGCTCCACTAAAATAGCGCCCTTAAAAATCATTAAGGCAGGCTGTGTTAGTTAACTATAATCCCCCAATGAGCCCGTATTTAACAATACTTTTCCAAGACGACGATTTGCTCATCGTTAATAAGCCAAGCGAGTTATTAACCGTCCCGGGTAAAGATCCTAAACACGCCGACAGCTTAATTAACCGTGTTAATCGTGTTTTTCCAACAGCTAAAATAGTCCACCGTTTAGATATGGCAACATCAGGCATACTTTGCCTTGCTATGAATAAAGCAGCGCACAGGCATTTAAGTATGCAGTTTCAAGAACGCGAAACAGCTAAGCGTTATATTGCACGTGTATTTGGGCAGCTTGAGGTCGATACGGGAACCGTGGATCTGCCGCTTATCTGTGATTGGCCTAATCGCCCTAAACAAATGGTTGATCACGAAAATGGTAAGCCATCGCTTACGCACTTTAAAATACTTGAGCGCGAAGCCGATGCTACCCGTGTAGAGCTAACGCCAATAACTGGGCGCTCACATCAGTTACGTGTACATATGCTAAGTTTAGGACATCCTATTTTAGGTGATAGGCTCTATGCCCATAAAGACGCACTTGCCGCAGCTCCTCGCTTACAATTACACGCACAAATGCTGAAGTTGAAGCACCCTACAACAGAGCAAATACTTACATTTGAAGCCGAACCTGAGTTTTAATCATTGCATTAATGATTATTAAGCCATAGTGCTAAACTTTTACCGTACTACGCCGATACCTAATTAGTATTCATTATTTGAGCTTCTTATGGTATCTGCGCAGTTTTTAAAAAGTATACTTAACGTATTACTGATGTGTACGCTATTTTTAAGCATACAGGTAACAGCTGCAGAGCATATTGCCCCTCCTACATTATCAAGTATTGAAAACAACGATATTGAACGCTTGCTTCCAAATGACGAAATAAAATCAATACTTGCAGGTGAAACCGAGTTTTTGAGTTTATACAGCGAATATATGAGCGCCGACTTTAGAGGTGTTGTATTACTTATACCCGACTGGCAATCAGTGCCAACAAACAATGCTGGCATGAGTTTTTTACGAAAAGAACTTAATAACTTAGGCTATACCACTTACGCAATGACGGTACCCGACATAGACTGGCAAGCCAGCAAAAAACCAGACTCATCAACAGAAATGCCTGCAGAAACAACGACACCTGATGCAGCTACAAGCACAGAGCCTGCGACTGCAGATATGAAGAAAAATGCAGAACCTCATTATGTTAATGCTTTAGAAAAAGTGACTAATGAGGTACTCGACAATTATA
This sequence comes from Pseudoalteromonas fuliginea, assembly GCF_000690055.1. Classification (GTDB taxonomy): domain Bacteria; phylum Pseudomonadota; class Gammaproteobacteria; order Enterobacterales; family Alteromonadaceae; genus Pseudoalteromonas; species Pseudoalteromonas fuliginea. The sequence goes on from NZ_JJNZ01000003.1 coordinate 35,664, forward strand.
AAATAAATCTGATTGCTCGCTTTAATGCGCTATACCAAACTGCAATGCAAGAGCCAGGTAACGTAGTGGTTATTGCACAAGGTACCAGTGCTGGCGTATTACTTGAGCACTATGCCGACTTTCCAGAACAGAGAGTAGATGCATTTATAAGTTTAAGCAGTTACTTACCTAATACTAAACGTAATAAAGATTTGAGCCAAACAACATCACTTGTTACGCCAGCTTTACTCGATATTTACTATGCTAATGACAGCAATGATATTTTAATGAGCCTTAAAAATCGCCAACGCTGGGTTAACCGAAATGCTAAATTTGATTATCGCCAACGCCAGCTGTTTGGCCTGCGCGATCAACCAGATCAACACGCACGCCTTACAAAAGAAATAGACGGCTTTTTACGCCGCCTTTTTTAAATATTCATAAGCCGCTTGAATATCTTGGCTCTTTTTAACTGCAAGCTCCATCATGTGTTTTGGTAAACCTTGCGATACCAATTTATCTGGGTGATGTTGGGACATAAGTTTACGGTACGCTACTTTTATCTCACGCTCAGTCACACCATCATTAAGCCCTAATAACGCCAATGCCTGTGTACGATTCATATTATTATTGGGTGGGACATGATGACCCGAGCCTTCACGGTAGCTGCTACTTTGCCCTTGGCTTTGTTGCTGTTGATTAAAGCGCTGTTGTTGCTTTCTAAAGTTAAATTCTGCTTGATAGCGTTTTAATACAAATGCAAAATGCGTTTTCGAAATCCCTAACTGCTTACTTACCTCTGCTAACAATTGCTTTTCTTGTTCGGCTAACACCCCATCAGAGAATGCCATTTGAATTTGTATTTCTAAAAACAATTGCATCAAGTCGTTTCGCTTAGCAAAGCGTTCTTTAAAGTCGTGCACGGTTTCTTTAAGTGAGAAGTCGCCCTCTTTACCCGACTGAAAAGCCTGCTGTGCTTCGCGGCGCTCTTCGCCTTTCAAACCCATTTCATCCATAAACAAGTTGGCGGCTTTTATATGCACTTCGCTAACTCTGCCATTCGATTTAGCAATATGTCCCATTACGGCAAAACAGCTCGAAAAGAACAAAGCTTGGCGCTCGTTTACATCTGCATCGTTAAACAAGCTTGAAAAGCCACCCGCTTTATCAAAGTTACTTTTTAAGCTTTTATCAAATAAATGGCCAAGGTATAAACCTAAAATGGCACCAAAAATTTTGCCAAACATAAAGCCAAAACAAAAACCGAGTATTTTTCCCCACATTTATAATGCTGCCTTTTTAAAAAATTTAGTTAATGCGCCGCAAGGCGTTTGTTTAAGTCATTTAAACGTTCGGGTGTACCTATATCATCCCACTGACCAATATAAAGCTCAGTAGAGATTACATGCTTACTTAGCTTTTCACGTAAAATAGGCCCTAAAGGACGCCTCCCTTGCGTTAACCCTTTGAAAAAATCAGCCTGATACCGACTGATCCCTGAGAATGTATACTTTTGACTCTCTGGCGATAAATGACTTAATGCAAAATCACCATCTGGATTATGTGGTGGGTTTTGTATTAGCACAATATGCGCCTCACCCGCTTGCAAATGCAGCTGCATTAGCGCACTTACATCATAATCGGTATATACATCGCCATTAACTACAATGAAAGACTCTCCAAGCAGAGGTAGCGCCTGAATAATACCGCCAGCAGTTTCAAGACCACCTTCAACTTCTTGACTGTAAAGTATGTTTACCCCAAATTGACTGCCATCGTTAAAGTAATCTTTTATTTTATCACCTTGCCAAGCGAGGTTTATTACAATATCGGTAATTCCGGCAGCTTTGAGGTTATTTATATGATGCTCAATAAGTGGTTTTTCTGCTACTTTTAACATTGGTTTTGGCATATGCTGTGTTAGCGGCATCATCCTCTGCCCGCGTCCTGCGGCTAAAATCAACGCTTTCATGTGCGCTCCTTTGCTAACTTTTCAGTCACTTTTGGCACTATGGTATGTTTAGTCCAATCACTCAATGCTTTAAGCTCGGGATAATTAGCAGCCACTTCAATAATATAATCAAGTGTGGGTAAAATATTATCTAAATAACCTGTTTTCCCGTCGCGTAAATATAATCGACAAAATATACCAGCTGCTTTTAAGTGGCGCTGAATACCGGTTAAATCAAACCAATATTTAAACTCATCAAATGAGGTATTAACCATTAAATTTTGAGCAGTGAACTCGCTATAAGCAAAATCAAGCAAGCTTGTTAGCTCTTTTGCCGGAAGTTTAAAATAGCAATCTCGAAGCAGCGATACTAAATCGTAACAAAGCGGACCACGTACCGCATCTTGATAATCTATAATCGCCCACAGGCCATTACTATTCATAATATTTCGACTGTGATAATCACGGTGCACGGTTACTGTAGGCTGCACAAGCATAGCCTGAGTGAGTAACTCACAGCTTGTTTGCCACATAGCTTGATACGCTGCAGTTGGGGATTCATCTATAAAGTCGTTTACTAACCACTGACTAAATATATCGAGCTCAAGTTTTATAAAGTCTTTATTGTAAGCTTGCATAACAGCTGAGGGTGGTGTTTTTGCCCATTGAGCACTTAAACTTATTAAAGCTTTGTAATACTCAATACGATTTTCATCATCTAGCATATCAGCCAAATGCTTACTGCCTAAATCACTTAGTATAAAAAAGCCTTGCTGCTCGTCGCTAGCAATTATTTTTGGAAGTAAAAAGCCTTGCTCGGTAAATACCTTATTAAGTGATATATAAGGCGCGTTATTTACTTTTTGGGGTTCTGAATCCATCACAATAAAATGCTCATTACTGCACGTTAAACGGTAATAGCGACGGAAACTAGCATCCCCTGTTATCGCACTTAACAAAGTAGGCTGCGTATTAAAGTGTGTGTTTATAAATTGTTGTAAATTATCAAAGCGTGTCATTTTATAAGATATCTATTTTTAACTAAGTTAATTAGGTCAATTACTGTATTTGCCATTATTTTCCTTTATTATGTGTAAATTATATTTAATCACAAAGCATTAAGGTCAATAAATGAGCAAAACCTGGGGCATATTGATGCTAAGCGTAGTTAGCGCACCATCGCTTGCCGAAACTGAACTGACGCACAACCTTTGTGGCATTTCAATGCAAACCAGAGCTTGGCAACCACTTCCAGGCCTTGAGCTTGGTACTGTTGATATTAAAGCTGATGATGTAGAGCTCCTCGGCACTCAAAGTGCTGAATTTACCGGCAATGTTGATATTAACACCGTTAATATGAGTTTGTCCGCACAAACTGCGTTGATAGATAAACAGCGTGGTTTATTAAATGCAACCGGACCAATTACTTATCGTGACACAATTAGCCAAATAAGCAGCAAAGGGCTAAACGCCGATTTAAGCAACTCAGAAATTAGCCTACTTGGTGCAGATTACAGTTTAACCGATCAACAAGGTAAAGGTGGTGCAGAAAAGCTGACCGTGAATGATTCTGGCTTAGTGCTCATGAATGCAAGCTTTACTGCTTGTCCTGGTCAAAGCCCTGTATGGGAAATAGAAGCAGACGAAATTAATTTATCCCGCGAGGAAGGCTGGGGTGAAACTCACAATGCGATACTAAGAATTCTTGATACACCTGTTTTATATTTGCCTTATTTTACATTTGCACTCGATGAACGTCGTAAATCAGGATTACTAAAGCCTAATATTTCCAGCTCAGATCGCTATGGTATTGAAACAATTACACCTTATTACTGGAACATAGCGCCAAATTTTGATGCCACTATTACCCCGCGCTATATGTCTCGTAAAGGCTTGCAACTGCAAACAGAGTTTCGGTACTTAACTGAGCAACATGAAGGTTTGGTCGGTGTAGAGTACTTAAATAAAGACGATTCAGAGCCAACTCTTGATTCACGTTATATGTTTCATTGGCAACAAAGAAGTTATTTAGGTGAGAGCTGGCGAGCTAATGTAGATATTACCAACGTAAGTGATGACAATTACATTACTGATCTTGATTCTAACTATGCAAATAAAACCGATACCCAACTTTACCGAACTGGCGCACTAACACACTTAGGTGAGACATGGCGTACAGATATTAAAGTGCAAAACTTTGAAGTACTCGGTGATCACTTAGAATCATATACCGCTATACCTCAAATCAACTTTACTCAAACAGCCCCATGGCGTATTGATAATTTTGATTTTACAGTTTCTGGCGAAATCAGTCATTTTACTAACGACTCAGCCATTATAGATCAAGCAACGCGAGTGCATTTAGAGCCTAAAGCTAGCTTTGATTACAAACAACATGCATGGTCGTTTTTATCTGAAGTAAGTTTATTGCAAACAAATTATAAACAACATGGTGATTTAGATGGCACGCAATACAGCGAAAGCGTATCACGTACAATCCCTAAAGTTCGTTTATATTCTCAACTAAATTTTGAACGTAATACATCATCTTTTATTGAAGATGGTATTCAAACTTTGGAGCCTCAAGTTCAGTATTTATATACCCCCAATAAAGACCAATCTGATATTGGGTTATTCGATACAACTAAGCTACAAGACGATTACTATGGCTTATTTAGAGACACTCGATTTTCGGGTGTTGACCGTATTGCCGCTGCAAACCAATTTACATTGGGTGCAACAACGCGTTTGTTTGATAAAAAACAAGAAGAAGTGTTTAACTTTAGCGCTGGACAAATATTTTATTTAAGTGACTCATCTAAACCAACAGAGCAAGGTTTAAACTCAGACACTAATTATAATGCACTATTTGCAGCCCAAACCATGTTACATTGGCATCGACGTTGGTATCTTGCTGGAGGTATTCAATACGATACAGATGGTAAACAAATGGTTCAGTCAAATGTAACACTTGATTACAAAGGTGATAATAATCAGCTAGTACAATTGAACCATCGCTATGCAAATGATGTCTCAGGAAATACAATCGAGCAAGCGGGTGTATTTACAAGTATTCCCATTAGTGACGAATGGCAATTTATTGCAAGCTATCATCGAGATCTTGAAAATAACAGAAGTATCGAAATATTGAGCGGATTACAGTATGAATCATGCTGTTGGGCATTCCAAATTACTGGTCATCGCCAAATCGAAACTGACTTAAATCAGTCAATAGGACAAGAACAAGCAACTTTTGACTCAAGTATTGGTTTTAATTTTGTATTAAAAGGACTGGGTAGTAAAAGCCGCTATGATGCACAAAAACTATTACAACAAGGTATTTTTGGCTATCGTAGACCGTATTTTCTTAGTAACTAGTATCACAACAGTACTATTAGCAAGAGTAGTAAAGAGAACATGACTTTAAAAAAATTATTAGTATCAACAGTTTTAAGTATCAGCCTTTGCCAAAGTGCATTAGCAGCCCCTGTAGAAATCGACAAGGTGATTGGCGTTGTAAACCAAGGCGTTATTTTAAATAGTGAAGTAGACACCATTGTAAATCGTGTTAAAAAACAAGCCGAAGAGCAAGGGCAACAACTTCCTAAAGATGAAACCTTACGTGTACAAGCAATAGAACGCTTAGTTAGCCAAACATTGATGATGCAAATGGCTGAACGTATGGGATTACAAATATCTGATAGCCAGCTAGACCAAACGCTAGCAAATATGGCAAAAGAGCAAGGCGGTACAATTGCTGATCTACGTAAAACCATTGAAGGTTCTGGCGAGAGTTTTCAAGCATACCGTGAAGAAATCCGTAAAGAAATAACCACTCAACAAGTTACACGCGCCAATGTAGATCGCCGAATTTATATTAGCGATCAAGAAGTTGATAATTTGCTAAAAATTATGGAAAGTCAGGGACAAAACTCTGAAGAGTATAATATCGGGCACATTCTTATCGATATTCCTAATGATGCGACTGCTGATGAAATATCTGCAGCAAAAACACGAGCAGATAAAGTAATAGAACTATTAAATGATGATCAAGAATTTAAACGTATTGCCATTTCGTCATCAAGCGGTTCAAAAGCACTTGAAGGCGGACAACTAGGCTGGATGGGTATTAATGAAATGCCATCATTATTTGCAGAAGCAGTTAAAGGCAAAAAAAGTGGTGCTATTATTGGCCCTCTTCGCTCTGGCGCTGGATTTCATATAATTAAAGTACAAGAAATTCGTGGACTACAAGTTGTAGAAACAACTGAAGTGCGCTCACGTCATATACTAATCGAACCCTCTATTATTTTAAGCGAAGAAAAAGCACGAAATATGCTTGCTGGTTTTGCAAAAGACTTACGTGCTGGTACCGCTGATTTTGGTGAACTAGCTAAAGAATATTCTGAAGATCCAGGTTCAGCTCTCAAAGGTGGCGAATACGATTGGACTGATCCAACAACTTACGTTCCAGCTTTTAGAGATACTTTACTTTCTCTTAAACAAGATGAAATTAGTGAACCATTCAGAACTCGATTTGGTTGGCATATTGTTCAGTTACTTGGCAAACGTGTAGCTGATAAAACAGAGCTTGCTAAACGCAATCGTGCTCATGGCATGTTGTTCAATCGTAAATTTAAAGAAGAAAGTTTTAACTGGCAACAAGAAATGCGCGAGCAAGCTCACGTTGAAATTTTCCCTACAGACCAATAAATATGACCTTAAGAATTGCGATTACCCCGGGCGAGCCAGCAGGCATCGGCCCAGATTTACTTCTTACGCTTGCTCAGCAAGCGTGGGATGCTCAGCTTGTCGTACTAGCTGATGGTAAACTGCTTAAAGAACGTGCTAAACATCTTGGTTTGCCTATTAATTTAATTAAGTTTGATGAAAATGCCCCCACAAAAGTAGCACCTGCGGGTAGTGTTTATATACATCAAGTTGATTTAGGTGTTGATGTAGAACTTGGGGTATTAAACGACGGTAATGGCCAATACGTTTTAGACACTTTGCGTATCGCAAGTGAAAAAAACATGGATGGTACATTCGATGCTGTTGTAACTGGTCCTGTCCATAAAGGTATTATTAACAAAGCTGGTATCTCTTTTAGCGGCCATACTGAATACTTTGCACAGCAATCAGATACTGCTGACGTTGTGATGATGCTGGCAACTGAGGGCTTACGTGTCGCACTTGTGACAACCCATATCCCACTTGCTTATGTATCGCGTGCTATTACCGAAGAACGTCTTACTAAAGTAGCGGGTATTTTAAATCACGACTTACAAACTAAATTTGGTATCGAAAAGCCACGTATTTTGGTATGCGGTTTAAACCCGCATGCAGGAGAAGATGGTCACTTAGGACGTGAAGAGATTGAAACAATCACACCTACTCTTGATGTACTTAGAAGCCAAGGTATGAATTTAATAGGTCCATTACCTGCGGACACGTTATTCCAAGATAAATATCTATCTGAAGCTGATGCTGTGCTTGCTATGTATCACGATCAGGGATTACCTGTGCTAAAATACAAGGGATTTGGTAATTCTGTGAATATTACATTAGGTTTACCATTTATCCGCACTTCAGTTGATCATGGTACTGCGCTAGATTTAGCCGGTACAGGTACCGCTGACGTTGGCAGTTTTGAATTAGCGATCCGCGAAGCAATTAAGCTCGCCCAAGAAAAAGCACAAAATCAATGACCGATAAAGTACATTTAGGACACCGCGCCCGTAAACGTTTTGGGCAAAACTTTTTATTTGATGAAATGATCATCGATAAAATAGTCTCTGCAATCGATCCTAAACCAGAAGACAACTTAGTAGAAATTGGCCCTGGACTTGGCGCTATTACAGAGCCTGTCGCTGATCTTAGTGGCCACCTAACGGTTGTTGAACTAGATAAAGATTTAGCACAACGTTTAATTGAGCACCCATTTTTAGGCCCTAAATTAACCGTTAACCAAGGCGATGCAATGACGTTTGACTTTGCAAGCCTAGTAAGAGACGACAAAAAATTAAAAGTGTTTGGCAACTTACCTTATAATATTTCTACGCCTTTACTGTTTCATCTTTTTGAATTTGCAGACAATATTGAACACATGCATTTTATGCTACAAAAAGAAGTCGTAAAGCGTATGGTTGCAGGCCCTGGTAGTAAAACCTTTGGCCGTTTAAGTGTAATGACTCAATACTACTGTAATGCAATGCCAGTGATAGAAGTGCCACCTGAGTGCTTTAAGCCAGCACCTAAGGTTGATTCTGCAGTTATTCGTTTAATCCCTAAAAAGCCAGAACAACGCACGGCTAAAAGCGTTAAAATTCTAAACACTGTGTGCTTGGAAGCCTTCAATCAGCGCCGTAAAACACTGCGCAACAGCTTGGGCAACTTACTAACAGCAGAAGAGCTTACAAGCATTGGGATAGACATAACGTTGCGCGCTGAGCGCTTATCTTTACAACAATTTATTGATATAGCTAATTGGATTTATGACAACAAGCAGTAATATTGGATCGCCTGTTAAGGTATCTGTAGAAACATTTTACGTAGAAGGTCAGTCTCAACCAGAGATCGAAAAATACGTATTTGCCTATTCGGTAACCATTCGAAATCATAGCCTGTGTAGCGCTAAGTTACTTAGCCGCTATTGGTTGATTACAGATGCAAATGGCAAAGAAACTGAAGTAGAAGGTGAAGGTGTTGTTGGCGAAATGCCAACCATAGGCCCTGGTGAAAGCTACAAATATACCAGTGGAGCTATACTTGATACACCAGTAGGCACTATGCAAGGGCATTATACTTTACGCAATGAATTCGGTTCTGAGTTTCAGGCACCTATTAACGTGTTTCGTTTAGCTTGCCCTAATATTTTGCATTAAATGATAACTAAATTGTATGGCTGATTATGTAATAGGTGATTTACAAGGATGCTTTAGCGAATTTAGCACCTTGCTACAGCGGGTAGATTTTAACCCAAGTAAAGATCACCTCTACTTAGTAGGAGATATAGTCGCTCGCGGACCAGACTCTTTAGCCTGCTTAGATTACATTTACCAAAACCAAGACAGCATAACGATTACACTTGGCAATCATGATTTGCATATGATTGCCTGCTATTACTTAAATAAACCAACTAACCCAAAAGACAAACTTAGCCCAATATTCAATAGCCATAAACTCACCTATTACATTGAATATCTTCAAACTCAGCCTCTTGCCTTATACTTAAAAAAATATAATAGCTTTATATCTCATGCTGGTCTTAACCCTGATTGGTCAATTGAAAATGCGTTAAAATATGCACAGTTTGCGCAAAGCTGTTACCAATCAAATAATGCAAAAACCTTCTTTGAGCAAATGTATAAGCCACACCCTGTGAAATGGCATAATGATCTAGACGACTTTGAAAAATTTAGATACATAGTTAATTATTTTACTCGAATGCGCTTTTTAACAAGTAATAATCAACTAGAACTTAGTGCAAAAGGCGCAACAATCAATAATAATGAGTTAACACCTTGGTTTATGCATCCAAATATATTAAACATTAAACAGGATATTATTTTTGGGCACTGGGCTGCCCTTGAAGGTAATACAAACCATAAATGTGTACACGCTTTAGATACAGGGTGTGTGTGGGGTAACAGCATGACGCTAATGAAACTACCTAGCAAACAAAAAATTGTAGAAAAATCCCACCTTTTGTCTAAATAACCTGAAATAATCTAATACATCTGTTAGATTTATAGACTAATAATTAAAATTAATTAAAGTAATTGATTTTAATTACTTAACTTATCAGTACAAACGCCGATAAGTTCTAACTGAAGTACTTTTGAGTGGAAACCTATATGAATCTAACAGTAAGCCAACGTATTTGGGGTGGTTTTATATTTATCACGCTATTACTTTTAATAATTGGTGGCAATTCTTTAATAAAAATAGCAAATATTGACCGCTCAACTCAAAAAGTGAACCAACTATCACTTCCAGCTCTGAATAAAAGCTCTGAGTTACAAGCTGAATTCATTTTAATGAGTAAAGCCGCTCAAGCGAGTTTTTACACTTCATCTGCAAATGAACTGGCGCCAATAAAAAAACAAGTACTCGAACAAAAACAGCTATTTAATAGCCTTCATAGCGAACTACAAGCAGTCGTAAAAGATGATCCAGCTTTAAACCAAAGCAGTAGAAATGTAGAACAAACCTACCTAAGTTTTTTAAGTACTGTAGAGAGCTTGCTTGTAGATAAGAGTAAACAATTAGCACTTAATAAAACATTAAAGTCTCAATTAGAAATTATCGAACTTAACGCTGAAGATGCAAATTCTGTCGTACTCGACATTTTGGACATAGACGGTTTTGAGCAAAATCATGCACGCGCATTTCAAGCGGCTAATAATTTAGAGAATAACTTTATGTCGGTTGTAAGTAATAGTACCGACATGCTGACAGTTAAAACACTCAATACACTTGATATTGTTAAAAACGAACAAAGCTACTATTTTGATGAAGTAACACGCACTCTAGCGTTAATAAAGCCTGCTATAGAGCAAACTCACAGTGATTTATTCAATAACTTAAAAGAGTATGTAGATACCCTCGAAAATAATATTAAAGGTAATAGTGGTTTAGCTGCAAATAAAAAACGCCTAATTGACTCAATCACACTGACCGAAAGAGAGCTTGCCGAATCAGAGCAAGCAACGAAAATGGCACTTAATCAAATTGATGAATTAGTTGCACAAGCAAGCAATGTTGCCTTTGAGTTACAAAAAGGTGTGCGCAGCGATGTAGATTCAGCTAATTTATGGACATGGGTAGGGATGGTTATCGCAACACTTCTAGCGATAGCAATTGCCATTATTACAGTTAGTCGTATAACCAAACCGCTTGCTGAAGTTAATCGTATTTTAGATATTGTTGCCAGTGGCGACATGACACAACGCTTAGATGACACTGCTAAAGATGAGTTTGGCGAACTATCTAAAAGTTGTAATACTTTAATTGATAGCTTGCGCAGCTTAATTAAAGGCATTATTTCTCGCTCGACTCAACTGGCCGCCGCTTCAGAAGAAACGTCTGCAATTACTGCAGAATCAAGTCAAGCAATTCGCAATCAACAAGCACAAGTTGAACAAGCAGCAACTGCAACCACTGAAATGAGCAGCACATCGCAAACAGTTAGCAACAGTGCTCAACAAGCGCTTAGTGAAATTAAAAATGCTGACAAAGAAGCCGAACGCGTTAAAGGTATTTCTAACAACAATAAAGCGACGATTGAGCAGCTTGCTCGTGAAGTAGACGACGCCTCTCAAGTTATCAATAAACTACATCAAGATAGCGCATCAATTGGTAGCATATTAGATGTAATACGCGGTATTGCAGACCAAACAAACTTATTAGCACTTAATGCTGCAATTGAAGCTGCACGTGCTGGTGAGTATGGCCGAGGCTTTGCGGTTGTAGCCGATGAAGTTCGCTCTTTAGCAAGTAAAACACAAGAGTCGACTCAAGAAATTCAATCAATGATTGAATCGCTACAAACAGGCGCAGAAGCTGCGGTAACAGCAATGAGCAAAGGTAAACAACGTGCTGTATCGTGTGTTGAGCAAACAGACTTAGCTAGTAGCGCGCTTGATTCTATTACATTTGCGGTATCTCAAGCTCACGATGTCAGTGAAGAAATATCAACTGCTGCATTAGAGCAACAACAAGTAGCACAAGAGATTAGTGAACGCTTAGAATCAATCGTAGCCATTGCAGAACAAACCGCTGAAGGCGCAAGCCAAACAAACATCTCAAGTTCAGAAGTAGCAAAACTTGCTGAAGAACTTCGTTTATCAGTCGATGAGTTTAAGGTTTAAATAACGCAATTAGCGCAAACTAAAAACCCCGTTGATACCAAGTATCAACGGGGTTTTTGTTTATTTAAATAAAGTACTTAACCTGAGCTCTGGTTAAGAGGTTTACTAACGTATTGAATCATGGTGATATTTAAATTTATTTTCTCTAGCCAGATAGATTTATTATCCAGAGTTCAGGTTACTTATGCCAATGCGCTTCATTAAGAAGGCTGGTGTTATTACTTTTGGCAATGGCTGCAAAAAACGGTGCTGCGCTGCCCTAGCCGTATTTCTTGCAGTTCGCTTTCACATGTCATACATGGCTTGCCTTTACGCCCATATACTAATAATTCTTGTGCAAAATACCCTGGTTTACCATCGCTTTGTGCAAAATCTTTAAGCGTAGTACCACCTTGCATAATAGCCGCAGCAAGCGTGTCTTTTATAATAGGAATAAGTGCTTGATAGCGCTTTTGTGAAACTTTTCCCGCTTCTCGCTTTGGATGTATACCCGCTTTAAATAACGATTCATTCGCATAGATGTTACCAACACCTACTACCACTGCGTTATCCATAATAAACTGCTTTACGGGTACTTTTTTATTGCGCGATTGTTCGTACACGCGTTTAGCAAAAAAATCATCGGTAAGCGGCTCAGGACCAAGCTTAGAGAGTAGCTTATGCACTTCACCGGGCTCTTGCCATAAGCAACAACCAAAACGACGAGGATCGTTTAAGCGCAGTGCTTTACCGTTGCCAAAAATAAACTCTACATGGTCATGCTTTTTAAGCGGCTCACTTTTATCTACAACACGTAAATTACCTGACATACCCAAATGTAAAATAGTACTGCCAAGCTCACAGTGTAAAAGTAAGTATTTAGCTCGTCGTTCAATACTTGTAACAATTAGCCCTTCAAGTTGATACACGTCATCTGGCACTGGCCAGCGCATACTGGCATTGTAAATATTTACCTTTGTGACAACTTGGTTTTGTACGTGGGGAGTGATGCCCATTCGGCTCACTTCTACCTCTGGTAATTCAGGCATTAATTAGACTCACTTTGTGAAAAATCAAAACTAGGAAATAACTGCTGTGCAGTTTTTAAATCGAGTGCGAGTATTCGTTGGCTACTCTTTTCGAGTAAGTAATATTGCCCATCGCCTCTATAAAGCAAATAAATCCAAGGTAAACTCTCACCAGCTAATTCAAAAGTAGCAACATATAAAGGCGCATTAGGATTAAAAACAACAGATTCGTTAACACCCATTAACTGCGCGCTTTGCCATTGGTTAATTAAATCACTAAGTTGTTGCTCAGAAGCTTGCCAGATAAATGGCGCATCTTTTTGTAACATTGTTGTACGCCAACTAGTTCCAATACGCTCAATTTTTTGATCAACAAATGTAAGCGTCAATACAAAGCTTTGAATTGGTAATACAGGCTGTACCGAAGGCTCATCAGCTGAATTAAAAAGTTGCTTATGCCAGCCATTTAAAAAGAAGATCATAATCAACATTGAAAAAATAATAACGTTGTTCCAACCTTTGCGACCAAGTTGCATGTGCACACTTCCTATTTAATTCAAGATTTTAAAGTGTAACTAAAACTTAATTGCACTGTCTATATGTTAAACCGTGCAGACTTTGTTAGAATATCGGCAAATTTAAAGGAGTTCCGTCAATGTCTATGTATGTAGTGGGCCATAAAATCCCAGATTCAGATTCTATTTGTGGTGCAATTGCACTGGCTTATTTAAAAAACCAAATCGATGAGCCAGCAATTCCAACACGTCTTGGTGAAATTTCACCAGAAACTCAATTTATCCTTGATAAATTTGGCTTCGAAGCACCAGAGCTAAAATTAAGCTACGCTGGCGAAGACGTTTACATTGTGGATCACACAGAAAAAACACAAGCACCCGATGATATCGACCAAGCTCGCGTTGTTGGTGTGGTAGATCACCATAAACTAGGTGACTTAACATCATCGACTCCGCTTGAATGTTGGATTCGCCCTGTTGGCTGTTCGAACACCATTATTAAAATGATGTACGATTTTTACAGTGTAGAAATCCCTAAAGACATCGCTGGTATTATGCTGTGCGCAATTTTAAGCGACACAGTCATATTTAAATCACCAACATGTACTACTGCCGATATTAAATGTGTTGAAGCGCTAGCTGAAATTGCAGGCGTAGAAGACTTTAAAGAACTTGGTATGGATATGTTCCGCGTTAAATCTGCGGTAGAAAACACACCAGCACGTGATTTAGTAATGCGTGACTTTAAAGACTTCAACATGAACGGTAACCTAGTAGGCATTGGCCAACTAGAAGTAATCGACCTTGCTGTTTTTGACGATATTAAAGCAGACCTTGCAGCCGATATTGCTAAGTTAAAAGTAGAGGGCAACCGCCACTCTGTATTTTTACTGCTTACCGACATAATGAAAGAAGGCTCAGAAATGCTAATTGTATCTGACGATGCAAACTTAGTTGAGCAGGCTTACGGTGTAAAACCAGAGAATGATAAAGTATGGTTAGATGGTGTACTGAGCCGTAAAAAGCAAGTAGTTCCACCACTGCAAGATGCGTTTTCAAAAGCCTAATAACTTTAACAAATAGCACTAAAAAAGCCGATATTGCATAAAACAATATCGGCTTTTTTGTTTTTAAAATGTGTATTTCTTATACCAATTAGCTTAATTAAATAAGCTATTTTGAGGTTGGAAAAACGTGTTGATAGCTAGGCAAAAAATTCGATATTTAGTTGTTCTCGGCAATTGCTCCTGCATTGCTCTACCTTTTGCATCCATGCAGTCGTAAATGAGAATTTTTTAACGCAGGTAGCGACACGTGTAGCCCCGCAAAATGATTAAGTATTATTGCGGATTGGTATTAAGCTACAAACACAATTCTCTAAATGGCAATGTGGCTGCGCCAATTGATACCGGAAAATTATCAATATTAGATACCACCAGCTTTGGCATAGGGCGTTTAGCGCCACGTCTAAATTGTGCATAAACCTCAGTTCGTGCAATAACTTTTTCAGCCAACTCTTTTGGAATATGGCCACCAATAATAATCGCCTCAGCATCTAATAAAGCAGAGCAACAGGTTGCCACTAAATCAAATGAGTCTTGAACCTTAAACAACCACTCTTCAACGCCTGGCCAATCAGGATCAAAGTTGTCATGCAGGTCGTAAATAGAAGTAACCGCTACGCCATTTTTTTTCAAAATACGTTTTAGTAATTCAAGATTAGGGTGGGCATATAATTTAGGCGGTAGCATGTCGCCAAGCTCACCTGCGTTTCCGTATGTACCGCGCAGTACGTCGCCATTATTTACAATACCACCACCAAATGCAGCCGACACAAACATATAAACAAAGTTTTTATACTCGCGCCCAATACCTGCAACACCTTCACCTGCGGCTGCGCCTGTAGCATCGTTAACAACCCAAGTTGGGAGTTGAAAATGCTGCGACACAATATCGATAATATCAACCTGCGACCACTCTTCTAGCATATGGTGGGTATTCATTTTCCCATCCATTGAGCTAAAAAAGCCAGAGATACCCACACCCATTCCCAGTACTTTTTCACTTGGAATGTCACGCTCAGCGCTTATATCTTCTACCAGCTTTTGTGCACATTTAAGCACATTATTAATGCTCATATCCGACATTAGCTGCATATGGGTGTAAACCACCTTTCCCGTAAAATCCATTACAGCAAGCGAAATAGCATCAAGCAAAATAGCTAAGCCAAAGGTAAATCCGTAATCGGGATTAAGGGCAATGCCAAACCCAGGTTTGCCTTTTTTATTAGGAATTAGCGTATCAGTTTGTACAATTACACCGTGTTGGGTTAACGACTTAAGTAAACGCGACACAGTTTGCTGTGGAATACGAGTTGCGCTCACAATATGACTTTGAGTTACGCACTTTTCCCAAAACACCACTTTTATAATATCGCGCTCAATATCTTGAAATAGCTTTTCGCCTTTTCCAAGCTCAAAACCAGAGCGTAATAAGTTACTGTTGTTTAACGAAAACATAGGTATTAACCCTAACAAAATTGGAGCACAAGATTACGTGAAACCATTATAAAGAACAAGTGGGCAAACTGCGCCTACTCAATCACTATCACTCTAAAATCATTCACATTTGTGTTAGTTGGCCCAGTAATAATTAAATCATCAATGGCTTTAAAAAACTGATGACTATTATGCCCTTCTAACTGTGCGCGTAAGTTTTCGCCTGCATCTTGTGCGCGAGCAATCGTACTGTTATTTATATACGCACCCGCTACATCTTTACTACCATCAACACCATCGGTATCACAAGCAAGTGCGTAAATACCCGCTTCGCCATTAAGTACCTCAGCCAACGCCATTAAGTATTCTTGATTGGGCCCGCCATCGCCATAAACATCAGCAACAGTTACTGTAAGCTCGCCACCAGAGAACAACATAACGCGCTTGCCTTGGGCTTTTTGCTCAAGAGCGATAGCCGCATGTTCCTTTGCAACTTCTTTAGCCTCGCCTTGAATATCATACCCTAGTACCTGGGTTTCCCAGCCTTGGTGCTGTGCAACACTTATAGCGCTATCAATAGCATGCTGCGCATTTGCAACAATAAAGTACTCACCCACGGTATCAGCAACTCGTTCTTGCTCTGGTTTTAATAAATGCGCTTCAACCTCTGCCATTACTGGCCAATTGTACTTTTGTAAAATAGCCAGTGCATCGGCTTTAGTACTGCCATCGCTAATAGTAGGGCCTGATGCTATATCACTTGGTTTGTCCCCTACTACATCTGAAATAATGAGCGTAACGTAATCTGACTTAGCGGCCTGCGCTAACTTACCGCCTTTAACAAGTGACAACTGCTTACGCACTACATTTATTTCATCAACGCTTGCACCACTTCTAAGTAAAAACTGATTAAGCTTTTGCTTTTGTGAAAAAGGCACATCATCAACAGGTAGGCACATCAACGACGAACCGCCCCCCGAAATAATAAACAAAATAGGAATATCAGCCGGGTTATTTTTTACAAGTTCCAATAACTCTTTGCCAGCAGCTAAGCTGTTATCGTCTGGTGTTGGGTGGTTTGCACTAAGCACTTTAATTCGCCCAGTATCACCGCTACTTTCGTAGCCATAACGCGTTACCACTGCGCCAAAACATTTATCACCATAAAAGCGATTAACTTCGGCGGCCATTTCAGCGGCGGCTTTACCCGCCCCTACTACACACAAACCTTTGCTTGCATCTATATTTTCTAAATACTTACTCATGCAAGCACTCGGTTTGCAGGCATTTACCGCAGTGGTAAATAAATCAATTAAAAACGACTTTTTAGAATCCATTAGTCACAGCTCACGAAAAAATTGAAGGAATAGCTAAACAAATTAATATCATCACAATAAACATGCTAAGTAGCATAACGATATCTTTGCCAGTTAAAATTGAGTTTGATACGGTCTCGGCATTTTGTACTTTTGTGACTTCGTTTACCTCTCTTGAAATTAAACGACTCGTAACATAAATAATCACCGCAGCGCTTACAAAACCGATAAAATTCCACCAAAACCAGAAAATATCAGGCGCAAATACCGACACCAACAAGTTAATTAATACACCACTAATTAAGCCAATATTGGCATGCAATGCAGCACTGCGTTTACTTAATACAGCAACTAAAAATACCGCCAGTATTGGGCCATAAAATAGCGAGCCGACTTTGTTAATAGCTTCAATAATGGTCGGCGCTATATCACCGGCAAAAAGTGATAGTACTAAGGTAATTGCACCCCATGCTAAACCTAAGTACTTAGCTAACTTTAAGTAAGATGGTTGGTCTAGCTCTTTATTAGAAATACGGCTGTAATCTTCAATACTTACCGCCGAAAGTGAATTAATTGCAGAGCTAAGTGACGACATCGCTGCCGACAAAATAGCGACAACTAACAAACCAATTAAGCCGTGCGGGAGGTAATCTAAAATAAATATAGGCATCATCCAATCAGGGTTATCTGCTGGAATTTTTGCTAAAAATTCAGGGTTACTCATTGCCAATGTGCCAACAATTAAACCCGACACACAATATAAAATAGTAATAGGAAAACGCACTACACCATTTGCTAAAATCATGTAGCGTAGGTTTTTAGGATCTTTTGCACTGAGCGCACGCTGTGCTTGCGTTTGGTCACATCCGTAGTAAGAGGCGTAAAGTACCACACCACCAAAAATCATCGGTAAAAAGCCAAAGCCATCACCACTAAAACCAAATGAATCAAACTTAATCGCTTCTAATCGGCTCGAATCAACATTGGCAATGAAGGTATCAACCCCACCTAAGTGATACAGTCCAAACCCTATACAAGCAATAGTACCCAATACAATGATGACCATTTGAATCGCATCACCGTACACTACAGCTTTCATCCCACCTTGCAGTGAATACAAAACGGTTATAACTCCCGTTAGTACAATTGCTTGCCATGCTTCTATTCCCATGGTGCCTTGTAAAATAAGCGATACCGCGTAAATCATAATGCCAGTGGCAAACGCACGGCTAAATTGAAACACCACACTAATAAGCACACGGGTTGAGCGGCCAAAGCGCATTTCTAGATAATCGTAAATACTGACAATGCCGCTTTTATAAAGCTTGGGTAAAATAGTCGCTAAAATTAAAATCATCGCCAGCGGAACACCCAACTCATACGAGAGCCATTGCATACCACCACCTTCACGCAAACCAACAAATGCAGGAGCCGAAATAAAGCTAATAGCCGAAAGCTGAGTGGCCATTACCGACAAAGCTAAAGGCTTCCAACCTAAGCTTTTACCCCCTAAAAAGTAATCATTTTTATTGGTTTGTTCGCGTAGCATAAATCCCATTACCAATAAGGCACCAAGATAAAGAGCAACTATTGAAAAATCTAATATATTCATAATTAATTCGCGTATTCACAATATGAAAACACAGCGCCTTTTCAAAAATTAAATACCAAATGGCTACCTGCCCTTACCTTTTTAAATAAACGAACCTAATCAAAAAGATAAACCTGTAGCTAACTTAGCTGAAAAATACATCACAATGCAAAAAACCTATTAACCCCAAAGTAGGTTAATAGGCATAAAGCATTTATTTAAAAGTCGTATTTAACTCTTAAGGTAACGCGTCGTGGGAGAATTGGGCGACCTACAAAATATGGGTTATCTGCCGTTTGGCTATTACCTAGACGAGGTGAACCTTCAGTAACACCGTCAGAATCAAACAGATTAAATACCCCAACGCTTAAGCGTACTGTTTGCTCTGGTGCAAATTGCCAGTTATAGCCTGCATCAAATCTAAATAAGTGGAATGAATCAAGTTCCACAGAGTTTGCATCGTTAGCAAAATTTTTACCGGTAAAGTTATGGTAAATCGATGCATCCCAGTTATCTGCGGTGTAGCTAATAGATGAGTTAAATAATATTTTTGGTTTACGACGTAATTCGTTACCAATAATAGAAGGGTCTGAGTCAAATTCAGTAAACTCGTGATCAGTGTAGGTCATGTTGGCATCAACAGCCCACTCATCGGTAATATCGTAACGACCGGTAAGCTCAACACCCGTTGCTTTAGTTGATTGCATCACTGGCAGCTCTAATACGCCCCCATTACCATCATTTACAAAGTCTACGCTGCGTCTGTCTTTTAAGTCAGTTCTAAATAACGCAATGCTACCGCTAAAGTCGTTATCAAAAAACTTAACACCTAGCTCGCCTTGCTCAACAATTTCGGCTTCGTAGCTGGCAGGCTCGCCTAAATCGTTAAACTGAATACCTCTAATTTCTGGGAAGAAAAACCCGCGAGATGCATTGGCATATATATTTAAGTTATCGGTTAGGCGATATAACGCCGCTCCCGATGCAGCAAACTCAGACGTGTCGACTTCGCCGTAAGTCATTACACCACTGCCCGTAGTGTTAACTTGTAAGTTAGGTGCAAGCGTTGGATCATCAGAAATCTGAACTACTTGGCTGCCTTCACGACTAATTTTTCCTTCAATTTCTTCGTAGCGAACACCAAAGTCAAAAATCCAATCGTCGCTTTCCATTTGATCCGCTACGTACAATGCTCTGCGGGTAGCGCTAATGGTTTGGTTAGTATAAGAAATGCCTGGGCCACTAATACCATTTTGAGTGTACTGAACCTCATCGCCATTGACATCGGTATACGTTAAGTCGATTAAGCGAGGGTTGTTATTAAACTCACCTAAGTAAGTTGTAATAACGTTGTCGTCGTCGGCTTCACTGTGCGAGAAAAATGTACCGACTGTAATATCGTGGCTAAAATCACCTACAAAAATGCTTTTGATGATATTAAATTCTGCAGAAAAATCTTCAGCTGGGCGGTCACGGTCTAAAATGCGGTTAGCAAATAGTAAGTCATCACTTGCAAGTGCGACACCTGAATTAACATAAGAAAACTCAGCACCGCTTGCATCACCTAGCCCTCGGTTAGCTAAAAAGTCGTCTTGGCTTTCAGGTACATTAATAATACCGTCGCCGTCTAAAAATAGATTAAATTCGTGTTGGTATTTAGCATATTTACTGCGCATATTAATGGCAAAATCGTTAGCGAGTTCTTTTTCAAACACCACTGAAATAGAACCACCTTTAGTAACTACACCATCGCTGATTGGCGATTCATAACGACCATTTGCTGTATCGTAGGTTAAGTTAGATACTTGCGCCGTTTGCAGTGATTCGACTTCACGACCATCATTACCACTTAAGCGCTCGCGGCTGTCGCCATCAAGTGGAATAGGTAAGTAAAACTGAGCTTGGTCGTCAATGTACTGTCCGTAAACAGTAAATGAGCCAGAGCCATCATCAAATTCTTTACGAATATTACCACGCAACTGTGTACCTTTAGTCTCAAGGCCTGTATCTAATGGGCCCTCGTCGTAACGGTAAAAGCCTGAAAGCGCATAATATAAGCCGTCTTCGTTAAGTGGACCGCTCGCTGCAAAATCTAAGCGAGTACGCCCTTGGTCAGAAAGCTCCATTTGTACGGTACTTTGCGGATCATCACTGCCCGTTTTAGAAATATAGTTAATAATGCCGGCCACAGAACCTTGACCAAATAAATTAGATACACCACCACGCACAAACTCTACGCGCTCAATACCCAAATCATTACGGTAATACACATCAAACGCCGATGAGTTTAAACCAAAAACACTCAGTGTAGGTGAACCATCATAAGACAGCGGCGTAAACTGAAACTGACCCGATGAAGGTAAGCCTCTTACTTGTAGATTAGTAGCGACTTCACCGCCACCGCCTTCTACTTTAATACCCGGAATATAGCGAAGCACATCCGCTTGGCTACTTGAAGACAGCTTTACCAGCTCGTCTTCGCTAATAGATGTTACTGATTGTGGAGTGTCTGAAATAACACGCCCTTTACTGGTACCAGAGACGATAATACGCTCAACGTTGTTAGCTTTTTTTGCTGTATCTGGTGCAGCTTCTTCTGCCGCATAAGCGCCCTGTGCAAGGCATAAAGATACAATAGAGGCGATCGTTGTTTTATTCACGGGTATTCTCCAATTGTGCTGGTTGTCTGTGTGTATTTACTTAGAGTGAGGCTAAGCAAAGCCGAAATAATCAAGTAAACATGTTAGTTTTTTGTTACTTCGAACAGGATTTAAGCACAGAAAAAAAACATTTACAACCCATAATGAGTGCTTTAATATTATCCAAATCGGAAATAACACACAAAGAGCACCCAATATGACTACTGCAAACAGCGGTAAAATTGACTCAGCAACGGCTTCATCGCTTGCAGACCTTGCTACTAAAACACTTATAGCGAACGACTTAGGTGGCTATACAGTACCAACACATGGCCTATACCCGTTTCAGTGGAACTGGGATTCAGCCATTACAGCGCTAGGTTGGATGAAATCAGACGAAAGCCGCGCATGGCAAGAAATTGATGTGTTATTTTCAGGCCAATGGGATAATGGCATGGTGCCGCACATCTTGTTTCATAAAGATTCAGATACTTATTTTCCTGGCCCTGACGTATGGGGTTCGGATAAAAAAATTAAAAGTACGTCTATTTCACAGCCGCCAGTAGTCGCCACCATAATGAAAGAAATGCTTGCCAGCGCTAAAGATAAAGCACTTGCAGAACAAAAAGTTAAAGCGTTATTTTCACAAGTAGTTGATTATCATTTATGGTGGTACAACGACCGAGATCCTGAAAAAACAGGTTTAGTAGTGACCTACCACCCGTGGGAATCGGGCATGGATAACAGCCCATCATGGGATGACGTTCTTCATGCTGTGCCATGTGTAGATTGGGAATATACGCGCCGTGATACAAGTCATGTGGATTCTTCTCAGCGTCCACATAAAAGTGAATACGACCGCTTTTTATACCTTGTAGACTTTTTCAAACGTAACAACTTTGACAGCAAAGTAATTTATGAAACCTGTCCGTACAAAATGAATGACCTAGGTATTATTGCTATTTTACACCGAGCAACCAAAGATTTACTCAAAATGGGTGAACAACTTGGCTTAAACGATGATCGCACTGATTACTTAGCACAGCGTTTACAAATAACAGAGCAAGCCATAAACACTTTATGGTGTGAACAAAGCCAGTACTTTTATTGCAGAGATGTATTAACTAACAGCTTGGCTAAAGTTAAAACATCAGCCGCGCTATTAACTGTATATGCAGGTTTAACAAGCGATGAGCAAACTAAAATAATTAATACAGCCACCGAAGATTTTATTGAGTCGAGCCAATTTAGTGTGGCATCTACTCACCCTAAAGAAGAAAAATACGAGCCACAACGCTACTGGCGTGGCCCGATTTGGTTACACATCAACTGGATGATAGCCATAGGCCTTAAAGAAGCAGGCTTTGCAACAACGGCTGACAAAATTCAAGATGACACTCGCAACCTAGTTGTTAAGTCAGGCTACTACGAATATTTTAACCCAGAAACAGGTGCAGGTTGTGGTGGTAAAGATTTCTCGTGGACAGCTGCAATAGCATTACATTGGCTACTTGACTAATAACTAAGGCAAGATCATGAAACACACAATATGCTTTGGTGAAGTACTGGTTGATTTACTTTCAAATAAATTGAGCCAAAACAGCAACGAACACGAAGCGTTTACAAAGTTTGCAGGCGGTGCGCCTGCAAACGTAAGCGTTGCCATTGCAAAGCTAGGCGGTAATGCTTACTTTGCAGGAATGCTAAGCACTGATAGCTTTGGCGACTTTTTACATAATGCATTAAAAGAGCAAGGTGTAAAAACCGACTTTATGCGTTTTACCAACCAAGCAAAAACAGCTCTCGCGTTTGTATCACTCGATAACGATGGCGATCGCACGTTTGAGTTTTACCGTGATAACACCGCCGATTTGCACTTTAATAACGATGACTTTAGTCGCGAATGGTTTGAGCAATGCGATATTTTTCATATTTGCTCAAACACATTAACCAACAAAAACATCAGAAACACCACCGCTTACGGTGTTAAATTTGCAAAACAAAATAACTCAATTGTAAGCTTTGATATTAACTTGCGCCTCAATTTATGGCCAAGCGATGCCAACCCTCGCGAGCATATTTTACCGTTATTAAAAGACTGCTCAATTATTAAAGCCTCAAAAGAAGAGCTTGAATACTTAGCGGGTGAACAATCGAGCGATGAGTTTATTGCCCAAACACTTAATAACGGTTGTGAGCTATTTGTAGTTACTGATGCAAGTAACCCAATGTATTGGTTTACTAAACACGGCAAACAAATGCTTATCCCTAAAAAAGTAACTATGGTTGATGCTACCGCTGCAGGGGATGCGTTTGTAGGTGGACTGCTGTATCAGCTAGGCCTACAAAACCTAACACCCAGCTCTTTTAGCGAGCTTTGCAACACGCCCAAAACACTAACAACTATTTTTGAATTTGCTTCGTTATGTGGTGCCCATGCCGCATCTTACAAAGGGGCATTTAACTCCCTACCTAACCAAAAGTCTCTACACGATTTTAGGAGCAAACTATGAAAAGCACACCTGATAACTTTAAAAGCCGTGAATTTTTAACGCAGCACATTAGCGACACGTTAGCGTTTTATGAGCCAAATATTGACGACAAACACGGTGGTTTTTACCAAAACTTTTCTGATAACGGTGAGGTATTTGATAAACACACGCGCCACTTAGTAAGCTCTACTCGTTTTGTATTTAACTATGCACGCGCGTATCAAACCTTTAATGACGAAAAGTACCTTAATCGTGTTAAATCGGGGATTGAGTTTATTCGTAAGCATCACCTTGTTGAGCAAACTGGTGGCTACAACTGGTTATTAAAAGTTGAAAACGCTCAAGCCACCGTGCTTGATAACACCAATCATTGTTATGGCTTTGCATTTGTTATTTTAGCGTACAGCTGGGCATACCGCGTAGGCGTTACGCAAGCACGTAAATATCTCAACGATACATTTCAAACAATGGAAACACATTTTTGGGATGCAAAAGCCGGTTTATATAAAGATCAGCATAACAGCGACTTCACACAATGTGATTCATACCGCGGCCAAAATGCCAACATGCATACTTGTGAAGCACTGATTGCCGCCTATGAAGCCACAAAAGACGAAATATTTTTAAACCGTGCGCTCACACTTGCCGACAACATGGTTAACCGCCAAGCTAGTTTAATGGGCGGATTAATCTGGGAGCATTACGATATAAATTGGCAGGTCGATTTAGAGTACAACAAAGACGATCCTAAAAATTTATTTCGTCCGTGGGGCTTTCAACCAGGCCATCAAACAGAGTGGTCAAAACTACTTATGTTTTTAAATAAGCATAAGCCACAAAAATGGCTTATTGAACGCGCTCAAGCCTTATTTGATAACTCAATAAATGTAGCGTGGGATAAAAAGTACGGCGGTATTTGCTACGGCTTTGCCCCTGATAAAACTATTTGCGATGACGATAAATACTTTTGGGTTCAAGCCGAAACTCTGTGTTGTGCAGCGTATCTTTATCAAGCAACAGGGGATGAAAAATATCAGCAATGGTATGACAAAATTTGGCAGTATTCGTGGCAGCATTTAGTCGATCATAAATACGGTGCTTGGTTTAGAATTTTAACCGCTGACAACAAAAAAATAGACACGATGAAAAGCCCAATAGGTAAAACTGATTACCATACAATGGGTGCCTGCTTTGATGTGCTCGAACTATTAAAGTAACTATGTAGTTATAACTTTTACAGTGTTGTGTAGACCTTTTAACCGCCAGTTTGGCGGTTTTTTTCTTAAGTGTTAGCGCTTTTTTAAAAATACAATTCCAAAAATCTCTAACTACTTATTTATTTACGATATAGATAACTTTAAAAACATTAACGATACCTATGGTCGTTTAGTAGGTGATAGCATTTTAAGTGAATTTACCAATATACTAAAAAATTAAATGCCGAAGAGTTCTTTAATTGCACAATGGGGAGCTGGAGAGTTTACTGTTATTTTATCAGGCACCTCAATAACCGATGCGATGACACAAGCTAATGTAGTGTTCGCGACAACTAGTTTGACAAACACCGTATCAAAGATGTGGTCCAATACTAGCTACCAATGTTTTTACTTCACCATCTATTTCAGAAAAAGTAAAATAAATGCGATTATGATAGTAACCATTGTCTCTAGGATCATTGCTATCACTTGGCTTTAAGTGATATTCACAGTTTACTTGATTAACTTCGGAAACTTCAGGGAAACTAAATTGCATATTTTTCTTATTATTACTCCCTTGAGTAGTACAACTATAACCAGCTAAGTGCCCAATAATATCAAGTTCTTCTGGAATACGGATCTGTGCTTTGTGATCATTTAGAGCTTTTAAACACCGAGTAAATGCAATAGAGAACTTACAGAAATCCCCTCCTTCAATACTATTTAAAGTTAACCTGCAATTTGAGTGGTAAATTATATTTGTGAAGTGACTAGTCATTCTTTGGTAATAACTGTCATTGCTAACGGGGTATTCACTGAGCATTTTTTCATAATGACTTGCAAAAGTTTCATCATTATCAAAACCGACATATCCGTTCATTTTTAGTATAGGCATATAGAGAATATGATTTTCATTATTTTCTATATTCGGCCCTAAAACCGATTTTTCAATTAATTCATCTGTAGTTAAACTCCACCAATCAAAATTTTTCAAATATTCTCTTTGTAGCTTCATATTAAAAGAAATTTGCAAGCCTCGGTCACCGCCAAACTCAAAGTTTTTTATTTGTTGATTTACAGATAAGCCAAAATAGGAGTAGTCAGTGATATCATTTCCAACAGCAAAATAAACTTTTGCTTGTTTATAATCATCCTTTATACCTTGCAACAATTTAAATTCCTCTTCTAATTCTTTAAAACTAGAAAAACGAGATTTATTGAAGCTAAAAATAGAGAGGCTGATTATTGTTTTCATTTATCCTTTCCTTTCATCATAATATCCATATCGATTAAGTGTTGATCAAAAAATTCTTCTGGCCATTCGGATAGTTGCCCCTTATCATCTACAAATATATCTTGAACTTCACTTCCTTCAGTACTACTGAAAACTTGATATATCGTAATTTTAGAACAATCTACTAGACCTAACCTTGGCATTAATCGAATACCGTTTATTACATGGTCACTATGAGTTTCAACTATAACTTGTACACCAGATTGAGCCGCTAATGCAATCAAACGACCTAAGTAACTTTGCCCTTTAGGATGTAAATGCGCTTCTGGATTTTCAATAATGACAAGACCACCGGGTTTTGTCATTAATAGTGCCATTATTATTGGCAGTGCATAACTCAAGCCAAAACC
The DNA here is from genome assembly GCF_000690055.1 of Pseudoalteromonas fuliginea. GTDB lineage: Bacteria > Pseudomonadota > Gammaproteobacteria > Enterobacterales > Alteromonadaceae > Pseudoalteromonas > Pseudoalteromonas fuliginea. The sequence continues at coordinate 62,364 of NZ_JJNZ01000003.1, forward strand.
TACATTGAATGGCCTATATCCCTCACTATTAAATTCAAATAAAGTTGTTGCAATATCAGCCTGTTTAATTGATGTTGAACTGACAAAAACTCCTGGTGATATGTCTCCCATCCATTCGTGAATATTATTTGACACACTCAACACTCTCGCATTTTCATGTCTACGAGGGTCGTTTTCTATTAAATCACCTAAACTTCCAATGTCTGATAATACTTGCGCGCAGTATTCGCCTTGAGTCCCTAACCAGTTAAGTGCTCGCCTTTTATGGGAATATGGGTAATAACTCTTTGGACCTAGACGTTCAGCACTCAAATATTGAAAATTATTTTTCAAGCATTTCTTTATTGAATCACAACCATCACCTTTTACTTTCATTAATGGTAAGGGTTGTTCATCCATTGCAGCTTTACGTTTACTATAATCTTTTTCCACATAATGAGGATCATCAAGATCATCAAGATCATGACCCCATGTATAGGAACCATTTTCATTACCAATTTCAAAGTAAACTGAATCTTCATCCGCATTTCTTTTATGGATATCCGAATATGTACCTATCGAAACAAACTCACCATTTATAGGAATATCAGTTTCAGAAAAGTCGCCTTGGATTGCGAGAAGCATACTTTGGATAGCTGTACTTTTACCAACAGAATTGTTACCGCAAAAAACAGTAAGATTACTGAAAGAAAACTCATGATCCGCATAACATTTGAAATTTCTTAACTTAACTTTGCTTATCATTGTATTTAATTCTCAATGGTTTAAATTTGAAATCCAATCCTGCTATTTCATTAAGCATATTAATAAAGCTATCAAAGCGATATTTGATAGTTACATACTTACCAGTAGAGTTAGATATTGAGTAATCAAAACCTCTTTTTTGCAATGTAAATGCCTCAGAAGACCACCGAGCGTAATCACTAGAGTCTTCACTAATCATTTCAAACAACTTCTTTTTAATTTTCGAAGAAATGGGTTCAGTTATAACTACTTTTCGTTGCTCTTCATTCATTAATGCAAAAGTTGACACTAATAACTCAAATAAGGATTTGTTCATTCTACCTGTTGGTTCTTTTCTATATGCATCGGAGCCAAATATCAATTTAATAGTATCGAATGCGCTTTTCAAACTTTTATCTATTTCTTGGTATACTTCATGCGATGAATTAATGTTCTTATCAAATTCAAATGCATTTAATTCTTTTAAAGTATGACAAAGAAAATCATCATATTTCTTATAAGTAAATTGATTGTAACCAAAGTAAATATAGCTCGTTGCCCTCAAAATAAACTCAAGATCTAACATTCTCTCAGGGTTGATACTAAGCGGAGTAGAATTAATAAACTCAGAAGTTTCAGCCAAATATTTAAGGAACCTATTTGCAGGTCCAGGGTAAAGAGCTGAACGAATTTCTTGGTAACTGAGGTTTTTTCCTGAAGTATTAATCCGCTGAAACAACTCACGCACCATCTCATCACTCTCATTAGACACTTGAATCAAATGACCTTGAATCTGATACTCTCTAATTCTTCGTTGCTCTTTTCTTGATAGATCTCGGAATTTAGAATCATTCAGATCTGCTCTTCGATCTAAGTATTTTAAAGCAAATTCACCAGACATAAAATCATAAAGAGTAGTAGTTCTCTGTAAGCCATCAATTACAATCCACTCTAAATCGTCAAGATATGGACTAGAGTTTTCAGCAAAATAAAAAACAGGAATTGGTAAGCCAAGCAGTATTGATTCTATTAGACGTGATTTATCTTTTAAGGGCCAAATTCTATCCTTACGTTGAAATTCAGGCTGTAAATCAATCTCACCATGATTGATCCGGTCAAACAATAACGATACAGTGGGAAATACTTGCGAAATACGGGTTGCTTTTAAGTATTCAGATGATTCATCACTTATGTCAGGGCTTCCAAAAAACTCTTTATCATCTTCATCTATATCATCCTCTTCATAATTTCTCCCGCTCATTGAGTGTTCGTCATCAATGGAGGTATCAATATTTACAATTGAAATAGCAAGTTTTTCTTCTAGTTCTTTCATTTCAGTTAAAGCAATTTCAATTGCTTCAACATCTGTTTCACCAGGATACTTAATAGAAATATTCAAAAAATTTTCACTAAGCAATGTAACTAACTTATTATGCTCGTCATGAAATTTTGAAATATCAAAATCTCGATATTGATCTATTCTTTTTTTTATTTCACGATTTTCTGTTTGAGTTAATTCTTTAAGAGTTGCTAGTGGGTGAGTTTTATTGGTTCTTAAGTATAAATGTTTTTTCTTCTCGTATTTGAAATGCTCAATGCATGGCATATTTGCCAGAATAGTCTCAGGTTGATGACGGCTTGAACCTGCTCCAGCTAGAGCTTCTTCAACACTAACATATCCTCTTTGCTCTAAGTTTTTCCATATTTTTTCCAATTCACCAAAAGCGCGAGATCTTTTATTAGTTGAAGAAGTTTTATCTAACGTATAACGTTTTTTCTCTCTATCTACATTAATGATTTTAATAGGATCATTAGAATCATTAATTGATTGGAGTTCCATGCCAATTAATTTTTCTAGGTAATTAAGGATATCTTCAAAAAGCATAAAAACCACCGATTAACAAAATTTTATTATTGCGAATTAGTTTATCATGACATATCTCTCAAAGTAATCAACTACCCCGCTCCAAGGCTCAAATTAGCTTCGCGAAGAGGGGGATCTTAATTAGTCTAGGATCAAAAACCTTTACGCTGCAAGCGGCAGATAATTTAATCCGAGGAGATTAAAATGATAGTTAGAAGTACTATATTTTAAAGAATATAAAGAAGTATATTTAAAGTGACTTTAAATATACTTGAATGGTCAATGCTAGTGATTTTGCTGCAAGGAATGGGACACCATTCCCAATAGTTTTAAACATATTTGACAGAGTCATATTAGGAGGTAAGCAAAACTCTTTAGGCAAAGATTGTATAGCTAAGGCTTCTGCCGCGCTTAATCTACGAGATTTATATGGATGTAAATGCACTTCGTTATTACCATATGCAGCAGTAGGAGAATAACGATGCCTATGTAATCGTTTAAAAGACTTTTTGCTTACATCACCCTCTTGAATAGATTCAAACTTAGGTAGGCCCTGCTTGGGCTTAAAAGAATGTTTGGAATTAGGATGATTATAAACTTTGTTTTTTTTAAACCAATACTCTACTGTTAATTCTTTATAATTCTTTAAAGAAGGCGGAAGTCTTTTTATGGAATCCTCACCATAAAGATTTTGACTCGGCCAAATAGCTTTATCTAACACTACGTTTTTTGGAAAAAGTATATTTCCTTGCCAATCAAATTGAGCTTCTAAGGTAGTTGAGTCAATCAACCCAGCACGAGAGCTATGAATACCAAACAATAAAATACGGTCTCTATCTTGAGGAACCCCATACTCAATACAGTTAGTTAAACGATCTGTCAGGATATAACCTTCATCTTCAAGGCGTGCTTTCATCGCTTCATAAAAAGTACGGTGCTTAATTGTTTTCCAGAGTCCTTTCACATTTTCAAATAAAAAGAAATCTGGTTTATTTTCAATTATAGCGTCTATATAAACACGACTTAACTTGCCATTACCTCCTTCAGAGCCTTTATTTTTACCTGCAATAGAAAAGTCTGGGCACGGTGGGCCCCCAATAAAACCAACTAAAGCTTCATTTTTAGCACTTGCAACTAAATTGACTAGTTCATTTGCACGTTCTCCTGTCACATAATCTTCAATACTTCCAGGGAAAAAGCCATACTGAGGTTCAGGCAATTTCATTGCTTTTCTAGAATACTTATATGCCTCCATAAACGGAGAATGAAATTCATTTACAAACCGAACATCAAAATCACTCATTTCAAAGCCCAGATCTAGAAAGCCACTACCGGAGAAAAAAGAAAAAATTATTGGGTTAACTGATGGCGCCAATTTAGAACCTTTAAAATAAAAATAGCTAGATAGTTTAGCGAACTATTTTACCCCAAAAAGCTAGTTAGTGTTAGTCACATGAGGAGCTGCTTTTTTACATCCAGCTTAAATTTTCATTAATCCTTAAAAGATCAGGTGATGTTTAATACATTTCATCATAGCTGAATTCACTATTAGGCTATTTATAATGAAGTCGCAGTTGACTTGCTTCAAATTGTCCTCACTTAATTCTACATTTGTCCTTGATTAGTTCTAATTGTCTCTGTTTACGTTCTTGAGACTCAGCCTATGCATACTGCCCACAAGCAAATCCACAGCTCCACGCATACTGAAAATTGTAGCCCCCTAACCAACCCGTTACGTCAGTTACTTCGCCTATAAAGTATAGGCCTTTGGCTTTTTTAGCTTCAAAGGTTTTTGAGCTCAACTCGTCGGTATCTACACCGCCCAATGTTACTTCTGCTGTTCTATAGCCTTCTGTGCCATTGGGTTTAATTTGCCAAGCGTGAATATAATTTACTAACTCATCTATTTGAGCATGGGTAAGCTGATTAATATTACAATCTGGTATCGCTTTGCTTTCGTGCAGTATTTCTATAAAGCGTTTAGGTAAAATAGTTGCAAGGCTATTTTTTAACGACTTTTGGGCTTGCGTTTCTCGCCAATCAGCAAGTTGCTGCCTTAAATCAATTTCAGGTAATAGGTTTATAGCTACAGCCTGCCCTGCTCGCCAAAATGAGCTTATTTGCAATATTGCTGGGCCCGATAACCCTCGGTGAGTAAAGAGGATATTTTCTTTAAATACGGTGCCGTCTTCGCTTGAAACTTCACATGGAATGCTAATTCCCGAGAGCCCTTCAAAACGCTCTTTATCATGCTGATGCAAAGTAAACGGTACAAGTGCAGCCATAGTTGGTAACACGCTTAAGCCAAACTGCTCTGCAATTTTATAGCCTATTGGTGTAGCCCCTAGTTTTGGCATAGTTAAGCCACCTGATGCTATAACTAACGACTCACAGCTTAAGGTTTCTTGCTCTGTGGTAACGCTATAGCCGGTTTCGGTTTTTGATACGCTGATCACTTCATTGCGTAGCTTTATATTTACCCCTGCCCACTCACATTCGGTCAGTAAAATATCAACAATGTCTTGTGCATTGTTATCGCAAAATAGCTGGCCTAGTGTTTTATGGTGATACGCTAATCCGTGCCTGTCCACCAGCTCAATAAAGTCATGCTGTGTATAGCGACTTAAACATGATTTAACAAAATGAGCATTTGCGCATAAGTAGTTATCGGGGGTTGCATTTTCATTTGTAAAATTACAACGCCCACCACCACTTATTAAAATTTTACGACCTGGTTTTTTCCCCATATCAAGTACTGTAACGCTTCGGCCACGGTATCCTGCTTGCGCTGCACACATTAATCCTGCAGCTCCCGCACCTATTACTATTACATCTACTTGGGTCATTTATTTATCTCGTTAAAATTTTTTTCGATTATAGCAAAGTTTAACAACAAACAGCGCGCAATCATTATCAATAATAACGCAACAAAATAAACCAGAAAAACAACCAATAATATTAACAAATCATAAAAAGCACGAAACACCCTAAAAACAACGATAAAAGTATTAAAAAATCATTAAAGTTCTTAGTTATAACCAAACAAAATACATAAAACGAAATTAACACTTTAACTTTATTAACAAATACTTTACCTTTGTTCCTACATCGTGAGCATTAATCACGAAATTACTAATAAAATCTAGGAAAAATTATGACAACAAGAAAAACTTTTCAAAAGTGCGCTATAGCTTTAACTGTAAGTACGCTTTTTTCAGCAACATCAAGTATGGCAAATCCAGCTCAAGCAATTGCTCCTTCAATGGCTGAAACCACAGCAAAACTACAAATCCAAAGCGGTTTTGAAACCCAATTCATTATTAAATATAAAAATAACAGTAATGAAATAGCCACTTTTTCAACAGCGAGCGCTAACTCATCAAATATGAAACAACGCGCTCAACGTTTTGTTAAAAACTTTTCGTCTAAAAAAGGGAAGGTAAAAGGTAAATATGTACGTGCAATGGCACTTAATAATCACCATGTTATGCGTGCAGACAAGAAGCTAAATGCAGCCGAAGCGCAAGAGTTTATGCAAGACGTTATTGCTTCTGGCAATGTTGAATACATTGAAGTCGATCAAATGTTGCAACCTTTTTCGACACCTAATGATCCTCGCTTTGATGATCAATGGCATTACTACGAGCAAGCGGGTGGTCTAAACTTGCCAGCAGCATGGGATACAGCAACAGGTACTGGCGTAGTGGTCGCGGTGCTTGATACAGGCTACCGCCCTCATGCTGATTTGAATGCAAATATTCTCCCTGGTTACGATATGATTTCTAACTTGTCGGTAGCAAATGATGGCGGTGGTCGTGATAGCGATGCTCGCGATCCTGGCGATGCGGTTGCAGCAAATGAATGTGGTTCTAACGGTGCACAAAACTCTAGCTGGCATGGTACGCATGTTGCTGGCACAGTTGCTGCTGTCACTAATAATGGTGAAGGTGTTGCTGGCGTTGCTTATAATGCAAAAGTAGTTCCTGTTCGTGTGCTTGGTAAGTGTGGTGGTTTAACATCTGACATTGCTGACGGCATTATTTGGGCATCAGGTGGAAGTGTTTCAGGCGTTCCTGCAAACTCAAACCCTGCAGATGTAATTAACATGAGTTTAGGTGGCAGCGGTTCATGTAGTTCTACAACGCAAAATGCGATTAACACAGCACGTAGCAATGGCACTGTTGTGGTTATTGCTGCTGGTAACGATAACGACAACTCAGCAAACTATAATCCAGGTAACTGTAGCGGTGTAGTAAACGTAGCATCGGTTGGGCGCAACGGCGGTCGCGCTTATTACTCAAACTACGGTAGCAATATTGATGTTGCAGCACCTGGCGGCGCACAAAGTTTTGCAAACGACTCTGAAGGCGTTCTATCAACTTATAATACAGGCTCGTCAACACCTTCAAGTGATAGCTACGGTTTTTCACAAGGTACATCTATGGCAGCTCCTCATGTTGCTGGTGTTGCAGCACTTATTAAGCAAGCCAAACCAAATGCTACGCCTGATGAAATAGAAAATATTCTAAAATCGACAACGCGTTCATTCCCAGCTTCATGTAATAACTGTGGTACTGGTATTGTAGATGCAGCAGCCGCTGTTGCTGCAGCAAGTGGCGGTACGACAACAACACCACCTGCAGCCGGTGGTGGCTCAGTAAGTGATGTAAGTGCTAATGCTGGTCAATGGAAACATTACACCCTAGATGTACCTGCCGGTATGTCTACATTTACCGTAACAACATCAGGTGGGACTGGCGATGCTGACTTATTTGTTAAATTTGGTAGCCAACCAACAGCATCAAGTTACGACTGCCGTCCATATAAAAATGGTAACGCTGAAACATGTACATTCTCAAGCCCACAAGCAGGAACATGGCATTTAAGCGTTAACGCTTACAGCACATTCTCTGGCTTAACTCTTACCGGACAATATCAGCCATAATTTATTGAAACAACTCCCTGAGAGCAAAGGTCAAGCTGAAAAGCTTGGCCTTTTTTTATTTAAAAACAATTTATAGCAACTCGGATTATGCCAATCTGCTTATATGGGTTTATTTAACGATAAGATAGTTGCGCAATAACAAGGCGAGGTATGACATATAGTTGTTATCACTAATTACGCAGTGCCTTACTTTATCTCCTACATCCATACAGCCGACTATGAATCATTTTTAATACGGTGAGTAATACCAATCCGCAATAATACTTAATCAATTTGGGGTATTAAATCTGACGCTAACTGTGTTAAAAATTTCTGATATAGGACAACTAAATAACGAAATTTTTGCCTTGTTATCAACACGGTTTTCTCACCCCAAAGTAGATCACTTAATTAGGGTATGTTGTTCTTTCAAGGTTGAATTTGCAGCATTCTGTTTGGTATTTAGGCAAGGCAGAGCCTATGCAGTGTGGTTATTCCCCATAAATGGGCGATAACGTAGCATTAATACCAAACAGGCGCTGCCCAAAGGATTCTTCCTAGGGGCTATTTACTCTTTGTTGCCTGCATGGATGTAGGTAAGGGCGTGAGCAGGAGCAGTTACCGAGCCCACTAGGTTACAAATTTCGCGCCGCGATTAAATAGCCCCTAGTTTGAATAAATTTTAATCCGCAAAGATCAACAGACCCCAGAAAATTAGTATAATTAAGAAATTAAAGCTATGTAATTAACCTGAACTCTGGATAATAAATCTATCTCAAGCAGAGTTCAGGTTAGTTAATTATTCAAACCAATATTAAATTACTTAACCACAAAAACAAAAAACCCAGCCTAGGCTGGGTTTTTACATTCTAAAAGAAGAACTAAAATTACTTAATTTTAGCTTCTTTAAAAAGAACATGTTTACGAATCTTTGGATCAAACTTTTTGATTTCCATCTTCTCAGGCATGTTACGTTTGTTTTTGTCAGTAGTGTAGAAAAAACCAGTACCGGCAGTTGAAACTAAACGGATTTTATCGCGCATGATTCAGATCCTTAAACTTTAACGCCGCGAGCACGGATTTCTGTAAGAACCGTGTCGATGCCTTTTTTATCGATAATACGCATACCTTTAGTAGTAGTGCGTAATGTTACAAAACGTTTTTCACTTTCAACCCAAAAACGGTGTGTTTGTAGGTTAGGTAGGAAACGACGTCTAGTCGCGTTTCTCGCGTGTGAACGGTGATTACCAACCGCTGGACGCTTACCTGTAACTTGACATACTTTAGACATGTCTATATATCTCCAATAACTTCGCTCGAGCTTAATTTAATCTAAGGCCGTGTATTTCTGCCCTAGAGATAAATCGAAGGGCGCTCTTTATACAGCTTTTACAGGCAAAGATCAAATACTGATCTATCCAACCAGCTCATATGTAAATTTGATAGCGGCCAATTATAAAGATCGAATGCCCTTAGGGAAAGTAAAAACTGCATTTAAATTAAACTAATTTGCCAAAATGTATTAAACAGCTCATTTTTAGCACATTTATCTATCTAAGGAGCTAAATTAGGCCTCGCTCAGCAAACGAAACACAAGTTTCACCGCCAACAATGATGTGATCGAGCACACTTATGTCGACCAATTGCAGCGCTTGTTGTAATTTATTAGTGATGAGTTTATCTGCTTGGCTTGGCTCTGCAATGCCACTTGGGTGATTATGGGCAAAAATAACAGCAGCCGCATTATTCTTTAGCGCAGCCTTTACCACTTCACGCGGATAAACACTGGCAGAATTAATTGTGCCATAAAAAAGTATTTCGTCTTTAACTAAACGATTTTGACTATCGAGATATAACACCATAAACACTTCTTGCTGCAAACCACGCATTTGAATTGTTAGATAATCGTAGACTGAATTTGGCGAATTAAATACGGCGTCTCGTTGGCAACGTTCCTGCATGTAACGTTGACTTAACTCAAGTACAGCTTGTAGCTGCACATACTTAGCAGTTCCTAATCCCTTTTGAGAGCAAAACTCTTCAATACTGGCGTTAAATAAATTATGCAGTGTTTTATTTTCATTCAATAAATGTTGAGCCAGCTCAATAACATTCATACCCGGTAACCCAGTACGTAAAAATATAGCTAGAAGCTCTGCATCACTTAATGCTTTGGCCCCTTTTTCAATGAGCTTTTCACGAGGGCGAAGCGAATTAGGTAGTGCAGTGAGTTGCATTATTCATCCTTGAGGAGCAAAAGTGTTCTATAAATGTAATGCAAAATTCAAATTTTGCCCGTTATTTTAGTATTAAAACTTAGCTCAATAAGCAAAGATTTGTTATTTTAGACACAATATTAAATAAGACTGATAAACAACCATGATCACTTTAACGAACAAAAAAATTGTACTTGGCATTAGCGGTGGTATTGCGGCTTATAAATGCGCTGAGCTAGTAAGGCGATTAAAAGATTCTGGTTGTGAAGTAAAAGTAGTCATGACTGAATCCGCTAAGCACTTTATTACACCATTGACTATGCAAGCTGTAAGCGGCGAAATTGTCTCAGATTCATTATTAGACCCTTCAGCCGAAGCTGCAATGGGCCATATTGAATTTGCAAAATGGGCTGATCTAATTTTAGTTGCTCCTGCAACGTGTAATATTATCGCCAAAATGGTCGCTGGTATTGCTGATGATTTACTAACTACGCTGCTACTGGCGACACCTGCAAAAGTAGCTGTTGCGCCAGCAATGAATCAACAAATGTATGCCCACGCAGCCACACAGGCTAACTTGGCAACGCTAAAGGCACGTAACGTACTTATTTGGGGGCCAGGCAAAGGCGAGCAAGCTTGTGGCGATGTTGGCGCAGGACGCATGCTAGAGCCACATGAACTTGTCCAGCTATGTATTACAAAAGAGCACCCACAACTGCTTGTTGGCAAAACAATTACAATAACAGCAGGTCCAACGCGAGAGCCACTCGATCCGGTGCGTTTTATATCAAATCACAGCTCAGGGAAGATGGGCTACGCACTTGCAGAAGCGGCTTTATTACTTGGCGCAAAGGTTAACTTAATTTCAGGCCCTGTAGCTATAAAAGCCCCTACTGGCGCAAATCTTATTAATATAGAAAGCGCTGAGCAGTTATTAACTGAATCACTTGCTTACGCGCCACAATCAGATGCATTTATTGGCTGTGCTGCTGTTGCAGATTACCGAGCTGCAAACATTGCGACTCAAAAAATGAAAAAGCAAGGCGACGAACTCACACTGACTTTAACTAAAAACCCTGACGTAATTGCTGCTGTTGCTAATCTTAAGCAAAACCGCCCTTATACAGTAGGGTTTGCTGCCGAAACTCAAAATGTAGAAAGCTATGCTAAAGGTAAACTAAAGAATAAAAATCTAGATATGATTTGCGCTAATGACGTATCAAAAAGTGGCTTAGGGTTTAATTCCGATCATAATGCTTTAACACTGTACTGGCATAACGAACAACTAGAATTACCAACTACAAGTAAAATAGAAATAGCTCGCAAGGTGATCGAACAGCTGGCCAAACATCTATAAAAAGGCTGGAAACAAACTGAATAAAACATTAACATACGCCATTCATTTGAACAAAAAATGACTAGGGTTCTTAACTGCGCCACTAAGAATAACTAATAAAAAGGAATGTTCATGCCTGCGACAAAAAGAAGTAATCGCAAAGAGCAAATACTGCAAGCACTCGCACAAATGCTAGAAACCAGCCCTGGGCAACGAATCACTACAGCTAAGCTAGCTGCTGAGGTAGGTGTATCTGAAGCTGCGCTATATCGCCACTTTCCGAGCAAAGCACGTATGTTTGAGGGCTTAATTGAGTTTATTGAAGATACTCTTTTATCGCGCATTAACCTTATTTTAGAAAACGAAAAAGAAAGCCAAGCACGTATATATAATATTTTATTGCTGCTACTCACATTTGCTGAAAAAAACCCAGGTATTACACGTATTCTAACTGGCGATGCTCTGCAAGGTGAACAAGAGCGATTACGTGAGCGTGTACAAAGTTTTTTTGAAAAACTAGAAACTCAGTTTAAACAAGTACTTCGTGAGAGAAAGCTTCGTGAAGGTAAAAATTTTCAAAGTGATGAGCTTACGCTTGCAAACTTTTTACTTGCTTACGTTGAAGGAAAAATGAATCAGTTTGTACGTAGCGACTTTAAAGTTAAACCAAGTACTCAATTTGAAAAACAATGGCTTGAGCTACAAAAAATTTGGCTGTAATGTTTGCTAAATTAATAAATTAAATACGATAAAACGACCTACGGGTCGTTTTATCGTATATAGCTGCCATTTATCTGATCCGCTCGAATTATGAACCAAACTCGTTACAATGAAACAATGTCATAATACGAGAATCAATAATGAAAACAAAACTCACCTTATTAAGCACGGCACTCATTGCCAGCTTAACTAGCACCGGCATACACGCCAAAGAATCGCTACAATTTAAAGACGTATTTAGTTTTAAATCAGCTAAAAGCACGCAACTATCTGACAATGGCCAAGTACTCACTTTTAGTGCAACGCCGTATCGTGGAAATGCAACTGGCCAAGTTTACTCACTACAAAGCAATACACTCATCGCAGAAGTAGAACGCGGTACAAAGCCTCATATTAATAAAGCCGCTAACTGGGTCGCTTTTACACAAGTACCTACCTTACTTGAAAAAGAAACAACCAAAAAAAAAGACACACTTAAAAACAATCTGGTACTCGTAAACACACAATCAGGTGCTCAACAAAGCTTTGCTGATGTAAAAGATTACACGTTATCTGATGATGGTATGTGGCTTGCTTATCGTTTAAATAAAAAAGACGATGACGCAAAAGTAGAAGATAAATCCGATAGCACTAAAAACGAAGAAGACAACGCTATCACGCCCGATAAAAAAGATAAGAGCTATCCACTTGTTATCGTAAATTTATCTGATAAACGCAGCCATACAATAGAAAACGTATTTAGCTACGCAATTAACTCAGCTAACAGCCAGCTATTAGTGAGTCAAAGTTACAGCGACGGTAATAACAACCAAATAGCGTTAATTGAGCTAAGTGACTTTAATAGCAGTGCATTAATTGATGAACCGGGCGTAATCGCAAATAAAATAGCGTGGCACCCAACTGACAATATTGCAGCATTTACATTGGGTAACTATGTAAATGATGACTCGCGCCGTCGAAGCTACACTTTACAGCTATATAAAAACGAGAAGCTTGCAACTATAGATTCACCTAATAAAGCATGGACGCTAGGTAAAACAGCATCCCTTAAATGGTCAGAAAATGGCGAGCGCTTATATTTTGAAAACCATCCAAAATTAGCAGCTAAAGTAAAAGCCAAAGAATATACCGACGAAGCCTCATTGTACGACTTTGATACCATACGTGAACATAAAGGTTTAGATGTATGGCACAACAACGATGCGCAAATAAAACCGCGTGAAGCACAGCAATGGAACGAAGTTAATAAAAACCGCCATTACAGCGCGGTATATCACGTTAACTCGCAAAAAGTGGTACAGCTCAGTACCACTAATATGCCTGAGGTTGCACTAAACCCTCAGCGAGATGTATCTTTACTTGGCTCATCTAACATCCCCTACCTAGAAAAAATAATGTACGGCGGTTTTTTTGCTGATTACTTTGCAGTAAATATAAACACCGGTAAACAAACTCCCATTATTAGCAACTATCCGTTTAGACCAAGCCTTGCACCAAACGGTGAATTTGCAGCTTACTTTAACGACAGCCAAATACAGTTAAAAGATTTAAAAAATAATAAAGTAACACCGCTTACAAAAGCGATTCAGGCAACCTTTGCTGATGATAAACACGACTACCCGTCTACTCAACCTGGTTATGGTTTTGCTGGTTGGATGACCGATAGCAGCCAAATACTTGCTTATAGTAAATACGATATTTGGGCGTTTGACGTAAAAACGCAGCAAGCTAAACGCCTAACTAATGGTAAGCAAAGCAATACGCAGTACCGTGTTATTAAGCTTGATAAAACCCAAGTGGGCTTTAAAAAAGGCGATACATTACTTGTCTCTGCTATTAACTTACAAACTAAACAAAGCGAAGTTGCAAAGCTCGACTTAACCACTAACACACTAACTAAGGTGCTTAGCGGTAATAAACGCTTTGATATAGTTAAAAAAGCCAAAAAGGCTGACAAGTACTTATTTATCTCGCAAACTTATAGCCAATTTCCTGATTACTACCAAACTGATTTTAGCTTTAGCGCACCAAAACAAGTGACCACGCTAAACCCACAAATTAGTAATTTTGCATGGGGCGAAAAGCCAGAACTAATAAGCTATAAAGGTTTTGATGGCGAAGACTTACAAGGCGTACTAATAAAACCAGCGGGCTATAAAAAAGGCGATAAAGTACCTGTGGTTGTGTATTTTTACCGTTACATGAGCCAGCGTATGTATGACTTTCCAAAAATGGAATTAAACCATCGCCCTAATTTTCCTATGTTTACCTCAAACGGTTATGCGGTATTTTTACCTGATATTCGCTTTGAAATAGGTCACCCGGGTAAATCGTCAACGCAAACCATGATAAACGCCACCCAAAAGCTTATTGATTTAGGTATAGCTGATAAAAACAAAATTGGCTTACAAGGGCACTCATGGGCAGGTTATCAAAGTGCGTTTATGATAACCCAAACAGATATGTTCAAAGCGGTTGTATCAGGTGCACCAGTATCAAACATGACCAGTGCTTATAGCGGCATTCGATTAAAATCGGGGCTTGCTCGTCAATTCCAATACGAAACAGGGCAAAGCCGTATAGGTAAAAACTTATTTGAAGCACCAGATCTGTACATAGAAAACTCACCGGTGTTTTTTGCAGACAAAGTGAATACGCCTATTTTGATAATGTCTGGTGATAAAGATGATGCCGTACCTTGGCATGAAAGCGTCCAGTATTATTTAGCACTTCGTCGTGCAGGAAAGAACGCCACCTTCTTGCAGTACGAAGGCGAACCGCATCATTTGAAAAAGTTTCCTAATCAGGTCGACTTTTCTGTGCGTATGATGCAGTATTTTGATCATTACTTAAAAGGTAAACCTGCTGCTAAATGGATGGTTGAAGGTGAGGCCTTTATTAAAGAGTAGTACCAACCAGCATAAATATTTGATCAATTTAACGAATTAAATTGCACTATAACGTCGTTAAAAATTTTTTATTTACGACTGCATGGATGCAGGAGGTAGAGCAATGCAGGGAGCAATTGCC
>NZ_JJNZ01000004.1 GCF_000690055.1 Pseudoalteromonas fuliginea
TAGTAACGATTGACGCTATGGGATGTCAAAAATCAATTGCAAAAAAATAGTTGGTAAAGAAGCCGATTACTTACTTGCTGTAAAAGCAAACCATAAAAGGCTACTGTCACAAATAGAAGATGTGTTATTACCTGAGGTAGCACGACAAGCATCTGATGGGCTCTTGTTTAACGAAGCCGATTATCAAAAAATAGAGAAGAATTTTGGTGCTGTGCAGTGAGCCATAACGTGAGCGGTTTATCAGAAACGATACACTGGGAAGGTGTGTAAACAGTGGGTGTTATTGTTTCTTATAGAAAAGAAAAAGGTAAATTAAGCAATGAGTTATGCTATAGATACTATATTAGTTCAGCGGAAGAACTCGCGAGAGGAGCACGACAACATTGGCAAATAGAAAATGGATTACATTGGCGTTTAGATGTAGGATTTAAAGAAGATGAGTGTCGAATTAGGCGCGAAGGTGCAGCACCTGTATTTGCGGGGCTGAGACACATCGCATTTAATCAGCTAAAAGCAGAAAAAAGTTTTAGTAAAGGCATGCCCGCAAAACAGAAAAAAGCTATGCGCAGTACAGCCTACCTTGAAACGGTACTGAACGCATAGACTTTTTTCATGCTCTTGCCCTGACTAAAAAACAGGTCTATTTTTGAGATTTCACCCACAAAAGTTCAACACGCCTAACTTAAATTAATAAACACCGAGGTAATTATAAGCATAGAGTACGTTAATACGTTCTGAACAGATCTGAACATTGGGAACTAATGACCATGAGAGCAACATTCATAAACAGCTGTTTAAAAGATTTTTTATACCAATCCGCAATAATACTTGATCAACTTCAGGGATTAAATCTGACTTTAACTGCGTTAAAATTTCTGTTATGCGACTGCATGGATGCAGGAGGTAGAGCAATTAGTGATAACAATTAAATAAAGAAGTTTTTGCTTTGTTATCAACACTATTTTCTTACTTAAAAATAGATCACGTAATTAAGGGTATTGGTATTATTGATGATTTCCATAATTAAAATCAACATATAAAAATAGCAGCTAAACGCTGCTATAAAACCTAAATATACGATTACTGGCTTTGGTAATAAATTACCAAAGCCAGGATAACTTTATATCATCTAAAAAGTACATCTTCGCGATTAAACCACTTAACGCAAAAGGCCAGTAGCCCTGCAGCAATGATTGCAGTGGCTAAAAATATTAAGCCTATGAATGTGTAATCAACAGTCCCTTTTACTATTTCTTTAATCGCTAAAGCCACGTTTGTAACTGGAATAAATGCTGTTTTAGCAGTGAGTTCCATATTTGGCATTATTGAAATAATAATCGGGAAAAATACGCCCATACTAAGTGGTGCCATATAGTTTTGCGCTTCTTTAAACGTGCGAGCATAGATAGATATAGCCAGAGCTAAGGCCGAAAATATAGCTGCAACCGGTAATAATAGTAAAAATATCATCAGTAAGTCGGTAACTGCTAATGTACTAAATGCCGCTTTAATAAAATCAAGATCGGCAAATGCGAGCGCCAGTGCTATCCAGCAGCCCATACTTAAGACCGTTATGGTTGTGGAGGCAATGGATGTAGTTAACAAGGTTATAAATTTACCTAGCACCAGCTCTGTACGCGTAATAGGTGTAAGTAGGAGTGTTTCTAGCGTGCCGCGTTCTTTTTCGCCAGCGCCTAAATCAATAGCGGGATAAGTTGCCCCCATCAATACTAATGGAATAAGTAAATAAGGTAAAAACCCGCCAATTTTTTCGCCAAGGTTTTCACGTTTATCGGCTGTATCCACTTTTATGACTTCAATCGGATTAAGAATAGATTTTTGAACAGACTCTTCAATACCAAAACTGATTAGCTTTTGAGTTTGGAGCACGTCACTGTATTCTTTTGCGAGTTCTTTAACGCGTTCGAATAAAAAGTTGATAGATTTTGAATCGTTAAAAACAACCTGCCACTGGCTTTGTTTTCCATCGTCCAATGTTTGCACAGCATGACTTGGTAAATAAATACCCATATCAATATCGCCAGCGATTACGCCTGCTTTAAGCTCATCAATATTGTTAAAGGTTTTATCCCCTTTATAAAGCTCAAAACTTTTGTGATAAAACACTTTGTCAGTAAATTCTTGTGCGTATTCACCGTTGATAATCGCGTAAGTATTTACTTTTTGCTCAGCGTCCATTGCAGCTTGCGAGCTTATAAATGCCATTACGGCAAACAATAACGGAAATATAGCAACAGGGAGCGCGACTACAAATAATAGCGTTTTTTTATCGCGTAATAACTCTCTTAATTCCTTTTTAAATACCTCAAACATCATGTTTCTCCGTTAATATATTCATAAACGCTTGGTTAAGCTCATCACTATTGCCTGCTTGTTTAAACTCTTCTACTGTCCCGTCAAAACAGCTAATACCTTCGTTAATTACAGCGACACGGTCACATAAAAGGGCTACTTCATCTAGATGATGGGTTGAGAAAATAACAGGTGTCCCCTGCGCCTTTAAACCTTTGATAAATTTAATAACTGTTTGTGTTGTCATTATATCAAGGCCCGTTGTTGGCTCATCAAGTACCACAACTGCTGGGCGATGAACAACTGCACGCGCTATATTTGCTTTTTGCTTCATACCTGTTGAAAGGTTTTCTGCCCGTTTATCTACAAATTTGTGCATATCAAGCAATGTAAATAGCTCATCACAACGCGTTGCTATATCGCTTTTGTTCATGCCATGAAGCTTTGCAAAATACTCTATATTTTCTTTTACAGTTAAGCGGCCATACAACCCTGTAGAGCCTGATAAAAAACCAATAGACTTACGTCCCAATAGCGGTTTTTTTACAATATCGTTTCCGGCAATCGTTATTGAGCCTTCATCGGGCTTTAACGCGGTTGAAATCATTCTAAGTGTCGTCGTTTTACCCGCACCATTTGGGCCGAGCAATCCAAGTACCTCACCTTTAGCGCAACTAAAATTAACGTCTCGTACTGAGTGAAAGTAGTCTTTATCTTCACGAGGATCGATGTCATCTATTTTATTTTTTTTGTGATCTTTAGTTAGCTTAAATTTCTTTTTAAGCCCAGCAACTTCTATCATGTTCGCATCCTTCGTTTCGCTCTAAAATAATCTGTATTGTTGTAAAAAGAGTCGTCTTTGTTTTCGTCATGCCAGCCAGGCACACCTAATAAAGGCAGTGGTGAAAGCTTTTTGTTATCGGCTAAGCAGTTATCTGTATTAATCATCTCATAAAGGGCTTGGTCAAGGTACTGGTATTGAGTTACTAAATCTTTACAAAATATTTCATTAGGTACACAAACAAATAACGCTTTACCCGTTAAACCTATATAAGGCTTTGTTAGCATTTCATAATTAGCATGACCAAACATAAAAGGTTTTATTGTTTTACCCCACTCATGTCTGTGTTCAACGAATGCAGTTTTCCATTGGTGATCGCAAAGCCACTGCTGCCATTTACTCTCACTTATAGCTAATACAACGCCACATTCATCAAAAAGCGTTAGTGCATTACGATGCTTGGTACGCTGTTGCAGTCCATGCTCAGCTATATCTTGCACATGCCTATGGTTTATTAACGCTTTGGTTTTAGGAAATAAACACCATATAAACCCACCAAATAAGTCATGCCAGTTTTCACTGCGTGTAGGTACAACACCCGTTTCAAAAATTACTTGCTCGTAATACCGCTCGCCAAAGTCTACCTTTGCATCATCTTCAAAAGTAATAGGAATATTATTCTCATTAATAGCGGTTAAAAATGGAGAAAACCACTGCGGCGCCGGCCAATCTGCTAGTTCGTTAACTTTAAATAGCTCACGTAAATGCGCAAATGCACCTGTTTCTAAACTACTGATTTGCCACTGCTCGGGGGGAGTAAAACGCTTCATTTAAACCTTTAACAATTTATGCCTATAATTTACGAGAAGTTTACCGCAAAAACTGGTTCTGCTTAATAGAAGTTAATATACTAATCACAACTTAAAACAAAAAAAGAGCTGACATGAAACATTATTTCTCTCTCACACTCCTCGCTACGGCTGTTTTAGCAGGTTGCGCAACAACAAGTATTACCCCTACTGATGTAACAAATGGTTATAACAGTATTCAAGCTGATGAATTGGCTAAACATGTAAAAGTACTCGCATCGGATGAGTTTGGTGGCCGTGCTCCTTCATCACCTGGCGAAAAGCTAACGCTTGATTATTTAACTGCGCAGTTTAAAGCTTTAGGCTTAGAACCCGGTAATGGCGACAGTTACTTACAAGAAGTGCCATTGGTTTCTTTAGAAGCTGATTCGAATATGGTCCTTAGTATTGGTGGTAAAGACTATCAATATAAAAAAGACATGGTTATGGGTAGCAGCCGCATTAGCGCACAAGAAGGCATAGAAAATTCTGAACTCGTATTTGTGGGCTACGGCGTTAATGCACCTGAGTACAATTGGAATGACTACGAAGGGTTAGACGTTAAGGGCAAAACGGTTGTAATGCTGGTTAACGATCCGGGCTTTGCAACAAAAGACCCTGCTTTATTTACTGGCGACGCAATGACTTATTACGGTCGTTGGACATACAAATATGAAGAAGCAAGTCGACAAGGTGCAGCTGGCGCAATTATTATTCACGAAACAGCACCTGCGTCATACCCATGGTCAGTAGTTGAAAACTCGTGGAGCGGTGAGCAGTTTGGTTTTCAAAAAGAAAACAACAATATGGATCGTGTAGCTGTTGAAGGCTGGGTTACAACTGACGTAGCAAAAGAGCTTTTCACTAAAGCAGGTTTAGATTTTGATACCGTTAAAACAAATGCTGCTAAAGGTGCTTACCATGTTGATATGGGCGATTTAACTGCTTCTGTTAATGTTAAAAATACGATTAAAAAATCAGTGTCGTATAACTTTATTGCCACGTTACCAGGAAGCGAGCAACCAGATGAGCATGTTATTTACTCAGCTCACTGGGATCACTTAGGTACAGACAAAACACGTAAAGGCGATCAAATTTATAACGGTGCTCATGACAACGCAACGGGTACAGCTGGGCTAATTGAAGTAGCTGAAGCCTTTACTAAATTACCTAAGCACCCTAGCCGCTCAATGACATTTTTAGCAGTAACTGCTGAAGAGCAAGGCTTACTAGGTTCTAAATACTATGCAGCTAACCCAGTGATTGCAGCTAATAAAACAGTCGCTAACATAAACATGGATAGCTTAAATTTATTAGGCAAAGTAAAAGACATGAATGTGGTTGGTATTGGCAAGTCACAAATGGATGAGTTTTTAGCAACTGCAGCTAAAGAGCAAGGCAGAACAATATCAGGCGATCCTAAACCATCATCTGGTGGCTATTACCGCTCTGATCACTTTGCATTTGCTAATATGGGGATTCCAGCCATGTACGCAGGTGGCGGCACAGTCGCAGCTGACGAAGAGACAGCTAATTACCGTAAACGCATGAGTTTAGTACTTCGCGGTTGTTATCATCAACCATGTGATCGTTATAGAGATGAATGGGATTTATCGGGTGCTGTTCAAGACTTACAATTGTTTTATAAAGTAGGTTTTGATATTTCTGAGCAAGAGCAATGGCCGACGTGGAATACAAATTCAGAATTTCAACGTAAATAATATAAGTCGTGTTTACCATCAAAGGTTAAATTTACAGCGATGTGTTTTTTATTTTTAGGTTAGGTAGCCTATTGTGGTTATAACCCACAAGTAGGTGATATTGACACATAAATGGATACGCACATTGTTTTATTTTAATCGGAAATTCAAACAAGCATTCGACTTAATTAATGCAAATGATATTGATTATCGTTTAATTAAAATATACAGTGTGACTTAGATAATTTATTAGGTCGCATTGTATGATTCTACTCTCTCACTTTGGTTTAATAACTCCCGCGTCAAGACAGTTTATAGGCCAAAACAAACGTTTATTGCTACCTTTATTTATATTGGTTTGCTTAGCATTACCTACCTTACGTGAAATTACTGTGACTGCATTAAGCGATGCTTTTTTTCAAGTGAGTGTGTTTGTTGCTGCTACCCTTTTGATTTATTACTACGCTATAGAGCATTTACCTCAACTAGAGCTGAGTTATTTAAGTGCTAAGTCGCCTATTTTAGAAATTAGTTTTGCTGCTGTTTTAGGTGCATTACCTGGCTGTGGTGGCGCTATTATAGTTGTTACGCAGTTTACTAAAGGTCAAGCGAGCTTTGGCTCTATTGTTGCTGTGCTAACAGCAACGATGGGCGATGCTGCTTTTTTGCTACTTGCCACACGCCCTACTGAAGGTTTAATCATTATGGGAATAGGATTAACTGTCGGTATAGTAAGTGGATTGCTTGTTAATGCAATGCATAGTAAAGATTTTTTACGCCCAACAGCGCAAGAACAAAAACATCAAATTAAAATTTTACCCACTAATATTATTAAAATTAGTAAACCTGTGTGGATGATAACAATTGTACCTAGCTTAATGATTGCTTTCTTAATTGCATTTAATGTCGACTTCACAAAATTTGGCACAAATATAGATACTGTGATCAGTATTTTTGGTGCCGCAATGTCACTCTTTGTTGTCAGTATTTGGGCATTTTCGTCAAAGGGTGAAAGTTATAAAGAAGTGACCTCAGAAGATGATACCTGTAATCCTCCTTCTAAAATAATTAAAGTATTACAAGACACACACTTTGTAACTGCATGGGTAGTAGCCTCTTTTATGTTATTTGAAATTTTAGTCAATATTGCAGGACTGAACTTAAAAACGTGGTTTGTACATTACGCCTATTTAGCACCGCTTATTGCAGTTGTTATTGGGTTTTTACCTGGCTGTGGCCCGCAAATAATTGTCACTACATTGTATATTCAAGGCATTATTCCCTTTAGTGCTTTAGCAGGAAACGCGATTTCTAACGATGGTGATGCGTTATTTCCAGCAATAGCAATGGCTCCTAGAGCAGCAGTGATAGCTACGCTTTATACATCTATCCCTGCTTTGGCCGTTGGCTATGGCATTTATTTTTTAAGTTAAAATTGCCATATACAAAAAAGCTCAGCAATTGCTGAGCTTGGTTTTAATTAATTTTCTTTATCAGCTATTTTTTGTAAATTACTATTTATTTTGAATAACACAATCACAAACTCACACCAAACTCTTGCACCAATTGCTCCGAAAACAATAATGCCAATACCAGTAATAAAGCCACCACCATAACTTGTAAACATAGCAGTAATCCCTGAAACTAATGAAGCAAATAAAATTAGCCAGTAGATAAAAGTGATTATTTTAGGGGTTATCATTGAATCGAAAAAGAAAAGATCTTTCATTGTAATCCTTATTATTTTTTATAAGTGGATTTGATATTCGTACCTACATTAAAACAAAATTGCAGAGTTCAAATTAAGATAGTATGAGGGGGTTTATAAATTGACTAAGTAAAAGTCAATATTATTTCAAACATCCTTATATCAAACCACAATCCATTGAGTGTTGATTAAACTTGTTCAACAAATAAATCTTAATATAAAGCAATTTATTTTAAAACAAAAAACCAGCAAATTGCTGGTTTTTTATCAGTTTTAAACAATTATATTATTAACTCATAGCCATCATCATTACCGATGGATTTTCTAAGTACGATTTCCATAGGTTATTAAAACGAGCAATAGTCCCGCCATCAATAACGCGATGATCGCCAGACCAACTCACTTGCATAATAGCTTTACTCACAACTTGCCCACTTTCGTCAAAACGTGGTAGATGCTGTAGTTTACCAAGCGCAACAATAGCCACTTCTGGTTTATTAATGATAGGGGTTGCGATAGTGCCGCCAATTGCACCAATATTAGAGATGCTAATCGTCCCACCTTTTAAATCATCCGGTGCAACACGCCCTTCTCGCGCTGAATGAGTTAAGCGAGTTAAATCATTTGCCACATCTACAATGCTTTTACTCTGACACGATTTAATATTAGGCACTAACAAGCCAATTTTTGAATCAACCGCTATACCAATATTATGATCGCTATAATAGGTAAGCTCTGAGCAATCATCATTCACTTTTGAATTCAGTACAGGGTACTCTTTCATTGCTAGCGAGAGTGCTTTTACAAAAAATGGCATCATGGTGAGCTTTACGCCTTGTGCTTTGTACTGCTCTTTTAAGGAGCTGCGCAAAGCTATAAGCTGTGTTAAGTCTATTTCATCACTAAACGTAAAGTGCGGAATAGTTGAAACCGAAGCCACCATTTGCTTGGCCATGGCCGCTTTAATGCCTTTAATTTGCTCTACTCGTACGCCACCGCTTTGATTCTGTGTTTGGTTTTGCACTGCACTTTGAGAAGCATCGCTATTAAGCGGTGAAGTATCAATAGTATTTGGCACTTCGCCTTTTACAAACTCTTCAATATCTTGCTTGTA
Source organism: Pseudoalteromonas fuliginea (assembly GCF_000690055.1). GTDB lineage: Bacteria > Pseudomonadota > Gammaproteobacteria > Enterobacterales > Alteromonadaceae > Pseudoalteromonas > Pseudoalteromonas fuliginea. The sequence goes on from NZ_JJNZ01000004.1 coordinate 8,465, forward strand.
AATTCGACCATTTTTACCACTACCTGGAACGCACGTTAAATCAACATCAAGTTCACGTGCTTTACGGCGAACCGCAGGCGACGCCACCGCTTTTTGATTGATAACTTTTACAGCTTGCTGCGTTTTAACAGTGGCAACTTTTTCAGCGACAGCATTAGTTTGAGCCTTTACGACCGCTTGGTTTATATCAACATTTGGCTTTACTGCACTGCCTGCAATTGTCATTTGAAACAACGGGCTATGTACTTTTGCTATTTCACCTTTTTGGTAATATAGCTTTTGCACTGTGCCTGTATATTTTGCCGGAATTTGTACTAATGCTTTGTCGGTCATTACGTCACAAACAGCTTGGTCTTCTTCTATTTCATCGCCTTCTGCGACTAACCAATCAACAATCTCACACTCAACAATACCTTCACCAATATCTGGGAGTATAAAGTCCTCAACTACATCAGATACATTGTTATTAGTTTGATTTTCAGCTTGAACTGGCTCTTCTACTACTTCATTACTCGTACTATCACCACTTACATCCATAGCAAATAAAGGTGCATGTACTTTAGCAATTTCACCTTTTTGATAATATAGCTTTGAAATAATGCCATCATGCACTGCCGGAATTTGTACTAATGCTTTGTCTGTCATCACATCACAAATTGGCTGATCCTCAGATACGGTATCGCCTTCTTGAACTAGCCACTCAACAACTTCGCATTCAACAATGCCTTCACCAATATCGGGTAATATAAAATCTTTAGCCATGGTAACCCCTAAAAATCCATTGATTGTTTAATTGCAGCCAACACTTTTAGTGCGTCCGGTACGTATTCTTTTTCAAGTGCCAACGGGTATGGTGTATCTAGGCCACATACACGTAAAATTGGCGACTCTAAATGCAAGAAACACGCTTGTTGTATTGTTGCTGCTATCTCGGCACCAAAGCCATTAGTTATGGGCGCTTCATGACTCACGATTAAACGGCCGGTTTTAATAACCGATTTAGCAATCGTTTCAACATCCCATGGTAAAATACTACGAAGATCTATTACTTCACAGCTTATACCTTGCTCGCTTGCTTGCTGTGCAGCCGCTTCAATAATCTCCATTTGAGCACCCCACGCTAAAAGCGTAATATCGGTACCCTCTTGTACTACTTCAGCCGTGCCTAGTTCAATACTGTAATCTTCTTCAGGTACTTCGCCTGTTGATGCACGATATAAACGCTTAGGCTCAAAAAATATGACCGGGTTATCATCTTTAATTGCAGCACGTAATAAACCTTTAGCCTGATAAGGGTTACGCGGTACAACCACTTTTAAGCCCGGTGTATGCGCAAAATAAGCTTCGGGTGATTGCGAGTGATATAAGCCACCTGCAATACCACCGCCATAAGGCGTACGAATAGTTAAGTTACCCACATTAAATTCATTACCACTGCGATAACGAAATTTAGCAGCTTCATTTACTATTTGATCGAACGCTGGAAAAATATAATCAGCGAATTGAATTTCTGCCAATGCAGGTGCACCAAATGCCGCTAAACCATTAGCAAAACCTAAAATACCTTGCTCGGTTAAAGGCGTATTAAAAACACGATGTTTACCGTACTTTTCTTGCAAGCCTGATGTTGCTCTAAATACACCACCGAAGTAACCAACATCTTCACCAAAAATACAGGCTTGAGGGTGTTCATCCATCGTAATATCGAGGGCAGAGTTAATTGCGTGGAGCATGTTCATTTTAGCCATTACTTAATTCTCCCTGCGGTTACTGGGTAAGCATTTGGATGCTGTTTTATATGTTCTTTTAATTGCTCGTACTGGCGTTGCAATAATGGAATTGGTGTATCGTAAACGTCAGATACCAGTTCTTCTAAAGCGGGCTTTGCAACAACTTCAGCACGTTTAAGCGCTGCTAAAATTTCTTCACGAATCGACTCTTTTGCTTTTATATCGTCTTCTTCGTTTAACCAGTCTTGTTTGACCAGCCATTTTCTAAATTTATCAATAGGACAGGTTTGATTATTTGCTTCTTCATCTTTAGATCGATAACCACTTGGATCGTCTGACGTAGAATGCGCGCCTAATCGATAAGCAATTGATTCAATAAGTACAGGTTCACCTTGTGTTGAGGCTATTTCACGTGCTTTTTTAGTCGCTGCATACACAGCAAGTGCATCTGTGCCATCAACACGAATTGTTTTAATACCATAACCAACACCACGCGAGGCGATACCATCGCCTTTAAATTGCTCATCAGCAGGGGTAGATATGGCATAGCCGTTATTACGTGCAAAAAATATAACCGGCGCTCTGTGAACAGCGGCCATATTTAAACCGGCATGAAAGTCACCTTCTGATGCAGCACCTTCGCCAAAGTAACAAATAGTCACATTATCAATTGTGCTGGCAAGCTCGCCTGTTTTAGCGTCGATGTGCTTTATTTTTTGGCCATATGCATAACCCGTTGCTTGTGGTATTTGCGTACCCAATGGCGATGAAATCGTCATGTAGTTTAGCGCTTTAGAGCCATAATGGATTGGCATTTGGCGACCTTTGCCTAAATCCAATTCATTTGAAAACATTTGGTTCATAAATTGATCAAGTGTAAAACCACGGTAATGCAATGCAGCTTGTTCACGATATTGCGCCATGATCATATCGTCTTGATCAAGTGCAGCAGCAGAGGCTGTAACTGCGGCTTCTTCGCCTAGGCATTGCATATAAAAACTAACACGGCCTTGGCGCTGCGCGCCTTGCATACGTTCATCTAACAAACGTATAAAACGCATTGTTTCATATAACTTAATAGCGGTATGTTTTGAAATGTCAGGTGCGGTTGCACTAGGATGGATGTCGCCGTCCTCAGTTAAAATACTAAGGGTTGGAATATTAAGTGCTTGGCCATCAATAAATTCAAGCGCGTGGTTAATATTCAGCGATACGTTATTTGGATTACTCATAACCTACCTTCTTTTGTTGTCGGTAAAACAGTGCCCCTTTAAATTATTATTGTGGGTGATTGTTGCTGGTTAAACTTTGCAACATCTGCACTATCTTTAATTAAAGCTGCCAACACTTTACGTTAACGTAAAGTGTTATTCAACAAATCTGGGACGAAACAAAAGCAAATACTGGCTAAATAAGTGGCAAGTTAACGATACGGTTACTTTAATTAATAGTAATCATATAGTTAACTTTAAGTTACTAGTGGTCTGATGAGTTAAATTAGATGAAATTACTATCAATATCCATTGGAATAACAGTAAGGAGTGCTCTTTGCCCTAATGCTACGCTCGCATTTGGAAAAATAATAGCCTCTCCTTCAACGTCAGCGTAAATCGCTGTATCACCGTCGGTTGCAAGTGGTTCACCTTTCGCAAAGCCAGTAAAGTTCTCAGCATCGTCAGAAAAAGGAAAACTAAAATCGTGCTGCGTTCTATTAATTGTGCGGTGCACTGCAAACAATTCAAAATCGTTTGCATTAAATTCAGGATATTTAACTTCATTTTGACTAATTAATGCAGTTAAGGTTTGCTTTGTTTTTTCAAAGCGGGCCATATCATTTTGGCCAAATGGTTTAACCTGACCCAGCTCTACCGTAAAAGAGTCAGCACCGTGTATAAATGACGAATAATAGCTAAATGTTGTTGCAGGAGATTTCATCATAAGCACGGTATTTACACCACAGCTCAATAAAAATTGTAACTGCGACTTTTTCCATGGCTTACCATGTAAAAATGGATACACAGCAAATTTTTCGTTTTTAGAGCCTCTAATTGCGGTGTGTAAGTCGTAATGACTTCGGCTGCTGCCTTGCTCACCACGGGCATAAAAATCGCTTACGTACTGCTCAAGCTTTGCAGCGCGGTTTCGCTCATTATTCATTGGTACACCTTCAACTGTATGGTGACCATTAAATAATCTATTTAAGTTTTCTTCTACAAAACGCAGGCCAATATTAATTGATTGTGGATTACCGTAAATAAACAAAACACGCTGCTTAAGTATCAGCTCGCCTTTTATAATTTGTTTAATGAGCGTATCACAAATTTCAATTGGCGCAGTTTCGTTACCGTGTACAGCGCTTGAATAAATTACATCTTTGCTTGTTTTAACAGCAGGTTGAAACTCAATTACACCGGTATCGTGTATATTTACACGAGTCCCATTATCTAAAACAAACTCACCTGCATCTAAATGCCATTCGTTGTCACGACTAAGCGTTAAAAAATCGCCAGTTTGTTTTAATTCATTTAAGTAAGATGGATTGGCTGACATATAATAAGCCCTTTAAAAATAATGTGAGAGTAGACTCTTATGCATATATTTTTATAAATACACAAGGTATAGAAACGAAAACGGCTGAATAAATCAGCCGTTTTAAAATTATTAGATTAAGTTAGCTTATAACTGAATCTACAAGCTTTTTAGCTTCTTTTTCAAGTAACGCTAAATGCGCTTCACCTTTAAATGATTCAAGGTATATTTTATAAATATCTTCAGTACCCGATGGACGCGCTGCAAACCAGCCATTTTCAGTGACCACTTTTAAACCACCAATTGCCGCATCGTTACCTGGTGCATGAGTCAATTTTTGCAAAATAGGCTCGCCAGCAAGTGTATCTGCTTTAACATCAGAAGCACTCAATGCTTTTAAACGTGATTTTTGACCGCTTGTAGCAGGTGCATCTAGGCGTTTATAAATTGGAGAACCAAACTCTTGTTCTAATTCTTTATAAAGCGCTGATGGCGTTTTACCTGTCACAGCAAGTATTTCTGCAGCGAGTAGCCCCATTATGAAGCCGTCTTTATCTGTACACCATACAGAGCCATCAAAACGTAAGAATGCCGCACCGGCGCTTTCTTCGCCACCAAACGCAAGTTTGCCTTTACTTAAGCCTTCAACAAACCATTTAAAGCCTACGGGTACTTCTTTAACTTTACGGCTGTTACGAGCAGCTACTTTGTCAATCATAGAGCTAGAAACCAATGTTTTACCAATTTCTACGGTTTCATTCCAATCACGGTGTTTAAGTAAGTAATCGATTGCCACTGCTAAAAAGTGGTTTGGATTCATTAAACCATCTGGCGTTACAATACCGTGGCGATCGTAGTCAGGGTCGTTACCAATAGACACATCAAAATCATCTTTTAATGCAATAAGATTCGCCATTGAATAAGGTGATGAACAATCCATACGAATTTTGCCATCTTTATCAAGTGGCATAAAAGCAAAACGTGGGTCAACAACATCATTAACAACGGTTAAATCTAAATTATATTTTTTAGCAATAACAGGCCAAAAATTAATACCCGAACCACCAAGTGGATCGATACCAATTTTGATACCTGCATCGCTAATTGCTTTTAAATTAACGATATTTGCTAAATCATCAATATAAGGAGTCATTAAATCTTCGTAGCGGATAAAACCTGAACGCGATGCTTTAGCGAATGGGAATAACTCAACTTCAACTAAATCTTCTAATAAAAGTTGATTAGCTCTGTCTTCAATCCATTTAGTGACGTCGGTATCAGCAGGTCCGCCATTAGGTGGGTTGTACTTAAAGCCACCATCTTCAGGAGGGTTATGCGACGGGGTAACTACAATCCCGTCTGCAAGCTCATTTGGGTGTAGCTTGTTATGACTTACGATGGCATGACTGATTACAGGTGTTGGTGTAAAGTCACCGTTTTCTTGCGTTATCACTTGCACTTCGTTAGCAACTAAAACTTCAATAGCTGAATTAAATGCAGCCTCACTCAATGCGTGCGTATCTTTACCTAAAAATAACGGACCAAAAATATCATTTTGTTTTCTGTAATCACAAATAGCTTGAGTAATCGCCAAAATGTGTGATTCGTTAAATTTAACATCGTAAGAACACCCACGGTGGCCTGATGTACCAAAAGCAACGCAATGCTCAGGGTTCTGCTCAAGATCTGGTTCATTTAAATAATAGGCAGATACTAATTTTGGAACATTAACCAGTGCCGATTGTGGAGCAGTTTTACCTGCGCCTGAGTGAATAGCCATTATATTTCCTTACAGGTAATCGCGAATTTTTTCAGCTTGCTCTGCACTGTAACCAAGGCAAAGAGCCACTTCATGAAGCATCATTTTTTTACGCGTTGTATTAGAATTCGTCATAACCCAATATTCACTATCAGTTATGTTTTTAGGATTCATGCTACTGCCGCTATTAACTAAGTCTTCTTTGCTGGTAGCAAAGTAAACACGGTCGCGGCCTTTTATATCTAATACAGCCGAAAAGTCAGTTTTATGTGTACGGTAAAATGCACTTAAAATAAACAAAAAACGTCCAACAACGCCCTTTTGCATTGCCAGCTCTTCTTTATTTAGTACATTAAAAATATTATCACTTTTTTGCTGCACAGGTGCGTGAGCTACAGGTGTTTGTTTTTTTGTAGTCTCAGCAGCCGTTGGGTCTGAGCTTTTTAATGTAGCAGTGGACGTAGTCGCAGTTTGATTGTTTTGAGTTAGTTCTACGTTTGCGGTTAGAATTTTTTCGCCGCTCAGATTTAATAAACGACGTAAAATAGTGGATGCACTTTCACCAATACTTTGCGTATTGCTTGCAATATATTGATATAATTCGTCGTCTATGTCGATTTGTTTCATGTTATTCCTGTCATTACGGGTCACATTTCTTTCTCCCGTGTGATTATACCCAAACCAATCAGAAATGCGAGTTACAACAAGCACTCCCGTAAACATATTAATATTTACTTGATTGTTGTTGATTTAACAAACAAAAGCCCAATTGAATAAATAGTCGCTGTATTTTTTGCTTTTTAGAGCAATGCTCGGCAAACTATGGCCAAATTTTCAGGAGGCTAGTATGCAGTTAAATTACAAGCAACAAGGGCAAGGTCCTAACGTTATTTTGATCCACGGGCTTTTTGGATCATTAGAAAACTTAAATGTTATTGCAAAGCCATTAAGTGAACACTTTAATGTTATAAACGTTGATTTGCGTAACCATGGTCTGTCACCTCATAGCGATGAAATGAATTACCCAGCAATGGCACAAGATATTGTTGAGTTATTAGCCCGTTTAAACATAGACAAGGCCCATTTAGTTGGCCACTCTATGGGTGGTAAAGTGGCAATGGAATTAGCACTTACCCATCCTGAGCTGGTAAATAAATTGGTTGTACTTGATATTGCACCTGTTAGTTACCCCGCTCGCCACACAAAAATACTGCAAGCATTAAAAGCAGTTTCAGCACAATCAATCGACGATCGAAAACAAGCTGATGCAATTATGCAGCCTTTTATCGAAGAGCTTGGAGTTCGACAATTTTTACTTAAAAGCCTCGCTAAAAATGAAGAAGGTCGTTTTGCGTGGCGATTTAACTTAAATGTGCTCAATGAAAAATATTCGACAATCACATCCAATGTTAATGAAAACAATTCTTGTTTATGCGATACTATTTTCATTAAAGGCAACGATTCTGACTATATTTTGCCCGAACATCGTACTGCAATTACAACACGCTTTAAAAACACCAAGGCTAAAATTATTCATGGAGCAGGTCATTGGCTTCATGCTCAAAAGCCCCTTGCTGTTAATAAAGCGATAAATGACTTTTTAACTGCGATTTAAAGTAATTTTAATCGCGTGTTTTTGATTCTGCGCACTAAATATATCAATATTTATATGCTATAGTACGCGCCGTTTAATTTAAAGGTTATACGTTGATGGTCAGTCAGTTAATTAACGAATTTGATACCCTAGGGTTGTATTTTGGCTTAGCCGGTATTTTCATATTCATCGGCATGGCAATTAAAGACGTACTAAAAAGTGGTAATGTACCAAAGTTCGGACAATACATTGTCTGGGGCGTGCTCTTTTTAGGTTGTTCAGGCTTTATTGCTAAAGGGCTTATTCAAGTATTTTGGCAAGGCGCAGGTGTAGGTTAAGCATGGCGAAGTCAGAAACAGATAGAACTACACTCGATTTATTTGAATACGAAAAACGCCCAGGCAGGCCTAAAACCAATCCCCTTTCACGGGATATGCAGTTAAAGGTAAATAAACGTAATCAAATAAAAAGAGATAAAGCACGTGGTTTAAAACGTGTTGAATTTAAAGTTTCATCACAGTTATATCAAGCATTAAGTGATATGGCAGATGCACAAAATATTAGCCGCAGTGCGCTGATTGAAACGATTTTACAAGAAAGATTGGCTATTGATACATAAAAGGTTTTAAATCCATGGCAAGTGTAGGCATTTTTTTCGGAAGTGACACAGGTAACACAGAACACGTAGCAAAAATGATCCAAAAAGAATTGGGTAAAAAGCTAGTGGCTGTTCATGATATTGCAAAAAGCTCTAAAGAAGAGATAGCTGAATTTGATTTAATCTTATTCGGTATTCCGACTTGGTACTACGGCGAAGCGCAATGTGACTGGGACGACTTTTTCCCTGAGCTTGAGGAAGTGGACTTCGAAGGTAAGCTTGTGGCTATTTTTGGTTGTGGAGACCAAGAAGATTACGCAGAGTACTTTTTAGATGCAATGGGCATGATCAACGATATAGTTACTGAGCGTGGCGCTATTATTGTGGGCCATTGGCCAAGCGAAAGCTATGACTTTGAAGCGTCTAAAGGCATGGCTGATGAGAAGCACTTTGTAGGCTTGGGTATCGATGAAGACCGTCAACCAGAGCTAACTGAGCAACGTGTTAAAGCATGGTCGGCTCAAGTGTATGAAGAAATGTGTTTAAGTGAATTAGCTGACTAATTTTCTACATATATCGCGAGCTGTTTAAATAACTATCAAACAGTTAGCGATTTAAGCTTTAATAGCAATATAAATCAATTGTTCTTTGCACTTAACGCTTAGGCACGTTATCCTGTTTATTGCTAATGTGTCGTGTACATCTTTGCAAGATGTCTAGTATAACCAAATAAAATTGAGACAGATTTAATGACTGATCATAACTTGGAACTTAAAAAAGCCGGTTTAAAAGTAACTTTACCGCGTATTAAAATATTAGAGATTTTACAATCTCCAGATAACCAACACATCAGTGCTGAAGATGTTTACAAAATTCTTTTGGATCTAGGTGAAGAAATTGGTCTTGCGACTGTATACCGCGTACTTAACCAATTTGATGATGCAGGTATTGTAAGCCGTCATCACTTTGAAGGTGGAAAATCAGTATTTGAACTCTCTGGAAGTACGCACCACGATCATTTAGTATGTTTGAAATGTGGCAAAGTGGTAGAGTTTGAAGATGATATGATTGAACGTCGTCAACTTGAGATTGCTGAAGAAAATGGGATTACCCTTACAAATCATTCTTTGTATTTATACGGTGAGTGTAATGATAAAGCAGCGTGTAAAGAGTTTAGCGACGCAAACAGCTAATAGCGCTTTTTAAAGCAATAAAAAACCTGCTAATTGCAGGTTTTTTTGTGTCTAAATTACGATAGTATATAGTGAGCCGGTATAAATACAGGCTCATTATTAAACGTAGCTACTGTGTTTTAGACCATGAATCACGAAGACCCACTGTTTGGTTAAATACAACGTTCTCTGATTTAGAATCACGAGAGAAATAACCCGTACGCTCAAACTGAAAGCCCTGCTCTGCTTGAGAATCAGCAAGCGATGGCTCTAATTTAGCGTTTGGCAAAACAACCAATGACTCTGGGTTTAGTGTTGTTTCGAACTCATCAGCAGCTGCTGGGTTTGGTACGCTAAACAAACGGTCGTATAAACGCACTTCTGCAGTGATAGACTCTGGTGCTGAAACCCAGTGAATAACGCCTTTTACTTTACGTCCATCACTTGGGTTTTTACCAAGTGTTTCGCTGTCGTAAGTACAGAAGATAGTTGTGATTTCGCCATTTTCGTCTTTTTCAACACGCTGCGCTTTAATAACATAAGCACCACGTAAGCGTACTTCTTTATCAAGTACTAAACGTTTGAATTTGTTATTTGCTTCTTCTTTGAAGTCTTCACGTTCGATATAAATTTCACGCGTAAACGGTACATCACGACGACCCATTTCTTCTTTATTTGGGTGATTAGCCACAGATAAAATTTCAACCTTGTCTGCATCGTAGTTTTCAATAACTATTTTAACAGGATCGAGTACAGCCATTGCACGTGGTGCATTTTCGTTTAAGTCTTCACGGATACACGCTTCAAGCATGCCCATTTCGACCATATTCTCTTGTTTTGTTACACCAATACGCAAACAAAATTCACGAATTGAACCTGGTGTATAGCCACGACGACGTAAACCTGCAATTGTAGGCATACGTGGGTCGTCCCACCCTTCTACATGGTTATTAACCACTAAATCACTAAGCTTACGCTTAGACATAATTGTATATTCAAGATTTAAACGTGAGAACTCAATTTGCTGCGGGTGACATTCTAAACTGATGTTATCAAGTACCCAGTCGTATAAACGGCGGTTATCTTGAAACTCTAATGTACATAACGAATGTGTAATACCTTCAAGCGCATCAGAAATACAGTGTGTGAAGTCATACATAGGGTAAATGCACCACTTATCAGCTGTTTGATGATGGTGAGCAAAACGCACACGGTAAATAATTGGATCGCGAAGCACCATAAATGAGCTTGCCATATCAATTTTAGCACGCAGAACACATTCACCCTCTTTGAATTCACCAGCACGCATTTTTTCAAATAACGCTAGGTTTTCTTCAACTGACGTGTCTCTATATGGACTGTTTTTACCTGGCTCTTTTAATGTACCACGGTACTGTCGCGCTTCGTCTGCAGTTAAAAAACAAACGTACGCTAAGCCTTTATTTATTAGCTCAACTGCGTAACCATATAAAGTATCAAAATAGTTAGAAGAATACTTTATATCGCCATCCCAATTAAAACCTAACCACTGTACATCCTCTTTAATAGAATTTACGTAGTTAATGTCTTCTTTTTCAGGGTTTGTATCGTCAAAACGTAGGTTACATAAACCGTTGTAGTCTTTTGCGATACCAAAATTTAAGCAAATTGATTTTGCATGACCAATATGTAAAAAACCATTTGGTTCAGGTGGAAAACGTGTATGCGTTGTAGCATGTTTCCCGCTTGCTAAGTCTTCATCAATTCGGGTTCTAATAAAGTTACTTGGGCGATTCTCAATTTCCGCCATAGGAGTGTGATCCTCTAATATTACGTAATAACAAAACTAATGCATTATTACAAAAACATACACTAACATACAGCAATAGATTAAGGTTTATTTTAGATATTGATTAACTTTAATCCACAGGTTCCATTGTTTATGAATAAAATTTGTTTTAACGCAATATTTAAGTCATCAAAACCGATTATAGTAATCGAATAACCTACTTTATAAGGATCCGAAGATGGCTACACTTAATCAACACCGCGTATATATTCCAACAAACGCACGCGCTAATCACTATTTATTGGCTGAAATAACACCTAGTGAAGCGTTTTACAGTAGTTTTAGCACTATAGATTGTTGCTATGAGCGCATTGCGCGTCAACTATTTGCATGTTGTGATGAATATGAGCTTCATAATGTACATTTACTTGCCAACGATAAGCTACCGGTTGTACGATTTCATGATGAGTCATACCAGTTAGAAACGGATAAGCAGATGCTGTTTTTTTATAATCCTCGCTATCACGAAGCGCATAAACTTTATTACACACCAAACACGAAAAGTAAAAAAATACGTTTACTTTTTTTAGCCACCGGTGAAGACTTACGTGCGAATTCAGCTTTGTTTCACAATAAAGTACAAAAAGTATTGACCCTTTTACAAGAGCAATTATTTCTAAATCAACCTCAATTTAAACTTCGCGATCACCAGCATCTTACTTACGATTTGTTTGCTAAAGACAAAGGCAATAAAGAAAGTTATGGTTATAAGCTAAGAAGCCTCTACCCTCGTTATCAGTCGAGGCAATGCAATATACCGGGTGACTATGCTGAAATGACTTACACGACTTTTACTATTCCAATTTCTCGTGCAATCAAAACACAGTTTCAAACAATGGTAAACGATCAGGATTTTAAAAAGTTTTATGACTACTTTGCTGATAGCTTTAAACGCGCATGTGAAATTAATAAACTAACGCATGGCGCAATGGTTGCCAATGGTGCAATACCAATTATCCGTAACAGTAAAATAGATAAAAATGAAGGCAATGTAGAATTGCAGAAATTAAGTTTTGATGTTGAATCAAATGAAAGTCAGATTAAATATTTTTATGATGAAACTAAACTAGTAGAAACCATCCATTTCGTTGTCGTTGCGACAAACCAAGATAAGCATGAGATTGGGTATGGGCGCTTCATGAACCAAGTAGAAAAAACGGTTCACGCTTTATGTGAAGAGCTTGCTATAAATAAACAACGACAAGATTTGTCTGTGCGCTTCTTTCAGCACATTAGTTATCCATTCTAAATTTAACCCAATAACAAAAAGGCCCGCATAAGCGGGCCTTTTCAGAGGGAACAAGCAATTACCAGCCTGTTTTCTCTTTAAGTGCTTTACCGATTTCAGCAAGTGAACGTACAGTTTTTACGCCCGCAGCTTCTAATGCAGCAAATTTCTCATCAGCAGTACCTTTACCGCCTGCGATGATTGCGCCAGCGTGACCCATACGCTTACCTTCTGGTGCAGTAACACCAGCAATGTAAGATACTACAGGTTTAGTTACGTTAGCTTTGATGTACTCTGCAGCTTCTTCTTCTGCAGTACCACCAATTTCACCAATCATTACGATTGCTTCAGTTTGTGGATCTTTTTCGAACATTTCTAAAACGTCGATAAAGTTAGTACCTGGAATTGGATCACCACCAATACCAACACACGTAGACTGACCAAAACCAGCATCAGTAGTTTGCTTAACCGCTTCGTACGTTAAAGTACCAGAGCGAGAAACAATACCTACTTTACCAGGTTTGTGGATGTGACCAGGCATGATACCAATCTTAGTTTCACCAGGAGTAATAACACCTGGACAGTTAGGACCGATCATGCGAGTACCTGTTTGATCTAGTTTAACTTTAACGTCAACCATATCAAGTGTAGGGATACCTTCAGTGATACAAACAATCAGCTCGATGCCAGCATCGATAGCTTCTAAAATTGCATCTTTACAAAAAGGAGCTGGTACATAGATAACTGAAGCAGTTGCGCCAGTTTCTTGAACAGCATCACGAACTGTGTTGAATACAGGAAGACCAAGGTGCGTTTGACCGCCTTTACCAGGGCTTACACCACCAACCATTTGTGTACCGTACTCAAGCGCTTGCTCAGAGTGGAAAGTACCTTGGCCACCAGTGAAACCTTGACAGATAACTTTTGTATCTTTATTGATTAATACAGACATTATTTGCCCTCCGCAGCAGCAACAACTTTCTCAGCAGCGTCTGTTAGTGATTCAGCAGCGATGATGTTAAGGTCAGACTTAGCTAGAACTTCACGACCTAGTTCAGCATTAGTACCTTCTAAACGTACAACTACAGGTACGTTTACGCCAACTTCTTTAACTGCGCCAATGATGCCTTCAGCAATCATGTCACAACGAACGATACCGCCAAAGATGTTAACTAAAACAGCTTTAACATTGTCGTCAGAAAGAATGATTTTGAATGCTTCAGAAACACGTTCTTTAGTCGCGCCGCCGCCAACATCTAGGAAGTTAGCCGGTTTGCCGCCGTGTAGGTTTACGATGTCCATAGTACCCATTGCTAGGCCTGCACCGTTAACCATACAACCAACATTGCCATCTAGAGCAACGTAGTTAAGCTCGAAGCTTGCTGCGTGTGCTTCACGTGCATCTTCTTGAGATGGATCGTGGAACTCACGGATTTTAGGTTGACGGTAAAGTGCATTACCATCAATACCGATTTTTCCGTCAAGACAGTGAAGGTTACCTTCGTCTGTAATTACTAACGGGTTGATTTCAAGTAGTGCGAAATCAAAATCAGTAAACATTTTACCAAGACCCATAAAGATCTTAACAAACTGCTTCATTTGTACTGGGTTAAGACCCAATTTGAAGCCTAGTTCACGTGCTTGGTAAGCTTGAGGACCTACTAACGGGTCGATTTCAGCTTTGTGGATAAGCTCTGGTGTTTCTTCTGCAACAGTTTCAATTTCAACGCCGCCTTCAGTAGACGCCATGAAAACTACTTTGCGAGATGCACGGTCAACTACTGCACCTAGGTACAATTCGTTAGCAATGTCAGTACAGCTTTCAACTAAAATTTTAGCTACTGGCTGGCCTTTCTCGTCTGTTTGGTAAGTAACTAGGTTTTTACCCAACCAGTTAGCTGCAAACGCTTTTACTTCGTCGATAGTTTTTACTAGCTTTACACCGCCAGCTTTACCACGTCCACCTGCGTGAACCTGAGTTTTAACAACCCACATATCACCGCCGATTTTTTCAGCAGCTGCTGCAGCTTCTTCAGGTGTATCGCAAGCGAAACCTTGAGAAACTGGTAAACCATATTCGGCAAAAAGTTGTTTTGCCTGATACTCATGCAAATTCATGATGCTTTATCCAATTTTTTATACTAAAAGAGCTGAATATTTTTGAAAATAAACAACTATCCCAAATTGCGCACCTAGTATAGATCCCAAGGCTTAACATGAAAACCCCAGTACGACCAAAGGCGCAAAAAAAAAGCTGTGAATGTTCATTCACAGCTTACATTTCATACAACTAGATTAAACATCTAGCAATAAGCGTGTTGGATCTTCAAGTAACTCTTTAATAGTTACTAAGAAACCAACAGATTCTTTACCATCAATGATGCGATGATCATAAGAAAGTGCTAAATACATCATAGGTAGTATTTCAACTTTACCATTTACAGCCATTGGACGGTCTTGAATTTTATGCATACCCAAGATTGAAGACTGTGGCAAGTTAATGATAGGTGTAGATAGTAATGAACCAAATACGCCACCATTAGTGATAGTGAAATTACCGCCAGTCATATCTGCAAGCGTTAGCTTACCATCACGACCTTTAAGTGCTAATTCACGAATACCCTTTTCGATTTCAGCAACAGATAGTTTGTCACAATCTTTAAGTACCGGAGTAACTAGTCCACGTGGAGTAGATACTGCAATGCTGATATCAAAATAGTTATGGTAAACAATATCGTCACCATCAATTGATGCATTAACATCAGGGAAGCGTTTAAGTGCTTCAGTTACCGCTTTCACGTAGAAAGACATGAAACCTAAACGAATACCATGGCGCTTTTCAAATACTTCTTGGTACTGCTTACGAAGGCTCATGATTGGTTCCATGTTCACTTCGTTGAATGTTGTTAACATTGCAGTTGAATTTTTAGCTTCAAGAAGGCGTGTAGCAATCGTTTTACGTAAACGAGTCATAGGAACACGTTTTTGAGTGCGGTCGCCCATCGGTGCTGCAGGAGCTGAAGCTTCTGCTTTTTTAGCCGCTGGTGCTGGTGCTTTTAAGAATGTATCAACGTCTTCTTTAGTTACACGGCCATTTTTACCCGTGCCGTTAATTTTAGAAGCGTCTAGGCCTTTCTCAGCAATTAAACGACGAACTGATGGTGTTAACACATCAGAGCTTTCGCTTGAATCTGCTGCTGGCGCTGCGTCTGCTTTTGCAGCTGGAGCCGCTGGTGCACCGCCTGCTTTAACCGAACCAATTACTTGCTCGCCTAGTACAGTATCGCCTTCGTTGTGAATGATATCACCCATGATGCCATCTTCTTGAGCTACTACTTCAAGAACAACTTTATCTGTTTCAATATCTACCAAGTTTTGGTCGCGTGTTACTGCGTCACCTGGTTGTACATGCCATGTAGCAATTGTTGCGTCTGCAACTGATTCTGGAAGTACAGGTACTTTAATGTCCACTTCTTTACCTTCTGGTGCTGGTGCTGATTGCGCCGCTGGCGCGTCTTCTGATTTAGCGGGTGCTGATTCTTCTTTAGATGAACCTTCACTTGCTGGCGCTGCATCAGCATCACCAAGTAAACCCATAACTTGATCGCCAAGTACGGTTGCACCTTCTTCTTGTGATATTTCTGTAATTACACCGTCATGCTGTGCAACAACTTCTAAAACCACTTTATCTGTTTCAATGTCTACTAAGTTTTGATCGCGAGTTACTTTGTCGCCAACACTTACATGCCATGTAGCAACGGTAGCATCTGCAACCGACTCAGGAAGAACAGGAACTTTAATTTCTGTGCTCATTGCTTATCCTTTATTTTCTATAGTAAGCGCGTCGGCAACGAGCGCTTGTTGTTCTTTAGTATGTACTGACATGTAACCACACGCTGGTGATGCAGACGCTTTACGCCCTGCATATTTTAATTTAGCACCTTGTGGGATTGCATCAATAAAGTGATGTTGTGAACAGTACCATGCACCTTGGTTTTGTGGCTCTTCTTGACACCATACAAAATCAGTTACGTGTTGGTAACGCTCCATAATTGTTTGCATTTCGTCGTGTGGGAACGGATATAACTGCTCAACACGAACAATAGCAACATTATCTTGTTCAAGTTTGCGACGCTCTTGTAATAGCTCGTAGTAAACTTTACCACTACAAAATACAACACGTTCTACTTTCTCAGGGTTAATATCATCAACTTCGTCGATCATATTATGGAAAACACCGTGCGAAAGCTCTTCAAGCGATGAAGTAGCAAGAGGGTGACGCAGTAACGACTTAGGCGTCATAACAATCAGTGGACGACGAAGTGGTCGAACTGATTGACGACGAAGCATAGCGTAAACTTGTGCCGGAGTAGACGGAACACATACTTGCATGTTGTGATCAGCACATAGTTGCAGAAAACGCTCTAAGCGTGCTGAACTATGCTCTGGACCTTGACCTTCGTAGCCATGTGGTAACAAAATTGTCAGACCACATAAACGGCCCCACTTTTGCTCACCAGAACTTAAAAATTGGTCAAATACAACTTGTGCACCGTTGGCAAAGTCACCAAATTGCGCTTCCCAAAGTACTAATGACGTAGGCTCAGCTGTTGCATAACCATATTCAAAAGCAACGACAGCTTCTTCAGATAAAACAGAGTCGAATACTTGGAAAGTACCTTGATCTTCACTTAAGTGCTGTAGAGGTGTATAAGTAGCACCATCTGATTGACTGTGAACAACAGCATGACGATGAAAGAATGTTCCACGACCTGAATCTTGACCCGTCAAACGGATGTCAGTACCTTCAGTTGCAATTGTTGCATAAGCAAGTGTTTCTGCCATACCCCAATCAAGAGGCTTCTCACCAGAAGCCATTAACTTACGATCATCGTAAATCTTTTTAACGCGTGACTGTGCTTTATATTGCTCAGGATAAGAAGCAATTTTCTCACCAAGTGCCTTAAGCTCTTCAACAGGTACGCTGGCATCGTAATCAACATCCCATTCATGGCCAACATACTTTGCCCAATCTGAAGAATGTGATGTCTCTGGCTGAATTTCTGAAACAACACAATTTCCTTCATCTAATGCGTTACGATACTCATCGGCTAAGGCTTTTATTTCTTGTTCAGAAAAAGAACCTTCAGCAATAAGTTGATCGGCATAGATTAAACGTGGAACTGGATGCTTTTTAATTTTTTGGTACATTAAAGGCTGCGTAGCATTAGGCTCATCAGCTTCGTTGTGACCATGGCGACGGTAACACACTAAATCGATTACTACGTCACGCTTAAACTGGTTTCTGAAATCAAGTGCAAGTTGAGTAACAAATGCAACTGCTTCAGGGTCATCAGAATTAACGTGGAAGATAGGTGACTGAACCATTTTAGCAATATCAGTACAGTAATCAGTAGAGCGAACGTCGTCTTGTTTTGATGTAGTAAAACCAACTTGGTTATTTACAACAATACGAATACTACCACCACAACTAAACGCGTTAGTTTGTGATAAATTAAATGTTTCTTGTACAACACCTTGACCTGTAACCGCAGAATCACCATGAATTGTGATTGGTAGCGCTTTAATACCAGAGCTATCACCTAAGCGATCTAAACGAGCACGAACTGAGCCCATAACTACTGGATTTACAATTTCAAGATGAGACGGGTTAAACGCAAGCGCCATATGAACATTGCCACCTTTAGTAGCAAAGTCAGATGAATAACCCATGTGGTATTTAACATCACCAGAACTTAATGTTTCTTTGTGTTTACCAGCAAACTCATCAAACAACTCTGATGGATTTTTACCTAGTACGTTCACAAGCACATTTAAACGACCACGGTGAGCCATACCAATAACAGCTTCTTGTTGGCCGCTTTCACCAGCGCGGTGAATAAGCTCTTTTAACATTGGAACTAATGCATCGCCACCTTCAAGTGAGAAACGCTTAGCACCTGGGAACTTAGCCCCTAAATATTTTTCAAGACCATCAGCTGCCGTTAATCCTTTTAGGATACGCAGCTTTTCTTCTTTTTCGAATTTAGGCCTAGACTGAACAGATTCTAAACGCTGTTGTAACCAACGTTTTTCTTCTGTCGATGTGATGTGCATATACTCGGCGCCAATCGAACCACAATATGTAGTTTTTAGTGCTTGGTATAGTTCACCTAAAGGCATAGTATCGCGGCCAACGGCAAACGATCCTACATTAAATTCGCGGTCAAAATCAGCTGCTGATAAGTCGTGGTAATCTAGCTCTAAATCTCGTACACGTTCTCGTTCCCAAATACCTAATGGATCTAGGTTTGCATTTTGGTGTCCACGAAAACGGAAAGCATTAATAAGTTGTAGAACTTTGACCTGTTTAAGGTCACCGCCACTACCCTCTGCTACCACTACTTCTCTATGTTTGTTTTTGGCAAGCTGTGCAAACTGCGCTCGAACTTCTGAATGTTTTACTTCAACATCCACACCATCAACTTTAGGTAATTGTTCGAACACTTCTCGCCATTCTTCTGGCACAGAAGTCGCATCGTCTAAATACGCTTCATAAAGCTCTTCTACATAAGCAACGTTACCGCCGTTTAAATGTGAAGATTCTAGCCATGCCTTCATCACACCTTCGTGCATTTATAAGCCCTTTTCTTTAGCGCAGAAATTAATAGTTATCATAACAAGATGGCTAATAATCTGTATTAGCCATCTTACGTTTACTAAGTAATCAAACCGCTCGGTTTAATAACATAGATTTGATTTGCCCAATTGCTTTAGTCGGGTTAAGACCCTTAGGACAAACGCTAACACAGTTCATGATACTGTGGCAACGGAACACACTGAACGCATCGTCTAAATCCGCTAAACGTTCTTCAGTTGCTGTATCTCGGCTATCAGCCAAGAAACGGTAAGCGTGAAGAAGCCCTGCTGGACCAATGAACTTGTCTGGATTCCACCAGAACGAAGGACACGATGTCGAACAACATGCACACAAAATACACTCATAAAGCCCATCTAATTTATCACGCTCTTCGATGGTTTGAAGACGTTCGCCTGCAGCAGGCTGATCATTAATTAAATAAGGTTTTACTTTTTCGTATTGAGTGTAGAACTGACTCATGTCAATAACAAGGTCACGAACCACAGGTAAACCTGGTAATGGACGTACTACGATTTTACCTTTGCCATTTTTTTGTAGCGTAGATAAAGGAGTAATACATGCTAAACCATTTTTACCATTCATGTTAACACCATCAGATCCACACACACCTTCACGGCATGAACGACGGAAAGATAATGTAGGATCTTGTTCTTTTAAAAGAATAAGTGCATCCAACACCATCATGTCGTGACCTTCCTCTGTTTGCAAGGTGTATTCTTGCATACGAGGAGCGTTGTCAACATCTGGATTATAACGATAAACTGAAAATTGTACTTGTGCCATCGTCTATCTCCTAGTAAACACGTGCTTTAGGTGGGAAAGCTTCACGCGTTTTAGGCGCATAGTTTACATCACGCTTGCTCATTTCATCCGTTACAGGATTAAATACTGAGTGACATAACCAGTTTTCGTCATCACGATCTGGGTAGTCAAAGCGAGAATGTGCGCCACGGCTTTCTGTACGGAAGTTTGCAGCTACTGCAGTTGAGTAAGCTGTTTCCATTAAGTTATCTAGTTCAAGACATTCGATACGCTGCGTATTGAAGTCTGATGATTTATCATCAAGACGAGCATGTTGCAGGCGTTCACGAATTTCTTTAAGTTCTTGAAGACCTGTAGCCATTGAATCACCTTCACGGAATACCGAGAAGTTAAGCTGCATACATTGCTGTAGGTCTTTTTTGATTTGAACTGGATCTTCACCTTGACCAGCCGTTGAGCTTTCCCAACGATTATAACGTGCCAGAGACGCTTCTAAGTCTGATTCTGAAGCTGACTTTGATACTTCAACATCTTTAAGGTACTTACCTAAGAAGTTACCAGCAGCACGACCAAATACAACTAAATCAAGTAACGAGTTACCGCCTAAGCGGTTTGCACCGTGTACAGATACACAGGCAATCTCGCCTACTGCAAATAAACCTTCAACTACTGTTTCTTTGCCTTGAGCATCGATTTGTAGCGCTTGGCCATTTACGTTAGTAGGAACACCACCCATCATATAATGACACGTTGGGATTACTGGAATTGGCTCTTTAGCAGGATCAACGTGAGCAAATGTTTTAGCTAGGTCACATACGCCTGGAAGTCGTAAATTAAGTGTTTCTTCACCTAAGTGGTCAAGTTTTAACTTAAGGTGAGGACCCCAAGGACCATCACAACCACGACCTTCACGGATTTCAGTCATCATTGAACGCGCAACAACGTCACGAGACGCTAAGTCTTTCGCGTTTGGTGCATAACGCTCCATGAAGCGCTCGCCATCTTTATTTAAAAGATAACCGCCTTCACCACGACAACCTTCCGTAACTAGCGTGCCAGCACCAGCTATACCCGTTGGGTGGAACTGCCACATTTCCATGTCTTGCATAGAAATACCAGCACGTGTTGCCATACCAACACCATCACCAGTGTTAATGTGGGCATTCGTTGTTGATGCAAATATACGACCTGCACCACCAGTGGCAAGCACTACAGCTTTAGATTTGAAATAAGTAATTTCACCTGTTTCAATTTCAATTGCAGTACACCCTACTACATCACCATTATCGTTTTTAACTAAATCAAGTGCATACCATTCAGAGAATACATTTGTTTTGTTTTTTACGTTTTGTTGATAAAGAAGGTGTAATAGCGCGTGACCAGTTCGGTCAGCTGCAGCGGCTGTACGCGCGGCTTGTTCACCACCAAAGTTTTTCGATTGACCACCGAAAGGACGTTGGTAAACACGGCCATTTTCAAAACGAGAAAATGGTAGACCCATGTTTTCTAATTCAGTAATAGCTTCTGGGCCTGTTTGACACATGTATTCGATTGCGTCTTGGTCACCGATAAAATCGGAACCTTTAACGGTATCGTACATATGCCATTCCCAGTTGTCTTCGTGTGAATTACCAAGCGCTACTGTAATACCACCTTGTGCAGATACAGTGTGTGAGCGAGTTGGAAATACTTTAGAAATTAATGCACACGTTTTGCCAGATTCAGTAATTGCTAGAGCGGCACGCATACCTGCACCACCTGCACCAATTACTACGGCGTCAAATTCACGAACAGAATATTTCACTTAAACACCCCATAATACAATTAGACCAATAGCTACGTACGCAACGGCCATTAGGTTTAATATAAAACCTAAAACAGCACGTAACTTCGCACACTTAACATAGTCTGTAAGAACTTGCCAAAGGCCAATGCGGGTATGAACCATAACGCAGACAAGGGTAATTAATGTAAACCCTTTCATTGCTAGGTTAGAGAAGAGGCCTGTCCAGGCTTCGAAAGTGACTTCTGGCGTCGCTAAAAAATAGCCGATAATAAAAATCGCATACGCGCTGATTATTAATGCCGTGGTACGTAAAGATACGAAATCTTGTACACCATCACGTTTAAGAGTTGCTTGATTTAAAACCATATCCACACCCCTGCCAATACGGCAAACACAACACCAAGAGCCATTGAAACTTTAGCGCTGAGGTTACCTGATTCAAGTTCTTCCCAATGTCCCATATCCATAATCATATGACGGATACCACCAATAAGGTGATAACCTAATACAGAAACAGTGCCCCAAGCTATAAATTTGGCAATGAATCCGTTAAACAGACCCTTGACGAATTCAAAACTTTCAGCTGAAGAGAGAGACTCAGACCAAGCCCAAATGACAAACGTTAAAGCAAAAAACAATGCAACACCGGTGACGCGGTGGAATATTGACGCTTTAGCCGTTGCCGGCATAGATATAGTTGTTAGATCTAGATTTACAGGTCTTTGCTTTTTCACAGTTACTTGCCCATCTTGCTCGCAGTGGAGCTCATCTACTTGCTTTTCTAAAAACCCACCAAATATTACTGGTGGAACTATCAAAGTAAACGTATTAAAACAGTTAAAGTTCACATTTAAGCAAAAGTTAAGCTGTAAAAAAATGTTTACCCAAATACAATGCGGTTTAAAACCACTGTTAGTATATATACCCACAGGGCTTTTTACAATTCTTGTTTATTTATAGATGTTTGCGAATTAGCCAATGGTATTATATTTAATTAATACAGAATATTTATTATACATATATGCATAATGTTTATAAAAATTGACTTTACACCCCTCTTTCACGTTAAAATGCGAAGATGTGCTTAAAACAGATTTCAGAACTTTAAAAATCTAAAAATCAGAATAGATATCTTAATAGGAGATACATAACGATGGCAGATAAAAAAGCCACAGTCCAAATTGATGGGCTAGATCCAATCGAACTTCCAATTTATCAAGGCACTGCTGGCCAAGATGTAATCGACGTACGTACGTTAGGTTCACATGGTCACTTTACTTATGACCCAGGTTTCATGTCGACTGGTTCTTGTGAATCTGCAATCACCTACATTGATGGTGGTAAAGGCATTTTACTTCACCGTGGTTACCCAATCGAACAATTAGCTGACGACTCAAACTACATTGAGTTATGTTATTTACTGTTAAATGGTGAATTACCTTCTAAAGAGCAATACGAAGTTTTTAAGAATGAAATCACTACAAGCACTATGCTTGACGAGAAGATTGCTAACTTTTTCCAAGGTTTCCGCTTTGACGCTCACCCAATGGCAATGCTTTGTGGTGTAGTGGGTGCGTTATCATCTTTTTATCATGAAGACCTTGATATTACTGATGCAGAACAACGTAAAACAAGCGCAGTTAAGCTAGTTGCTAAGTTACCAACTATTGCTGCAATGGCTTATAAAACAAACATCGGCCAACCGTTTGTATACCCACGTAATGATTTAAGTTATGCAGAAAACTTCTTACATATGATGTTCTCTGTACCTGCTGAAGAATACAAAGTTAACCCTATAACAGCTAAAGCAATGGATAAAATATTCATGCTTCATGCTGACCATGAACAAAATGCATCAACGTCTACAGTACGTCTTGCAGGTTCGTCTGGTGCTAACCCATACGCTTGTATTGCTGCTGGTATTGCTTCTCTTTGGGGCCCTGCTCACGGCGGCGCTAATGAAGCATGTTTAAACATGTTAGAAGAAATCGGTTCTGTTGACCGTATCGATGAATATGTAGCAAAAGCTAAAGATAAAGCTGACCCGTTCCGCCTTATGGGCTTTGGCCACCGTGTTTACAAAAACTTTGACCCACGCGCTACAGTAATGCGTCAAACGTGTCATGAAGTTTTAGCTGAGCTTAATATCCAAGATCCATTGCTTGATATTGCAATGAAACTTGAGAAAATCGCGCTAGAAGACCCGTACTTCGTAGAGAAGAAATTGTACCCTAACGTTGATTTCTACTCAGGTATTATCTTAAAAGCGATTGGTATTCCAACAAGTATGTTCACTGTTATTTTTGCAATGGCACGTACTGTTGGTTGGATCACTCACTGGGACGAGATGTTATCTCAACCTGGTCATAAGATAAGCCGCCCTCGTCAGCTTTATACTGGTTACACAGCACGTGACTACGTATCAACTGATAAGCGCTAATCCGCTTTAGTATTGTTTGAATATTTTAAAAGGCCGCTTTGCGGCCTTTTTTATTATTTGTTACTTGAGAATAATAAAAAAGTGTCTACAATTCTCGCCTTAAAATGACTACATTGATGAAGCTAATGACTGTTTTAGAGTTTGACATAAATAAAATTCGAAGTGACTTCCCTACCTTAAATCAAACTATAAACGGCTGCCCGCTTGTTTATTTAGACTCAGCTGCAACCTCGCAAAAGCCTCAATCAGTTATTAATGCAATTACTGAGTTTTATACTTCTCAAAACGCAAATGTACACCGTGGCCGTCACTCGCTCAGCGAACAAGCTACTAATTTATACGAGCAAGCACGAGATAAAATGGCTCAGTATTTTAATGTGTTCAGCAACGAGATTGTTTGGACAAAAGGCGCTACAGAGGCAATAAACTTGGTCGCTAACGGCTTAAAAAAGCGTTTAGATAAAAGTCATACCATAATGATATCTCCACTTGAGCATCACGCAAACATAGTGCCTTGGCAAATAGTGAGTCAACAAACAGGAGCTAAGTTAGTATCGCTGCCGCTTAATAAAAATGGCACATTAAACACGCTAGAATGCTGTGACTTTATAAAACAAATAAGGCCTACCCTATTAGCTATTACACAAGTATCTAACACACTTGGTAATATCACTGACTTATCGCCATTGATTAGAGTAGCAAAAGAGGTAAATTCACTTGTTTTAGTCGATGGTGCGCAAGGTGCACTGCATTTAAAGCCTGATTTACGGAAATTAAACTGTGATTTTTATGTCTGCTCAAGCCATAAAATGCTTGGTCCAACAGGCTTAGGTGTACTTTATGGTCGATATGAGGAATTAAACGCCTTAGATATATATCAATCAGGCGGTGAAATGATCGATAAAGTATATTTAACCCACAGTACTTATCGCCCAGCACCTGCAAAATTTGAAGCCGGCACACCGAATATTTCCGGCGTTTTAGGCTTTAGTGCTGCATTAGACTATTTAAATGAATTAGACCACGGTAAAATTCAGCGCTACGAGCAAAAATTATTTAATTATGCAGCAAAAAAATTGGTAATGATTGAGGGTATTACAATATATAGCAACCTATCTGACAATATTGGTACGCTCTGTTTTAACTTTAATAATGAACATCCTTACGATTTGGCAACTTTACTTGACGGATATGGGGTTGCAGTAAGGAGCGGACACCATTGTACACAACCTTTAATGGCACATTTAGGCGTTAATGGAACAGTTAGAGCTAGTTTAACCTTTTACAATACCTTTGAAGATGTAGATATATTTATCCATTCGCTTAAAAAATGTATCGCTTTATTGGATTAAACGTCACTTTAATAGAATTAATTAGGATAACTCATGACAAATACGTTTAAAAAAGTCACTGAATCTATAAAAAATGCACCCGCTTGGCAGCAAAAATATCGTGAAATAATGCTGTTGGGTAAAACATTACCTATATTACCAGAATCGCTGAAAATTGATGATGCCCTTGTACCAGGCTGCGAAAGTAAAGTGTGGATGTTTGTAGAGTTTGATTTAACAGAGAGCTCTTTAGTCGTTATAGGTGACTCAGATACACGTATTGTAAAAGGCTTACTAGCCTTAATATTAGCGCTGTATAACGGTTTAACACCAGAGCAGGTAATTAAAATTGATGCGTATGAAGAGTTTGAAAAATTAGGCTTAATTAGTCACTTAAGCCCTTCTCGTGGCAATGGAATTAAAGCCATGATTGAAAAAATAAAAACCATGGCACAACAAAAAGTGCTCTAAGCTCTATCACAATCAAGCGTTGTAAGTAGACGCTGCTTTTTATCCAAATATTTTCGAACAGCTTTTGCCGCAACAAAAAAGCCGAAGCTTCCTGTGATCATAGTCACAGATCCAAAACCATTATTACAGTCCATATTCATCGAGCCATCAGCACTTTGCTTAGCATGACATACACTGCCATCGCTTCCTGGGTAAACCAATTGCTCTGTTGAGTAAACACAATCAATATTGAACTTACGCTTAGGGTTATTACTAAAATTATACTGCTTGCGCAAAATATAGCGCACTTTTGCAAGTAATGGGTCTTGCGTAGTTTTAGCTACATCACCAAAAGTTATTTGGCTAGGATCAGTTTGCCCGCCAGCACCACCGGTTGTAATTATAGGGAGTTTATTACGTTTACAATGCGCTATTAATGCCGCCTTTTCTTTAACCGCATCAATACAATCAATCACATAATCAAAATCTTGAATATGTTCTTGAATATTATCAAGTGTAATAAAATCATCTATTACATTAATTTGGCATTCTGGGTTAATAAGCTCGCAGCGCGCTTTCATTGCATCGACTTTAGCTTGACCAATAGTGCCCGTTAACGCATGAATTTGCCTATTTACGTTAGTGGCGCAAATATCATCCAAATCAATCAATGTTATTTTACCAACACCAGTACGCGCGAGCGCTTCAGCCGCCCAGCTTCCTACACCACCAATACCTACTACACAAAAGTGTGCTTCTTGAAGCCAATCAAACTGTTGATGACCATATAGACGTTTGATCCCGCCAAAACGTATATCTGTAACTTTTTCGCTCATTTACCAATCCAGTTGCCATGGCGATTGCCATGCTTGAAAATCTTGATGTTTAATTAACGCCAAATACTCATCACCACTATCGGGTAATAAAGTTAGCTGTATTTGTTCACCTTGCCATAAAAAGCTTAACGCATATGCATGTAAATAGGTACGATTAGAAGGCGTGCCTGAATACATTGCATCGCCAAAAATAGCTGCGCCCACACTTTTTAGTGCCACTCTTAATTGATGCGTCTTTCCTGAATAAGGCTTTAAAATATACCCTCTAAATCCTGGCTTATAACTCAGAGAATAGAATCGGGTGATTGCAGGGTTAAGTGTACTCGTTAGTAACTTAAATGAGCCACGGCGAGATTTAGCCATATCGCCTTTTATCCACCCTTGCTTCTTTTTAGGTTTAGCATCACTAATCGCTAAATAAAATTTATTAATCGCATGCTCAGTAAACATAACAGTAAAGGCGGCTGCAGAGGCTTTGTTTCTTGCTAAAATAATAAGCCCTGATGTCACTTTATCTAAACGATGAACGCCATAAAGCTTTTGCGATAATTGTTGTTCGGCTAACACAACAAAACCAGGCCCCTCCTCTGAATGAAAATTAAGACCTGCTGGCTTTTCTAAAATATAAAAATCGTTATGTGTATAAACAACGTTTAATATCTTACTTACTTGCTCACTCACACGTTTTTACTTTTAATATGCGCTATCACTTTAGCTAAGTCATCGGGCGTATCGACACCTGCATGGGGAGCTATTTGAGCTTGTTCTATTTTGATTTTATAACCATGATACAAAACACGTAACTGCTCAAGCGATTCAAGCAATTCAAGTGGTGATACACTC
The DNA here is from genome assembly GCF_000690055.1 of Pseudoalteromonas fuliginea. Taxonomy (GTDB): domain Bacteria; phylum Pseudomonadota; class Gammaproteobacteria; order Enterobacterales; family Alteromonadaceae; genus Pseudoalteromonas; species Pseudoalteromonas fuliginea. The sequence continues at coordinate 36,012 of NZ_JJNZ01000004.1, forward strand.
AGTTCTATATATTGTTTAATAAAACCCGCTCTGTACGCATAAATACCTACATGGCGTTGGAACGGTGATAAATTAAGAGCCGTGCTATCATCCATCATTGTATTTCTATCAAACGGTATACTTGCACGAGAGAAATACAGGGCATTTTTATTTATATCACTCACCACTTTAACGGCATTAGGATTAAATACTTCATCACGCTCTTCAATAGCAACACTTAACGTTGCCATTGGTGCTGTTGAATCACTTAATAGCGCAGCAACTTGAGATACGTTTTCTGGTGCAAGTAATGGCTCATCGCCTTGTACGTTAACCACAATTGTATCGTTATCAAGTTTAAGTAAATCAACTACTTCTGCTAACCGTTCAGTACCAGACTGGTGATCTTCGCGAGTCATTACTACGTCGCTAGTAAATAAACTTACTGCATCAAATACTTTTTGATGATCGGTTGCTACAATAACTTTGCTAGCACCTGATAAACATGCTTTTTCGTAAACATGTTGAACCATTGGCTTACCGCATATATCGGCAAGTGGTTTTCCTGGTAGTCGGGTTGATGCAAAACGCGCAGGTATAACAACTACGAATTCCACTTTTCAACCTCTTCTAAAGATAACTCACGCGCTTCATTTTCAAGCAATACTGGAATATCATCTTTTACAGGATAAGCAAGTTTAGCTGCCGTGCTAATTAGTTCGTTATTTTCTCTATCAAAACGTAATTTACCCTTGCCTACTGGGCAAGCAATTATCTCGAGTAGTTTTGTATCAAAGGCCATTGAGTATTCCTTTTTCTTTTAATAATGAATTTAGTTTATTTATAACGCTATCGGTAGGTTGTGCATCTACTGGTAAATAATACCAATTAGGTTTGGCAAAGGACTGACATTTAACGGCGTCTTTTTCGGTCAGTATAATGTAATCATCGCCAAACTGGGCAAAATCATCGGCGGTATAAGCATAATGATCTCTAAAATGATGAGTCGATAATAACGTAATGCCTTGTGCTTCAAGTGAGTTTTCAAACCGTTTAGGATTACCAATTGCACTTATTGCATGTGCATGAGTCACTGTGTGTTTTACATCATCACTTGAATTAACTAATCGTAAGTTACTTACTTTTAGCGTGTAGCTATTATTAGCCTCACCACCATTTTCAATTACTATATCCACATTTTGTAAGCGTTTAGTTGTTTCGCGAAGTGGCCCTGCTGGCATAACAAAGCCATTACCAAAACGGCGTTCACTATCAACAATACAACACTCAATGCTACGTGGCATTTTATAATGCTGCATTCCGTCATCAGAAATAATGACATCTAGCGTATAGTTATTTTCTAATAAATCGATATTGTGTTGTCTATTAGGACCAACCGCTATTGGGCATTTTAAACGGTGGTATAAAAGTACAGGCTCATCTCCAGCCTGTTGGGCGTTAACAACTGAAGTGACTAACAGCGGGTAATTATCTGATTGCCCACCGTAGCCTCTACTAATAATACCCACTGATAAACCTTGCTCGGTCAAATACTCATACAACCACAAAACAAAAGGTGTTTTACCATTGCCGCCTACACTTATATTGCCGACTACAATAACAGGCGTTTTACACTCAAACGCTTTAATTATTTTAGCGCTGTACAAGCATTTTCGAAATGTCGATACAATCCAAAACAGAGCACTCAATGGTAATAACAATAAAGTAATTAGACCAAATGGTTTATACCAACTTTGTTCTATTTTGCTCACGCCTGATCACCAAACTGCATTTTGCAAAGGGCTGAATACGTACCATCATTTGCTAATAAGCTATTGTGATCGCCACTTTCTATTACACGACCGTTATCAATAACATAAATTCGGTCACTGTTTTCAATAGTAGATAAGCGATGCGCAATAACAATTGAGGTTTTGTCTTTCATTAGCGTTTCTAACGCTTGCTGAATAAGCTTTTCAGACTCTGTATCAAGTGCTGATGTTGCTTCATCTAAAATCAAAATAGGTGCATCTTTTAATATTGCACGCGCTATAGCTATTCGCTGGCGTTGACCACCAGAAAGCATTACGCCATTTTCACCTACCATGGTGTTTAATTGTTCTGGAAGATCTTTAACAAACTCCCAAACATGCGCTTGTTTTGCTACTTGTACTAATTCGTCATTAGTTACATCATGCTTTATGCCATAACAAATATTGTTGGCAATCGTATCGTTAAATAACACGACTTGCTGAGAAACCAAAGCAAATTGGCGACGCAAGTCTGTTAATTTATAATCCTGCAGGGCTATGCCATCAAGTAATATTTCACTCGGCAGATCTAAATCATAGTAACGTGGCAATAAATTAGAAATAGTTGATTTACCCGAGCCTGAGCGCCCTACTAAGGCAATACTTTCACCCGCTTTAATCGTTAGCGACAAATCGTTTAATACGGCTTCATCTTTAGTTGGGTACTTAAAGGTTACATTTTTTACTTCAATTAACCCTTTAACTTTATCAACAGCGACTGTGCCAGTATCTTTCTCTACATTTTCATCAAGTATTAAAAATATACTTTGAGATGCAGAAATGCCACGTTGCATATCGCTATTAACATTAGCCAATTGTTTAAGTGGGCGCAGCAACATCATCATTGATGATATCAAAACAACAAAATCCCCAGAGCTTATAGTATCAATCATAGAAGGCATCGATACCACCAATAAAATAACAGCCATAGCACTTGCGGCGAGTATTTGAATAATGGATACACTTAAGGCTTTTGTCGCATCCATTTTAATGCGCTGCTGACGGTTATGATTATTAATTTTAGAAAATTTATTTATTTCTTGCTCTTGTCCACCAAACCCGTGAATTACTTTATGTCCGCTAAGCATTTGTTCAGAGCTACGTGTAACCTGCCCCATAGCTGATTGGATACTTTTAGAAATATGACGAAAACGTTTCGATACAACCGCTACAATAATAGCGACGAGAGGGATGATGACTAGAAATATAAGTGAGAGCTTCCAACTGGTATAAAACATTACACCAAGTAAAAAGACGACAAAGGCCCCTTCACGTACAACAATAAGTAGCGCTTTAGTTATTGCTTGTTGAACTTGCTCTGTGTCAAAAGTGATTTTTGAAATTAAATCGCCCGTGGAGTTTTTGTCATGAAAAGAAACGGGTAAATGCAATATGTGCTCAAATAACTCTTGGCGTAAAGATCGTACAACTTGTGAACCTACATAGCTCAAACAATACGATGACATAAAATTAAAAATACCACGCCCAATCACCAGTGCAATAACAACAAATGGAGCATACTTTAATACATCGCTATTTCGTTGGTTCAAACCTTCATCAATAAATGGTTTCATTAATTGAATAAATAGCGCGTCCATTCCTGAATAGCCAATCATTCCTATAATAGCGACGAAGGCTACACTCTTATATGCACCGACGTAAGAAATTAACCGTTTATAAATTTGTGTAGTACTTTGATCCATAACACTCTCTTCATACAATTACAGACTCTATTGTATCCTTAGGCACACTAAAACAAAACGTCAATTTTTGATAAACCAGTAACTTTCATCCTCGCGAGCCGCTTTTACTCGAACATTATCATTGTAAAATTCAATACTTATTTGTCCTTGTTGACCTGTCACATATTGAGTTGCCTTTATTTTGTCGTAACGATCAACAACCTCCTCCTTCGGGAAGTGCCATTGTCCTTTGTAAGCACTAGAATGAATAACAATTTTAGGATTTACATCACTTATAAACTCATTACTAGACGATGTATCACTCCCATGATGTGGGCTTAGCATAACGGTACTTTTTAAAAAATAGTTCTCTTGCAATAATTGCAACTCTCGTTGTTTAGATATATCACCCGTTAATAAGACACTGTGGGTTTTATCAGCAACACGAATAACGCATGAATCATCATTCTCATTTTTGAAGTTTAACGTTTTAAAGCTTTCAATTTGAAGGCCAAAAATATCTATTTTGGTTACTTTGCAAATGTCTTGTAAGTTATTGGGATGAAATGTGGTAAAACGAGTTTCGTAGCCTGCTTTTATAAAATGATCTACACCGCCCGCATGATCGTTATCTTCATGACTTAAAATAGCTGTTGATACAGTAAGATTGTTTGACTCAATAAAGGGCAGTAAAATACTACGGGTACGACTAAAACGATTAAAATAACTAGGCCCAAAATCATAAATTAGTGCATGTTTATCTTTTTCTATTAGCACCATTAATCCATGTCCTACATCAAAAACATGTAATTGCCATTTTGGCTTATCCACTATTAAGTAGTTAAACAATATGACACTTAATGGGATACCTGCTAGCCATTTATATGGGACTAAATAAAAAATCGAAATAGTAATGTATGAAAAAACAACAACAATAGCGTCAATATTACCTATATTTAACCAACGAATATAACTAGGTATTTTCAATAGCCATTCGAATAAATAACTTAAGCTTTCATCAAAAACACTAATAATTATGCCTATATCAAGTAAGCTGCTAATAAATGTGATAATAATTAGACAAGGCATAACGACTAAAGAAAGTAATGGGATAGCAATTAAGTTCAGTACTAAACCAACTAAGCTCACGCCATTAAAGAAGTATAATGAAAGTGGTAATAAACCAATAAATAAAGCAATTTGAACGACAGTTAATGCAACGACCTTATTTAGAAATGATGTATTAAAAATCGGTATTTGCTTAACAACTAGAAATATAATAACCACAGCAATAAACGAGAAATACAGCCCAGCGTTTAATACATTAAAAGGATTAATTATAAGCAGAATAACAAGTGCATATAAAATACTTCGCCAACGTAATGGTTGTTTTGCCAAAAAGTAGAGTGCTAAATAACACCCAAGCATGATTAAGGCGCGTGTAGCTGAAACTAAAAAATCACTCAAATATACATAGATAAACGATCCAATAAAGCCAACTAGACTATAAATAACAGACAGGTTTTTAGTCTGCTTACCAGCGTATTTTATTTGTTTAAATAAAAATCGCGTAATTATATAGCAAAAACCAAATATTAACCCGATGTGTAATCCGGATATTGCCAGTAAATGGCTCAACCCCAATGATTGCATTAATTGCTTATCTGTAAAGCTCATTAACGACTTATCACCCGTTAATAGTGCATAATATAGCCATTTAAGTTTTGTATTACTGTAAGTCCTTTTTATATATTCCCTATAATTTATAAGGTGGCTGTGTTTTTTATTACGCGCAACAATAAGTTCTTTATTGAGTATTTTTCCTTTAAAAAATATTCGTTGTGTAAAAGCATATCTCTCGTTATCAAATACATTAAAATTTTTAGTACTTCGAAAGTTTTTTATAGCTATTGTTGCTTTAAAAGTATCACCAACAAAAAGTATTTGTTCAGAATTCACACTCAGCATTGCACTCGGTGCCCTAAAATATGCGTATTGAGCAGTATCAAATTCTATTATTTTTACTCTTATGTATTGAGGTTGCTTATTTGAAATTATATCTTCGACAATTAGCTCAGCTGCATATGCATACTTTTCATCCTGTTTTGGGCTTTCAAAATTATAAAAAGTATAATAATGCAGTGATACACAGCAAATAGCGCAAATAAAGCCTAACAATACATTTAAAAACGGCTTAAAATACAAACTCACAATAAGGACTGATATTGTGAATATTATAAATTCGAGAGTTTGATAATAAAATACGGTTGCGATACAGCCAATTACAAACCCAAGACTTATCCACACTGATGTAAATGGTTGCTTTAAATGGCTAAAAAAACGATCCAAAGATTTTTACCTGATCCAAATAAAATTAGACATCATAAATATCTAAGAATTTTTGGGCACCTTTTGCAAGATGCAAATCTTTGGCACTTAAATAGACGGTCCGCTCGAGGAGCATTTGCTGTTGGGCTATTTTTTGCTTTCATCCCTGTTCCCTTTCAAATGGTCTTAGCCGCAGCTGGAGCTATTGTATTTAGAGTTAACTTACCTATTTCGGTTGCTTTAGTTTGGCTTACAAATCCATTAACTATGCCCCCTATATTCTACGGGTCGTATTTAGTTGGTACATTAATTTTAAACCAGCCAGAGCAACACTTTGCCTTTGAACCTAGCTGGGCTTGGTTTCTAGAAAGTATAGAAACTATTGGACCCGCTTTTTTAATTGGCTCATTGGTATGCGCCTCTATCGCGAGCATAATTGCTTACTTTAGTATAGATATTATTTGGCGACGTTCGGTAGTCAAAGCGTGGGCAACACGCAACAAATAACCAAATATTTATAAGCTCTAATTACTATAGACGAAAAAAATCCCAACTTAATGAAGTTGGGATTTTTTTATGCGAATCACTTTAGTTAATTAAAAACGGAATATACGTCTTATGCCAACTAAGGGGAGTAATAATAATGTGAACCAAGGAAAGCTCGCAGAGTTACGTTCATAAACTTCTGCTTCAGGAGGTGCACAGTTTTCAACTTCACCATTAGCAATAGGAGTTAACTTTACTGCAACTGCGACACTTTCAAATTCAATATTGCCTTCAATATCAGTAACAATTCCACCTAACGAATCACGTTTTTCAACTGTTTTGGTTGCTACACCAAAAATCTCATTATTTTCGTTAATTACTTTAGCTTCAGCCATTGTATAAGCATAATTTGTCTCACCATCAGTTTCATAGCATGGTAATAAGTCATTTAGGTTGGTTATTTTATCTTCGCCAATCTTATATACAAATGCCTCTTTACGACGTGAGCTATCTGAAACACCTACCTCACCTTCCCCAACAATATAACCTTGGCTATTTATATCATTACCATAAGAACTTGAACTAGAAAAATAGTCAGTAGGAAATACCGTATTGCCTGTTGCTATATCATGATAAAAAAACTTATTTCGAAGTGTTCCTTCAATTCGTTTAATAGCATAACCCGTAATAACATCATTATTACTTATTGCTAATGCTTTACCGCCTTGCCAATCATCTTCTTGATTTATAAAATCAACTACCGCACCATCTTTATAATAAACGGGCATGGTTAATATAATGTCATCATCTTTGTAGTATCGCGTATGCGATGAACCTACAGCAACACCATTACTATTAACCGCAAGTGCAGTACTTATAAATGCATCATCTTCAGTTTCACCTTCATCAGGTGTCAGTGCTAAACCAAGCTCTTCGACAGAAGTAATATTTAACGATTCATCAAGTTCCCATTTTACAGCACGCTTATTAAATAAGCCTCGTGATATATTAGAATTTAATAAATTAACACATACTGATATAGGTTCATCTTCATTATCACAACTATCTTCAATATTTTCTAACCTATCCGCTGGAATATCTATTGATATATTTCCAACAACCGTGTATCCGCTGTTTGTCTTTATAATATCGTTAGCACGACTTGTACCGCCATGTTCATTAAACTCAGGGATTAACGGAACTTGTAAACCATCTGCGCCAATTACGATGCCTCGTTCAATAAATTCATGAGTGAACCATGTTTCAGCTTCGTCATCTCCATCAGGAGTGAATAAAACTTTATCGTAGGGTGCACTGCCCCAACCAACTGAAACACCATCTTCGCTAACAGCATTATACAAATTCGTAGTAGAGCGTGTTAATCCATCGTAATCAACTGAAGCTATATCAAATAAAGGCTGCTCTGTTAAAGTAGAATCATTAAAATTAACGCCTATTAATGAACTTATTTTCTGATACTCAAAATTTGTAGAAATCGATGATAAAAAGCTAATCATAAAACTATGAGCGTCAGAGTTAGTCGCAACAGCATCATTGTTTTCGATATCATCAAGCGTAAAGGTAATTACTTTATCGCTTAACTCAAATGCATCTTCTGTATTACTGTAACTATTCTTGATAATACTTTCTGAAAAATCTATATAGCTTGTATCAATTGGTAAATTATATGAACCATTAGCGACACCAATAATATGGCCGCTTTCACTAACATCGGTAACGTAAGAGTGTTTAGCGTTTTCAGAAGACCCTAACTCAGTTAATTGATATGTCGCACTTATTGCTGAAGTGCTTAATGTCGCTAAAATACTGGCAGCGAGTAATTTATATTTCATTTTAGTCCTTACTACTGATTCTGTAATTCTTCAAGTTCTTCCCAGCGCTCAAGGGCAGCTTCAAGGTCAGACTCAAGTTGTGCTAAATGGTTCAATGCTTTAGTTGTTACATCACTCTCTTGTTTAAAAAAGTCTGCGTCACTCACTACAGCTTGTTGAGCTTCAATTTCAGCTTCTAGTTTTTCCATTTTATTCGGTAGTTGCTCTAATTCAAGTTTTAATTTGTAAGAGAGTTTATTTGTCTTAGCTGCAGGTTTGGCAGCTGGAGTTACTACTTTTTCAACTTTTTTTACTGGTTGTTGCTGAATTTTTTTTTCTTGTTCAGCTAAGTAACTAACATAGGCTTCATAGTCGCTATAACCACCAACGATATCTGTTACTTTACCATTGCCTTCAAATGCCCATACACTAGAACATGTATTATCAATAAATTCTCGGTCATGGCTTACAATCAGCACTGTACCTTGGTATTGATTAATAATGTCCTCGAGTAACTCTAATGTTTCTATATCCAAGTCATTCGTTGGCTCATCGAGAACAAGTATATTAGATGGTTTTAAAAACAGTTTAGCTAATAGCAGTCTATTTTTTTCACCACCAGAGAGTGCTTTAACCGGTGTACGAGCGCGTGCTGGCGGGAATAAAAAGTCTTGCAGATAACCTAAAACATGACGTGAACGACCGCCCATCATCACTTCTTGTTTACCTTCGGCAACGTTATCTTGAACTGTTGCTTCTTCGTCAAGTTTTTCACGGTACTGATCAAAGTAAGCAAATTCTAAATTAACACCTTGCTTAGTTATGCCGCTATCTGGTTCTAAATCACCAAACATTAGTTTTAATAGTGTTGTTTTACCAATACCATTTGGACCTACTAAGCCGATTCTGTCACCACGCATAACAAGTGTCGAAAAATCATCAGCAATAACTTTGTCTTTAAATGCATGGCAAAGGTGCTGAGCTTCAAATACTAATTTACCAGAGCGGTCTGCTGTTTCAATATTAAAGTCAGTTTTACCAACTTGATCAACACGTTGTTTACGCTCATTACGTAGCTGCTTTAACTCTCTAACACGCCCTTCGTTACGTGTTCTACGCGCTTTAACACCTTGGCGGATCCACGTTTCTTCTTCTGCTAAACGCTTATCAAATAATGCATTTTGCGCTTCTTCTACTTTTAAATCATGCGCTTTTTGCTCTAGATAAGTCGCGTAATCACCTGGGTAAGAAATAAGTTTACCGCGATCTAAATCTAAAATACGCGTAGCAACAGCACGAATAAACGCACGGTCATGTGATATAAATACAATGCCGCCTTTAAATTCTTTTAAAAACTGTTCAAGCCACATGACACTTGCCATGTCTAAATGGTTTGTCGGCTCATCTAGTAGCAATAAATCAGGCTCACTTACAAGTGCACGCGCAAGTGCCACTTTGCGTAACCAACCACCAGAAAGGGACTCAAGTTTAGCCTCTGGCGTTAGCTCTAATTGTGTTAAGACTAATTGAATTCGGCTATCAAAGCGCCAGCCATCAGCGGCTTCAAGTTGGTTTGATAAACGTTCAAGCTTGTTTAATAACTTATCAGTACACTGTGTTTGCAATTCGTTACTAACATGATGAAAGTCAATGAGTAAGTTAGCAATTTCTGGCATACCTTGCGCAACGTAATCAAATACAGTGCCACTTGCACCTTTTGGTGGATCTTGCTCTAAGCGAGAAATTCGAATGCCACCGAGTTGATTTATTTCGCCATCATCTAAAACAACTTGTCCATCAAGTACTTTTAGCAGCGTTGACTTGCCCGCGCCATTTCGACCAACAACACACACTCTTTCGCCACTTTCTATAACCGCATCTGCTTTGTTAAGCAAAGCATGTGTACCAAAAGCAAGTTGTGCTTTTAAAATTCTAATTAAATCCATAGTTCTTATTTGCTCTTATTCTGCTTGTGCTAAAAATTCGCGCACAGAGTGTAAAGTAAAAGGCCAATATAATTTCTCGCCTTTTTCACTTTTTAATACAGGAATAGTAATTTGATACTCAGCAATAAGCTGCTCATCAGTCATAATATCGATTAGTAATAACTCACTGTTGTCATTTAGTACATCAGTGATAAGTTGCTCAGCTTGCTCGCACAAGTGGCAACCATCAGTATGATATAAAATCCATTTAGCCATGCGTAATTAGCCAGCTATTATGGATTTTTTTATTACGTTTGAAGTCTGGTGATAGTGTTTTATCTGAGATATTAACGGCTTTTAAACCTAAACCAATCAGGCCAACTTCATCCATTACAAAACCACGTTTGTTATTAGAGAAAATCAAAGTACCTGATGGACTTAAAATCTTTTTAACCCACGTTAATAATTTAATGTGATCGCTTTGCACATCAAACGCGTCTTTCATACGTTTTGAGTTTGAGAACGTTGGAGGGTCTAAAAATATCAAATCATATTGTGCTGTCGCATGCTCTAACCACTTTAAACAATCTGCTTGTTCAAAACGGTAACGTGTATTACTGATATTGTTTAAATCGAAGTTATCTTGGCCCCATTTTAAATAGGTTTTAGATAAATCAACTGTTGTAATTGCTTTAGCGCCACCAAGTGCAGCATGCACAGAGGCAGTACCTGTGTATGCAAACAAGTTTAAAAAGCGTTTATCTTTTGCATTTTCTTGAATATAACGACGCATTAAACGGTGATCTAAAAATAAACCTGTGTCTAAGTAGTCAAATAAATTAACTTTAAACTTAGCACCAAACTCTTCAACTACCATAGTTCGGTTTTGTTTAGACATGGCCGTATACTGGTCTTCACCCTTTTGCTTTTTACGCACTTTTACAGCAATATTTTCAGGCGAGATATCAAGTTGTTGCGAAGTCAATGTTATTACGTCTTGCAGGCGTTTTTCTGATGTTTTTTCATCAATTTCTTTAGGCGCTGCATATTCAAAAATAACCGCTGAATCACCGTAAATATCTACAGCAACATTGTACTCAGGGATATCCGCTTCATAAACACGATAAGCGTCTACTTTATTTTGTTTAAGCCAGTTTTTTAAGCCTTGCTTATTCTTTTTCAATCTATTTGCGAATGACGTAGAGCCTTCAAAATTAAGCGCTTTTTTATCATCGGTGGTCAAACTTACTTGCTTATCATCTAATTGATATAAGTTGAGTTCAACATCAAGTGGGCCATTTTTAAACTTATAACGCTTAAGACGCACAAGTTTTAAAAGTTTAAATAAGCTCTCGTCCATACCCAATAAGGCAAGTTTCCAATGATTAAAGTGCTTTTTAAAGCCAACACCTAAATTACGGTGTAAATCAACAAGCTCAGCCATAGAACCAATACGCTCACCATAAGGTAAGTTTGAAATTACCACACCAGGTAACTTAGCAACGGCTGTAAGCTTAGTGGCATCACTTTGCTTAAACTTAATAACATCATCAAGCTCAGCCCGTTTGGCATTATCAATCGCTTTACTTAAAACTTGTTCATCGTAATCGTGGCCAATTAACCACAATTTAGGGTCGGTAATGTTAGCAAGTAACTCTTCTTTAAGTTCTTTAAACTTAGCGGCTCTAAAACTGGGTAAACGTTCAAAAGCAAAGCCTTCACGGAATAATCCCGGCGCTTCGTTTCGTGCCATGCCGGCCGCTTCGATTAAAATAGTACCCGCACCACAACATGGATCGAATAAAGGCTGTTTTACATTATCAAGCCAACCACTTCGCTTAATTAGTGCAGCCGCTAAATGCTCTTTAATTGGCGCTTTACCTTGGCCTTGACGGTAACCACGTTCAGACAAACGAGGGCCAGAATAGTCAATATACATAGAAACGCCGTAACGATTTAGTCGTGCAACAACACGTACGTTAGCGTCTTGCTTATCAACGTTGGGACGCTGCTCGTATAAATCATTAAAATAATCAACAATCGCATCTTTTATTACAAGACCAGAAAATTGTGTGTTTTTTAATGAGTCATTGGTACCGTTGAAGTCGACAGCGAATGTTTGAGTAGGTCCAAACCACTCTTGCCAAGGTTGCGATCGCGCAAAATTATACAGGCTATTTTTGTCATCTACGCCTTCTTTTTCTTCAATAAGCATAAGCACACGCGTTGCAAAACGACTTGATAAACAAACCTTTTGCGCCAGTAATGAGTCAGCCTCAAAACGAACAGAACCAACAGTTTGCTTAGACACAGTTGCGCCAAGTTCTGTTAATTCATCAACCAATAAATTTTCGATTCCGATAGAAGTAAGTGCGATAAATTGCAAAGTAATAACCCTTAATAGCTAATTGCGCAGGATTATAACATAGGTTGAGTGACATACACGCCATAAAGACACGCTTAAAAACTTAAATTTGATGAGGGTCTGTTGAACTTTCAAGGTTAAATTTGCAGCAGTCTGTTTGGTATTTAGGCAAGGCAGAGCCTATGCAGTGTGGTCATTCCCCATAAATGGGCGATAACGTAGCATTAATGCCAAACAGGCGCTGCCCAAACGGTTCTTCCTAGGGGCTATTTACTCTTTGTTGCCTAAGTGGATGTAGGTAAGGGGCGTGAGCAGGACGCGGAAGCTTTGCTCGGTTTTACTTATTCTTACATGGATGTAAGCCAGTATGGTAACGAAGGAGCAGTTACCGAGCCCACTAGGTTACAAATCTCGCGCCGCGATTAAATAGCCCCTAGTTTGAACAAATTTCAATCCGCAAAGATCAGCAGACCTTAGGCGGTTTGACTTTGGTATTGCTGATTTAGGATGGGGTGGACTCGATTATTCAAAATACGGATTACTTCAAATTGTGCTAAAGATAAGTTTTCGTCCAATTTAAATGTTTCACTTAAATTCAAACAAATAGATGCATCAGAGCAGTGCTCTACAATTAAGAAATCACCCGATTGCGCTTTAGATGTTAATTTTACTATTGCCTCTACGCTTGGCTCTGTCCCGGTGTATTCTTCAAAAAACCAACTTTTTGCTAAAACGGGCTTTAAGTGATACTTAACAGCGGTCGCATTTAGCGATATTTGACAAACTTGAGCCGCAGTCCACAATTCAAATCCATCAAGGTAATTATAAACTTGCTCGTAAAATGCCGCATCTTCGAGGCTAAAGCGTGGATTCTTAAAAACAGAATCCGTTAACTGTCTTAACTTATAAGGCGTACATAATTGCATATCGTCATTTAAATCAAGTAATAAACGGTTTTTATCAGGACAAGCAATCCACTGCCATTGCTTTGATGCTTGTAACATTTACTCCTCCTTGGGTTTATTAAAATAATTAGACGTTGCTTAGAGTATAACGGCTTCTGACCATTTTTTAAATATTTGTTTAGAACATTTATCGAACGATCAAAAGCTTAGATAACTGATCCTTATAAGCCGTTAACGATCGTCTTTACCAATTGTGGACCTTTGTAGATGAACCCAGTATAAACTTGAACTAAATTTGCGCCTGCATCTAACTTTTCTTTTGCAGATGTAGCATCGTCAATACCGCCTACTCCGATGATTGGCAACTTACCTTGTGTTAAACGCTTTAATTCGCTTACGACCTCTGTAGAGCGCATTCTAACAGGGTGACCTGACAAACCGCCGGCCTCTTCTGCATATTGCTGCCCCATAACTGCAGCTCGTTCAAGTGTAGTGTTAGTTGCAATCACACCATCAATTTTATTATTTAAAAGTGACTCACTTACTTGCTTTATTTGTATTTGATCCAGATCCGGCGCAATTTTTATCAGCATCGGAACTTGCTTATTGTGTTTAGCTGCTAGATCAAGTTGCTCGCTTTTAAGGCTTTGCAGTAAATCATCAAGCGCTGCACCATATTGTAAATCACGAAGTCCAGGGGTATTTGGTGATGAAATATTTACCGTAATGTATGAGGCATGCTCAAATACTTTACGCATACAATAAATGTAGTCATCTTTACCTTGCTCATTAGGTGTATCTTTATTTTTACCAATATTGATACCGAGTATCCCACTGTACTTTGCCGCTTTTACGTTAGCGATTAAGTTATCAACGCCTTTATTATTAAACCCCATGCGATTAATAATTGCATTTGACTCTGGCAACCTAAAAATACGAGGTTTATCATTACCCACTTGAGGGCGCGGTGTAACCGTACCGACTTCGATAAAACCAAAGCCCATTTGGCTAAATGCATCTATACATTCAGCATTTTTATCAAGCCCTGCAGCAAGCCCAACTGGGTTTTTGAATTCAAGGCCTAAAAAATTAACTGGTTTGTCTGCAATACTTTGCGACCAAGCGGCACTTAACGGTGTGTTAGCGAAGCGACGTAGGTTACTTAGAGCAAACTCATGCGCCCACTCCGCATCACGGGTAAACATAAAACGGCGAGCTAAATCGTAAAACATGAATATAATCCTCTATTAAAATACAGACAAAAAAATACCTCAGACAAGGCTGAGGTATTGTATAACAAAATAATCAATTCATTTATTTTTTGTGAAATAAAAACAAATGAAAGGCTAAATTATTTGCCTGAAGTATTACAATTATGGCTCAATAACATTAATTCACGAAGTGCTACAGAGAACTTAGCAAAATCATGACTTTGTGAAGTTTTAAATTCAGCCAACATCTGTTTCCAACGAAGTAATAATAACTCTTGGTTATCCATCCATTCATCTATTTGACTATCAACATCTTTTTCATCAGCTTCAAAGCTATTTAATACTACTTCAGCTAACGTACGTTGTTGCCAATCTAGCTCTTCACGGTAAGAAGAACGAGCAAGCGCTTGCCAATGGTTTGCAACCGGTTGATGGGTAATTTGATCTAAGAACCAATGCAGACCCATTCGCGCACCAAGTTTAAAGTACGTATTAGATACCATTGAGATACCTCGGCCCGAACTATTCGCAATTTCCGCTAAGTCCATTACCGAGAACAAACTTGATAATGCCACAATTCGCTTAGCGATAGCTTCCGGTACACCACTTTCAATTAGCTTATTAGCTTCTTGTACTATGCGATCATTTTCTTTCTCAACGATATAAGTATTTAAGTTTTCACTTAAATCTTTGAATGTTGGTGCAAAATACTCAATTCCTTGCTCAATCGTTTGCGCCTTATTACGATGACGTAAGAACCAACGTGTAGTTCGACGCACAGTACGACGAAGTTGGTAAAGCATCTCAGTTTGTACAGCTGCTGGTATCTTATTATCTAATGCGCTTATAGAAGACCATGTATCGCGCATTTCAAAAATTTCACTGGCAATTGAATAACACATTGCTATTTCAGCTTCGCTTGCGCCAGTTTCTTCATGCATACGTACCATGAAGTTTAAACCCATATCATTAACGATATTGTTAGCAAGTTTAGTTGCAATAATTTCTTTACGAAGTGGATGGTTGTTCATCGCATCGTTAAACTTCTCACGTAATGGCCGTGGAAACGATTTGACGAGCAGCTGGCGGTAATATGGGTTTTCAGTAATTTCATCACTTACTAAAGACTCTTTTAATACCATTTTAGCGTAAGACACGAGCACTGAAAGCTCAGGGCGAGTTAAGTCTTTACCTGCGGCTGCACGTTCTGCCAATTCTTCATCACTAGGAATGAACTCGATAGCACGGTTTAGCTTGCCGTCTTTTTCAAGCGCATGAATAAAACGTATTTTTTCTTTAAGAGTAGACGTGCCCTTCGATTGCGTAATTGAAATCGTATGCGTTTGACGATAACAATCTTTAAGCACTAATTCAGAGACTTCATCAGTCATTGAATAAAGTAGCTCATCACGTTGTTTACGGGTTAAATCACCTTCTGCAACTAAGCCATTAAGTAAAATTTTAATGTTAACTTCGTTATCAGAACACGCAACACCCCCTACGTTATCGATAAAGTCAGTGTTGACACGCCCGCCTTTTGCTGCAAACTCTATACGGCCAAGTTGAGTTGCGCCTAAGTTACCGCCCTCACCTATAATTTTTGCACCCAACTCATTACCATTAATGCGAAGTGCATCGTTTGCACGATCTCCAACATCTGCATCAGTTTCTTTAGAGTTTTTAATGTACGTTCCGATACCGCCATTCCACAGTAAATCGAAGTTCATCATTAATGATGCTTTCATTAATTCGTTTGGTGTCATACTTGCTTTTTTAGTGCCAAGCATTTTTTTCATTTCAGGGCTTAATGTTATTGATTTAGCCGCGCGAGAAAAAATACCTCCACCTGCAGAAATAAGGTCTTTGTTATAATCTTCCCAAGATGAGCGCGGCATATTAAATAGACGTTCGCGCTCTGGGTAAGATGTCGCTGCATCTGGGTTAGGATCAATAAAAATATGCATATGATTAAATGCAACTTGTAAACGAATATGTTTAGACAACAACATACCATTACCAAACACATCCCCTGCCATATCGCCTATGGCGACCACTGTAAAGTCGGTAGTTTGACAATCGATATCCATTTCACGGAAATGACGCTTAACTGATTCCCATGCACCTTTAGCAGTGATACCCATTTTCTTGTGGTCATAACCAACAGAACCACCTGAAGCAAACGCATCACCTAGCCAGAAGTTATATTCATTCGCAATACCATTTGCAATGTCTGAGAAGGTGGCTGTCCCTTTATCAGCCGCAACTACTAAGTAAGCATCATCTTCGTCATGACGAACAACATCTCGAGCTGGCATTATTTCACCACGTTCAATGTTATCTGTAATATCTAATAAGCCGCGAATAAATATTTTATAACATTCTTGGCCTTCTTTTATAAACGCTTCGCGTTCAGTCGGTAGCTGTTTACATACAAAACCACCTTTAGAGCCAACAGGTACAATTACTGTATTTTTAACTTGTTGCGCTTTTACCAGACCAAGGACTTCTGTACGGAAATCTTCACGACGATCAGACCAACGAAGTCCACCACGAGCCACCTTACCATAACGTAAATGCACGCCTTCAACACGTGGGGAGTAAACAAAAATCTCAAATGCAGGAAGTGGCAATGGTACATCAGGAATTAGACTAGGTTGAATCTTAAATGAGACATAAGATTTAAACTGACCTTGTGCATCTTTTTGATAATAATTAGTACGAAGCGTTGCAACAATCATATCAACGTATAAACGTATAATTCGGTCATCATCAAGGTTGGCAACATTTTCAAGTTCTAGGTAAATTTGTGCTATTAATTTCTCAAGTGTTTTAGCACTAGCCGGGGCTTTAATTGAGAACTTTTTAGCGAACAAATTAACTATTTGCGCAGCAATATTTGGGTAATTAGCAAAAGTACTTTCAATATACGTTTGCGAGAACGTAACACCAATTTGACGCATATATTTAGCATAAGCACGTAAAATAGAAGCTTCACGACCTGCTAGGCCACCCATTAAAACTAAACGGTTAAAACCATCGTTTTCTAGACGGTTGCCCCAAACATTTGTTAATGCAGCGCGAAAACGTGCTGAAATTTTATCAAAGTCAGCCATTCCTTTGCTGTCTATTAGCATAGAAAAATCCATGATCCAATTAATACGACCATCACTGGTTTTAACTGAATATGGCGTTTCGCCAACAACACGTAGACCAAAGTTTTCAAGCATTGGCATAACATCAGATAAATGAATTGGCTCATCTTTATGGAATAAGCTTAATCGTACAATATTGCTATTAGCTTCTTCTTGTGGACGATAAAACAACATTTCTAGTTTATTTTCGTCGGTCAATAATTCTAGTTTTTCAATATCTACAACTGCGGCACTGGGAAGCACTTCATCCTTATATGAACGTGCAAACGCATTACAGTATTTACGGTTTAAATCGTTACCGCGTGCTTCACCAGCTGATTCTAAAAGCGCAGACTGCAACTTGTCTTCCCAAGTACGCGCAGCTTCTATTAAATTATTTTCGATGTCTTTCACGTTATATTCAATATTGTTATCGGTCACACGAACAGTGTAATGGGTACGCGCCAGTGTTGACTCAGAAAAGTAAGTAGTAAATTCGACTTTGTTGTCAGAATTAAATGCGTTGCCTAAAATATCTTGCGTTTCACGACGAAGCGCTGTGTTGTAACGTTCTCGAGGAACATAAACCATACATGAGAAAAATCGGCCGTAAGCATCTTTACGAACGAATAAGCGACACATGTCACGCTCTTGTACTTGTAAAACCCCCATGGCAACTTCAAGTAGTTCGTTTTCACGCGCTTGAACTAGCTCGTCGCGGGGATAGGTTTCTAAAATATTTAAAACCGCTTTGTAAGCATGCGTGCCTTTAGCAAAGTCACATATCTCCATGATGCGGTTAATCTTACTCTTTAATACAGGGACATCCGCGGCGCTATTATTATAAAAACTTGAAGAAAACAACCCAATAAAACGGTCTTCGCCAATTACATTCCCTTCATCGTCAAAACGTTTTATACCAACATAGTCAATATAAGCGGGGCGATGTACACGAGAAAGTGAATTGGTTTTTGTTAAAATTAATAAATTACTGCTACGCGCTTCTTGGCGTGCTACTTCTGGTAATTCTGATAATAATCGTGTGTGTTCTTCAGTTGAATTTTTCATCAAGCCAAGGCTAGTGTCCATTTTGCCTTTTAATTGGTAATCACCTTGCACAGGGCTTAATTCATATTCGCGATAGCCCATTAGTGTGAAATTATCTTTAACTAACCAATCTAAAAACTCTACCGTTTCGGCAACTTCGTTTTCATTTTTATTGTGGCGACGCTTAGGTAGCTCTTTGGTGACCGCAATTAATTTTTTACGAATAGGCTGCCAATCTTCAACTGCAACGGATACATCAACAAGTACTGATTCTAATTCTTTTTTGAAAGACTCAATTACAGAAGAATCTGTTTGACGATCAATTTCAATAAAGAAAACCGTTTTAGTCGACGTCGATTCTTGCTCTGCTTTTAAATTAGATAAACCCGATATTTTCGTGTTTTTGTCACGTTGAATTTTAAGTGGGCTATGAAGTAATAAGTGAGAGGCGATATTTTCACGAGTCATGGCCATACGCACTGAATCTACTAAAAAAGGCATATCTTTAGCAATAATTTCAACAATTGTATGCGATGACTGCCAGCCATCTTTAGCCACTTCGGGATTGAAAACGCGGATAACAGCATTATCAGTTGTATTCTTTTCTAGCGAATTCCAAAGGCTTAGTGCAGCGCCATATAAGTCACTATCGTTACGATTAGCCAAATCCTCTTTAGACATGTTGCTGTACAAGGCTTTGGCGAATTTTTCAACGAGTAACACATTATCAGCGTGAACTTTTTTTTGGATCAGCTTACAAACATTATCTAGGATAACCGAGGCTTGGCCTTCATTTCGTGTCATTGTATGTTCCTTAATCTATTACTGCCTAGTGGCAGAATATTTGTACAGCCATTTATTAGCGTGGAGTCAGCTAAATTCTAACCCTTTTACAGCTAATAAACAGCCTTTTCGATGAAAACATTTTAAGCTTTTCAGCTATTTGGTCATCTATTCACAAATTATAGATATAAATGGCCATTACTGGCCATTAAGGAGCAAAATTATTCACTTTATTTCTTCTGGTCAGTCCAGAGTAAACTTCCAATCGCAGGTAATAACAGTACTGCACCTAACATATTTACTAAAAACATAAAGGTAAGCAGTATTCCCATGTCTACTTGAAATTTCAAATCAGAGAAAATCCATGTGCTAACACCAATTGCAAGCGTAATACCCGTAAATAACACGGCACTACCACGTTCAACCAATGCATTGCGATAAGCAACACTCAGTGGCACGTTTTGTTTAAGCTGCCCCATCATTGATGACAGGATATAGATGCCATAATCAACACCAATACCGACTCCTAAAGCAATCACCGGCAATGTAGAAACCGTTAAGCCTATTTCTAGTTGAACCATAAGTGCTTGAGCAAGTGTTGATACAATATAAAGTGGTAATACCACAGCAATCGTTGCTTTTACGCTTCTGAAACTTAATAAACATAAAATAATTACTGCACCATAAACGTATATCATCATTGGTATTTGTGCTTCAGATACTGACTCATTTGTTGCAGCCATTACCCCAACCGGCCCTGACGCTAATTTAAAGGCTAATTTATCAGTGCCCTCTTCTATTGAAAACTGTTTAACGTTTTCAATTACGCGGTCAATCGTTTGTGCTTTGTGATCATCTAAAAAGATAATAACAGGCATAACAGAACAATCACCATTGAGTAAACCCGTACTCGTTTCTACTCTTGAAGTGGATTGCACTAAACTAGCAGAATTTCGTGGAAGACTTTGCCACTTAAGGTTACCTTCGTTATAGCCTGCATTCACTGACTGCGCAACGGAACTCAAACTAACAACTGATTGCACGCCGGCTACATTTTCAACTTTATATTGAAAGCGACTAATACGCTCCATAACATCATGTTCAGTACACGCTGCAGGATAGGCCTCAACAATGACCTTTAAAATGTCAGATGAAATTGTATATTTATCTGATATTAAGAAAGTATCTTGATTATAGCGAGCGTCTTGATGAAGGGAAGGTGCTCCGGCATGTAAATCACCTATGCGCATTTTATCTGCTTGCCAATAGCCCAAAGCAAATAACACCAAAGTAAAGCCTATAATCATTTTAGCAACTTTAGGATCGGTTGCTTTAACGAGTATGTCACGAATCGCATCAAGCAGATTTGGTTTATCCGCATCACCTGATTGAATATGCACACTGCCTTCAAATTTCATGTAAGAAGCCCAAACAGGCAATAAAATTAAATTAGTAAATATAATAACCGCAACACCTAAACTGGCTGTTATTGCCAGCTCACGGATAATACCAATATCAATGGTCAATAATGTTAAAAAGCCAACAGTGTCTGATAAAAGTGCAATACCACCTGGAATAAGTAACGTTCTAAAACTTGATTGACAGCAAATCCTAGTACTTTTCCCTTCACCTACTTTTTTGCCTATTGCATTGATCATCTGCACACCATGACTTACGCCAATAGCGAAGACTAAAAATGGCACCAAAATAGACATAGGATCAAGGCCAAACCCTAAACTTGAAAGCAGGCCTAATTGCCAAATAACGGCAATAATAGAACACGCGATAGGCAAAATAGTTAGCTTTAAACTGCCACAAAATAGCCAAACCATAATAAAGGTAAAGGCGATAGCAATGGCAAAAAATACGACTACCCCTTTTGCGCCTTCAGCTATATCACCAGCCATTTTTGCAAAGCCAATAATATGAATACTTACTTTGTCTGTACTTAAAGGCTCTCTTAAATCACTTTCTAGCTTTTGTGCAAAAGCTAATGTGTCTAATTTTTGTTGTGTTTGAGGATCTGTTTCTAAAAGTTGAGCCGTTACCATCGCGCACGAATAATCGCTAGCAATCATACGCCCTACAACTTTTGCTTTTTCAATGTTTTCCTTTACTACACCTAAACCACGCGTATCTGCTTTAAAGTTTGCAGGAATAATTGGACCACCTGCAAAGCCATCTTCGACTACTTCAACAAAACGAGCGCTGGGGGAGAATATAGAATTTACTAATGGACGGTTTACTCCAGGTATAAAATAAAGCTGATCATGAACAGCTTTTAGCTGAGTAAAAAATTCTGGATTAAATATATTACCACTGTCGTCACAGACTGAAATAAGAATACTGTTTGCACCACCAAACTGCTTTTCATGCTTGGTATACACTTTCATATAATCGTGGTTTAACGGGATATTTTTATTAAACGATGCATCAAGTTGAATTTGCGTTGCTTTAAATACAAGTAAGCACGTTATGAGTGCAAAGCTTATAAGCATGATTAAGCGATGTCTAAAAATCGCTTTTTCTATTAAATCTAAAATCTTATGCATTAAGGGGTCAACTCCTTCACTTTAATGCCATCTTCTGTAGCCATGATTAGGTTATTATTTATAATCACACCATCAAGTATTGCTTTACCATCAGCGAGTTGCTCGTGAGTAAGTAACCCATCTTGTAAATGAAAAATAACTCCACTGTTGGCCAGCATTAACCATTGTTCATTGTTATAATTAATGATGCTGTTAACGGTTGAAGCATTTACATTTTCTAAATGCTGCCACTCTTGCTCCCCTCGTTGTTTCGTAAATACGTTACCGCGTAGACCTGCAACAACTTCTTGTTGTTCATCTGAATTAAACGCAAAAAAGGAACCGGGGTAAATTTCTTCTAAACGTTCCCAAGTAACACCATTGTCAGAACTTCTGGCCATTAACCCCATTTCACCAACGATTATTAATCCGTTAGTCGTTTTTTCTATACGATTAAAATGCGGTAAAATTGAAGCTGTTTCAGCCTCATAACCTTCAGGATCGTTTTCTTTTAAATCATTTAAATAATCGCGATCATCACTAAATAACAAAGAGTCTAAAAAACGCTTTTGCCAATGCTTTCCACCATCTGTTGTGTGGTAAAACATACCATATGCGCCAACGGCAAAGCCTTGTAAATCGTTTTCAAATAAAATATCTAAGCACGGTTTATCTAATTCAGGTTTTACTTGTTGTAATTGCCAATTAAGACCACCATCAGTGGTATTAATAATTGTTGCATCGTGGCCACACGCCCATCCATTATTTTCGTTACTAAAATCAACGGCAGTTAAGAGCACTTGAGTTGGAACTAGCTCAGCTTGTTGCCATGAATCACCCGATGTACTTTTAATAACAGTACCGTGTTTACCAACAGCAATTAAGCCATTACCCGTGTTAGTTATATCGGTGAGTAAGGTTTTAGCTGCATTTGTTGCACTGATTGCATAGTTAGGGGCTTCTTGTGCAACACTCGCACCGCTTATTATCAGGCTGGCATATACCAAATACTTCATAAATTTTAATCGCCTTGTACGAGAGAGTTGTTTGTCTTTTTACTAGGGAGTGCGTTGCGCGCTGTAAGACAAACGCGATGAGAAAGGAAAAGGCACTTAACATATTGTTAAGTGCCTAGTTTAATACTATCTACCTGCGCGACGTAAAGCACTTGAAGTAAATTCGTTATCGTTAAATGACTGTGAAAAATCGTACATTTTTTCTTGGTTATCTAAACCAATTGCTAAATAACGACGAGAGTTCAAATCATGGTAAACCTCAAGCGTACTCCACTGTGTAGGTACTTCGTAATAGTTAAGGCCATAAGCCATTGCTACACGATAAAGTTGGTCGCGGTTATCATAAATATCAGTGACCTGTACCTGCCAGCTATCTTCATCAATGTAAAATACACGTTTTTTATAAATATGGCGTGTATCATCTTTCAAGTTAGCTTCAACAACCCATACACGGTGCTTTTCGTAACGTGTATGTTCTGGGTTAATATGGCCAGGCATTAAAATATCATCGTACTCAAGTTTGTCACTATGTAGCTTATAGCTGTTATACGGTACGTATAATTCTTGCTTACCTTTTAACGTCCAATTGTAACGATTAGGCGAGCCATTAAACATATCAAAGTCATCGGTAGTACGTAAGCTATCCGCTGCAGTACCTGGTGCATCATATGCCACGTTAGGTGCGCGACGAACACGTCGTTGACCTGAGTTATACGTCCAAGCTTGGCGTGGTGTTAATATTTGGTCCATCGTTTCATGAACTAATAACGCTGTACCCGCTAAACGAGCAGGCTCTGTTACTTTTTGTTTAAACTTAAACAAAATGTTTGAGTCTTGTAGCTCAGCTGGTGTTGCGCTTGGGTCTGAATATTTAACTAATAATTGCTCATCAAAGCCAACATAATTGTAAGAACCTGATGCGGTTGGTGCAGCTTGTCCACCAAAACGCTCAATAGATTGGCCACGATAGCGCAATAAGTGATTCCAAATTGCCTCTAAACCAGTTTTAGGGATAGGGAAAGGGATACCAATTGCAGTATTTTTAATCCCGTTACCACCTTCAACTAGCTCTGCCGTTGCTGCAAATTTTTTCGTTGCATCATAAACAAATTGAGGATACGAAGCAGAACGACGTGTTTCGTATACTGGCATTTTGAACGTGTCTGGATACGCTTCAAATAAAGCAATTTGCCCGGGGCTTAAATTTGCTTTGTATTTTTCAATATTACTTTTATCAATAGTGAAAAGCACTTTATCTGTTGAAAACGGGTCAAGATGATGCATACCAGGTTCATAACCTGCTGGCGCAGATGTAATCCCGTTATTCCATGCAGGAATAGAACCATCAGCATTGGCTGATTTTTCTGCACCCATTGGCGTTAAATCTTGGCCTAAGTGAGCAACTTCATCAGCACTTAATTTGGCTAATGCCGCGCTGCTTGCAAACAAGCTACAAAAAGCAGTAGCAATGAGGGTAGGTTTTTTAATCATAGTAATGTTACCCCTAAATAGAATATTTTAAATTGAAAGAAACGTAATCGCGGTCTGAGAATGTATTAACACCACCGCCGCCCCAAAATGAGTTATAGCTCACATCAAGTGACCATGCATTTTGGTAATTAAAGTTCATGGTAGCACCTAAAGATTTACGGTCTTCAATAAACAAGAACATAGGATCTGGTGTATTACCATTTACGTCATGAGAGAAAACAAAACGTGGTGAAAAGTTAATACCATTGTAGAGATTAAAATAATCACCTTTAGCAATTAAGCGGTAACCCCAAGAAGAAGCGGTTGCAAAAGACTTTTCTTCAGCACCATTTGATAAACCAAGCTGTAGCGTTGAATAATCGGTAGTACCTGGACCCGTAATTGTTCCACTTCGGCCAGTGCCAGATACATTTAAGCGCATTTCATCGTATTCAGGCATATTGTGAATTTTTACAGCGCCCACTTCACCAACAACAGCCCAGCTATCAGCACCTAACGAAGGGCCAAATAAATGGGTCGCAGTGAACTGAATCTGTGATGTATCACGTTCAATATAACCTTGGGCAACTTCACCTGGGCCAACTGAGCTTATAGCATCACCAAAACTCATTTGCGAAATACCCGCAAAATCAGGACGAATACCCGCAACAGCTAACTGTTCAGGCATTGCTGTGTAGAGTAATTCTACGTCATCAATTTGCAGTGGTTCATCTTGACGAAAAGCAAATTCACCGGCAAAGGCTGTTTCGCCTATCGTGGTATTAAAACTTAAACCGTATAATTTGATATCTTCAGGGTAATCGTTTTCCGCTTTAGAGAAAGCAGTTAAATCAGCAACATTATCAGACGTAATTTCTGTTGTCATAATCATTGCTAAATCTTGTGCAATAGCTGCTTGAGTAAAGTTTGATACACGACCAGATATAAGCGGACGACGACTATGATAATTCACATGATACAGTGCAATTTCAGTATCATTAAATTCAGGCAAAAATACACCTAAACGTAAACCGTATTGGCCGCCATCTTCAGGTTCTGTTTTACCGTTACCGCCTTTACCTTTAAGTGCAACTTTAGTGGGGTAAGCAAGGTACATTTGAGCAAGTAAAGCACTGCCTTCAGCACTAGATGGATCAATCCCCTGTGCAGCTGCCGCTAAAGCAAAGTCAGATGTTAGGTTGTTTAGACTATCAGTTAAAAATGCAACATCAATATCAGGGTTAGATGTAAAACCTAACTGAACATTTTGCTGATAACCATTTTCTGCCGCAAAGTCATTAGTAGAAAAGTACGTACCTGCTGCAGGCAAACGCGTTTCTTGCCATTGATACTGATAAAAACCTTCAAGCGTAATATTGTCTGTTATACCCAATGAAGCCCATAACATGCCCACCGGAATAAATGCCTCTTTAAGCTCAGCACCAGGTGCTTTTAAACGATCTATATCTACAGGGTTTACATTAATACCATGAGATATAAGCGTACTTTCGCCCCAGTTAACAACTTGCTGACCTAAACGCACTGATAATGGGTTGTTACCGTCATTTAAATCAAAATCAGCCCAAACAAACGCATCTAATAAACGAATGTCGGCGCAGCTTTGTGCTTTAGTATCTTTATCGTCACATGGGTCAACACCTTGACCTGATGTAGGATTAGCATATGCATGATTGCCATCCATTAAGGCAAAATCATAAAAATACATAAAACGTGTAAACAAACCGTAGTTGTCTTTATTTATTGAAAGGTCGTGTGTACCTTTTAATAATTTAGAAAATGAATCACCACTATCGAAATTCAAATTACCCGCGTCACCATTATTTGAGTAAGAGCCTGGTTGAGCCCACACATCTTGAGATGAATAAACGGTATTACTTAACGCAGGATTGTAACCTGCCCAGTTAAACGCCGGGTTATTACTTTTACCAATTAAGCTAAAGTCTCGGTCTTCTACACGGACACTTTGCCCATATGAAAAGGTTGAATCGAAGGTAATATCAAACCCTCCGGCTTCAAATGTTGCAGCTTGTACATTAGCTGTTGATAAACCAAGGCTAGCGATTGCTAAACCTATAGCGATTTTATTTTTAACAAAAAGCGATCTTCTTATCATTTTTGGTTCCCCCCTGTCGCGGGTCATTTTGTGTGATCAAGTTATTGTTTTTAGTGTAATCGTAACGATAGAAGCGAAATGGATAAATTACAAATAGTCGCATTCAATCTGTTATATATTTTCATTCTGGTTGACGTTTACGTATTGGTAAGACGTCGTACCAGATAATTTATACACGTAATTTAACAATAGAACAAATTGAAATTAACAAAAAGAAAATATTTTATGATTTTATAACATAAAAACAGCGTACTAAGCCACTCGTTCAATACGAATAAATTTATTTTCAAGGGTTAATAACATTCTGAAACGCCCTCTTATACCTAAGCTAGTAATAAATGGCCTTAAGTGATTAGCAGAAAAACGCACTGTTTTCCCGCCATCTTCGACAACCTGCAATGAGCTAAAACGACCATGGTAGTAATCCATGCATTCGCTGTAGCTAAATCTTAAATTAAAATAATATTCGATCATTTACTTAAGTGCTTTTTCAACCTTTTCAAATAAATCGGCGCTTAACCCATCTAAATTAGCTAAACGTTCTAGTTGCAGTCTCATTGCTGTTGAACGTGTATTATCGTATCGCTTCCACGACATAAACGGCGTTAGCATACGAGATGCATTTTGAGGGTTTATAGCATTTAATTTAATGAGTAAATCACCTAAGAGCGCGTAACCTTTACCATCAAGGCGATGAAACTGAGACGTATTGAAATGGCTAAAGCTACCTACAAGTGCTCGTACACGATTGGGGTTTGAAAAATCAAAACACGGATGTTCGTAAAGCGCCTTAATATTATCAATTGCATTGTCACCAGTTTGCATCGCTTGCAAAGCAAACCATTTATCCATTACTAATACATCGTGACGCCATTGACTATCAAAGTAGTTTAACAATTCTTCACATAGCTCATGTGACGCTTTAACAGCGGCACTTAGTGCACCTAAAACATTCGTCATATTTTTTGAGCTTGCAGCATGTTTAATAAAATCAGCAGCGTGCGGGTCATTAGTTTTAGCAAGGTAATGAAGGCATAGCTGCTTTAAAGACCGAATTGCAACGGCGCTTGCATTTACACTGCCATCATCGATTAACGATTCAAAACACGTTATAAACTCGTTAGTTAACTCATCCGCTATTTGCCTTTCAAATTGCTCAGCAATATTGACTATTTCATCTACTGGAATTACTTCAAATTCAGCAGCCAACGTATCAAAACTTGGTAATTTTAATAGCTCTGCAATAAGCGCTAGATCGCCCTGTTTTTCATTAACTAATCCACGAAGCGCATTAATTATCTCATCACTAAGCCCAACACTTTCAACACTGTTTAGATTCGCTTTCATTGCTTTAATAAATAGCTGCTGCTGTGCATCCCAACGAGAAAAGTCACTGCGTGCGAAACGCATAATATGAAGTAGCTCATGTTCATCTGTCTCTTGGTTTAAAATACATGGAGCAGAAAAGTCTTCAAGTAATACTGCAACAGGTTTAGCAGTCATATTATCAAAGTGAAATGTCTGTGATGGTTGAGTTACATTTAGAACGTGGTTAACTTTTTCGCCTTGGTACTCAAGCTCAATACTTTGTCCATTTACATCTAACAGTTCAATTGCAAATGGAATGTGCAAAGGTGCATTACCTTGCTGGTTCAGCGGTGCAAATTGTTCAATTGTTAAACTGTATGTATTTGAATCCAGATCAAAGTTTTGAATAGCATTTAAACGAGATGTACCTGCTTGACTATACCAACGTTTAAACTGATCTAAGTTAACGCCTGATGCGTCGCTCATTGCACTTACAAAATCATCACAAGTAACAGCTTGTCCGTCATGGCGCTCAAAATAGAGTGCCATACCTTTTTGAAAGTTTGGCTCGCCTAATAATGTATGCATCATTCGGATTACTTCGGCGCCTTTATCGTACACAGTAACCGTGTAAAAGTTATTCATTTCAATAACTTTTTCTGGACGAATAGGATGAGCCATAGGGCCAGCATCTTCGCTAAACTGGTGTGTGCGCATTACTTTTACAGCGTCAATTCGATTAAGCGCACGAGAGCCTAAGTCACTACTAAACTCTTGATCCCTAAATACAGTTAAACCTTCTTTAAGCGATAACTGAAACCAATCTCTGCACGTTACTCGATTACCTGTCCAGTTATGGAAATACTCATGCCCTACTATAGATTCAATCGTATGATAGTCTTTATCTGTCGCTGTTTCTTGGTTGGCTAAAACACATTTACTATTAAATATGTTTAAACCTTTATTTTCCATTGCACCCATGTTGAAAAAATCAACGGCTACAATCATATAAATATCTAGGTCATATTCTAAATTAAAACGCGCTTCATCCCACTGCATTGCTTTTTTAAGTGAGGCAATAGCATGTGGTGTTTTAGATAAATTACCTTTATCTACAAATAGAGCAAGTTCAACATTTTTACCGCTTTGAGTAATATAGTTGTCTTTTAATACATCAAAATCACCTGCAACCAAAGCAAACAAATAACTTGGCTTTTTAAACGGGTCTTGCCATTTAGCAAAATGACGCCCATCTTGAGTTTCACCACTGTCTACTTGATTACCATTAGATAGGAGCTGAGAAAATTTTATATCTGCAATTACGATCACATCAAATGTAGATAAAACATCGGGGCGATCCATGTAATAGGTTATTTTTCTAAACCCCTGCGCCTCACATTGCGTGCAATACGCACCACCTGATAAATATAAACCTTCTAGTGAAGTATTAGTCTCAGGTGATATCTCGGTGACAATACTTAATTGGCAACTATCCGGTAGATTATTAATTATTAGTTGCTCGCCAATAATTTCATAATCCGTTATATCAACAGTATCAATTGATAAAGAGAGCAGGCGTAAATCAATACCATCAAGCACTAAGGGTGCTTTGTTATCACCTACTCGTGTAAGTGTTAATAAGGAACTTACCTTCGTTGTTAATGGCTGTAAGTCAAATGTTAGCTCAGTGTGGTCAATTAAAAAGTCTGGGGCTTTGTAGTCTTTAAGATATTGTGCTTGAGGTTTACTTGATTCAGTCATAGATGCTCCAAAACAGCTCTTTTAAATTTAAAAGAGCTGTTTAAAATTAGGCCGATTGTTTTGGTTTGATACGTAAAATTTTAATACCTAAATAGGCATAAACAACCGCTAATACAGGGTTAATTAAATTAAAGAAAGCGTACAGTGCATAGTCAAACGGATTTATGAGTAAAACGCTTTGCATGTAAGCGCCACAAGTGTTCCACGGAATTAGTGGGCTGGTAATTGTACCGCCATCTTCCAATGTACGAGATAAGTTAACAGGCTTCAAACCACGTTTTTTATATTCATCTTTAAACATACGACCGGGTACAACAATAGCAATATATTGATCAGCAGCTATCACGTTAGTACCAATACAC
Source organism: Pseudoalteromonas fuliginea (assembly GCF_000690055.1). Taxonomy (GTDB): domain Bacteria; phylum Pseudomonadota; class Gammaproteobacteria; order Enterobacterales; family Alteromonadaceae; genus Pseudoalteromonas; species Pseudoalteromonas fuliginea. The sequence continues at coordinate 66,079 of NZ_JJNZ01000004.1, forward strand.
GTTGCTATTGTTGCCGCAATTAACGATCCCGTACTTTTAGCTATTTTAAGAATACTTTTAACAAAAATATCAAGAAGACCTGTTTTTTCCATGATAGCGCCAAACATAAGTGCGGTCATAATAAGCCAGGTCGTTGTAAGCATTCCAGCCATACCACCACCACTAAGTAGCGAATCCATTTTATCATCGCCGGTGTTTATGCTAAAACCGTCAAAAAAAGTGGTCCAAACAAGCTTAAAGTAGCCTACTAACTGTCCTTGAGAGACATCAATTTGGCTAGCAATTAAATCAGATTGAAACAACATGGCCCAAACAGCGCCCACAACAGCACCAATAGAGATAGCAGGAAAGGCTGGCATTTTTTTAATTGCTAAAACTAACAATACAATTAGTGGTATTAGCATTTCAAAACCAATATTAAAATTTTGTTGTAAAATAGCTGTAATTTCGTCAATACGCCCGGCTTCACTTGAAGCCGTTGCATTAAAACCCATAAATATAAATATAATCAATGCAATAACAAAGCTAGGTACTGTCGTCCATAACATATGTTGGATATGCTCAAATAAATCAGCCCCAACAACTGCAGGTGCAAGATTTGTAGTTTCTGACAGTGGGCTTAACTTATCACCAAAGTACGCGCCCGATATAACCGCGCCGGCTGTTACTGTTTGTTCAAGCCCAAGACCGGTTGCTACGCCAAGTAAAGCAACACCTATTGTTGCAGCCGTAGTCCACGAACTACCAATACTCATTGCAACAATGCCACAAATTAAGCAGCTAGCTGCATAAAACCAGCTCGGATTGATAACCTGTAAGCCATAATAAATTAAGGTCGGTACAGTTCCTGATAGTAACCAAGTACCAATTAATGCACCTACCATGAGTAAAATTAGAATAGCACCAAGTGAAAGCGTTATGCCTTCAATCATTGCTTGCTCTAACTTTTTCCATGTATAACCATTTTTAAGACCAATTAAAGCAGCTGCAAAAGTTGCGAACAAAAGTGCAATCTGGTTAGGACCTGATGAAGAATTATCACCAAATAAGTATACGGCAGCGCCGAGTAGGCAAATTAATACAGAGATAGGAACTAATGCATCAAAAAACGAGGCAGGCTTGATTGGTTTATCTTCCAATGGCTTCAAAGTAGAGACTCCTACACACACTCAATGTGTGTTTAATTATTATTTTTAGCACGTAAGGCGCATTAATTGAACTTTAATGATCTAGCTCAACTTTATGTAATGGGAGATTATAACAATTTAGTAAATTATAGGTAGCAAAAAAGGCGCAAAAGCGCCTTTTTTATAGAGGTAAAACCAGGGGTTACTTCTTAGCTATGCGACCATAGTTAATATAATCTTGGGTAATTAAAGCGGCTTCTTCTAAAAATGGGTCAAGCTCTTCAATAACCTCAGGTAAATCATCTAAGTTTTCTACCGGATCTTTACCTAAACGCTTAAGACGTTCATTAGTACGTACAAGTGCACGTGCCTCACCTTCGTCTTTTTCTTTAATGCGGTCTGCTTCAACTAAAGAGATCGTTTTACGATCTTTCTCTTTGTTGTATAAGGCAATATCATTAAATACATAACCAAACTCAGGTTCTGATTTAATTCGTACCTCATGTTGCTTCTCAAGATAGGTAATAACTGGCGTTAAATTACCAAGTTTTTTATATTTCGCTTTAACAATGCTATCCCAAGGCAGTGCATTGTCTTGTTTACTTTCGCCCCATTCTGCAGGATCGATTGCTGATGGAAACGAGATGTCTGGAATCACACCTTTGTGTTGCGTACTACCACCATTGATGCGGTAAAATTTAGCAATTGTATATTGCACGCTACCCAATGCATTATCATACAAGTCATAAGCACGGCCTAAGCCTTTGTGCTGTTGAACCGTGCCTTTACCAAAGGTTTGCTCACCAATAATAACTGCGCGGCCATAATCTTGCATTGCCGCTGCAAATATTTCTGATGCTGACGCACTGTATCTATCAACTAATACCGTAAGTGGACCATCATAATAGGTAATGCCATCGCGGTCTCTTTGTTCTTCGATACGGTTATTTAAAGTGTGTATTTGAACAACAGGTCCTTGGTCAAAAAACAATCCCGAAAGTTGGGTAGCTTCATATAATGAACCACCACCGTTTTGGCGTAGGTCAATAATAATCCCATCAACCTTTTGCTCTTTAAGCTTAGCAAGTTCAACTTTTACATCTTTCGAAAGATTATTGTAAAAGCCAGGGATTTCAATCACACCCACTTTGCTTGTTAAATCTGAATATTTAGCTTCAAAAACTTCTGATTTAGCGGCTCTGTCTTCCAATCTGATTTTATCACGGGTAATTTCAACAACTTTTGGTGTGCCGTGAGCATCAGCGCCTTTTAAATACTGAAGACGTACTTTAGTACCTTTAGGGCCTTTAATTAAATCAACAACGTCATCTAAGCGCCAGCCAATAACATCAACAAATTCTTCACCATCTTGAGCAACACCAATGATTCTGTCATCGGCTTTAATTTGCTCTGTTTTATCCGCAGGACCACCAGGTACTAAACTGCGAATAACTGTGTAATCTTCATCTGGACTCAATACTGCACCTATGCCCTCGAGCTCTAGGTCCATATCCATTTTAAATTGTTCAGCACGACGCGGCGATAAATAAGACGTATGCGCCTCAATACTGCGTGCTAAAGAATTTAATACTAATTGAAATGCATCTTCTGGATTTGATTGCACTAAACGCTTTTCTGCATTTTTATAGCGTTTGGTCAGCACTTCTTTAATGCCTTCCCAATCTTTACCTGTCATTTTTAAACGCAGTGCATCGTACTTAACACGTTCGCGCCAAATTTCATCAAGCTCGGCTTGAGATACAGGCCACGCAGCATCTTCACGATCAAAAAAGTATTCATCTTCTTTATCAAAGGTCATTTCTTTTTCAAGTAATGCCAGGGAATACTCGTAACGTTCAAAACGGCGTTTAAGGCTTAAATTAAAGATATCAAATGTGAAACCCAATTTGCCAGTAGTTATAGCGTTATCAAAGTCATCGCGGTATTGGTCAAAAGAAGCAATATCGCTTGCTAAAAATACGCTTTTATTAAAATCAAGGGATTCGATATAACGATCGTACACTTTACTAGAAAGCTCATCGTTAAATCGAACCGGGATATAGTGTGAACGAGTAAATAAGCTAGCCACGCGTTTGCTGGCAGTACCATGTTGACTTTCTTGCTTGAGCAGTGGTAAATCGTCAATAGTGACGGCTTCTACAGCAGCAAATAATGAACCTGAAAACAGGGCAGCAACTAACGGAATGAGCGTAAACTTTTTACTCATACAAACTCCTTAATTTATTTACAGTTTAAACGATGTATAAACTGTCAGCTTTGGTTTTAACTTGCATGCCTGTCACTAATTCAACATGAACGTCATCTTTGTTCACTTCAGTGATTACTGCATTTACAAGTGCTTGGCCAAGTTTAACCTTAACCTTATTATTAACCTTGACCTCAGTAGCTGGTAAAGGTTCAATTTTTCCTGAACGTTTAGCAGGAGCTGCTTTGGCAGGTTTATTAGCTGCAGAAGCGTTTTTATCACCTGTTTTACTAGCATGCGCTGGTTTTTTCTTAAAAGATTTAGAATCTGAGTCTTGGCGTGGACGTTGTTGTTTTTTACGTTTTGCCATTTTAGCGCGGCTTTCTTCCAATGCTTTTTGTGCATGGTCGATATGCTCTTGCTCAACTTTTTCACCTTGATTACCATCAAGATCAATACGAAACTCTGACTTAGTTACCGCTTCTAAATAACGCCAGTTAGACGTGTATTTTCTGAGCGCTTGACGAACTTGAGTCTTGCTTACTTTGTCAGAGCCTTCAATACGCTCAGCGATATCTTTGAAAATACCTACTTTAAGCGGCTTGATGCCATCTTTTTGTTTAAAACATTGTGGGAATTCTTGATACAAAAATTCCAATACTTCGTTAATATCTTTTAGCTTGTTTGTGGTTTCCATTTTAGAACCTATTTTTCACATCTTTTCATCAAGGGACGAATCGACGTAGTGTGTTACCCAGTCGACCAGCTCTTCAAAGTCGGCTTCTATTACAGCCATATCGCCTCGAAGGTGTTCCCAAATACCATTAATCGTTTCATCAATAAATTCACATTCAGAATCGTCCGGAAGACGATCCCAGGCAATATGAATCAAATCATTGAGCGTTTCCGCTACATGTTCTTCTTCGCCTTCCCAGTCGCCAACATCTTGCACAGCAAACAGGTAGTCTTGAACATTTAGCAAATCTTTCATTACAGGCTCGCCTCTAAGCATTTCACTAGCGCTTCAAGTCCGGCTTTATCGTCAGTATCAAATCGACCAACACTTGGACTATCGATATCAAGAACAGCAAATACTTTACCATTTTTCAAGATAGGTACAACAATCTCAGAATTTGACGCCGCATCACAGGCAATATGACCGTCAAAAGCGTGAACATCTTCAACTAATTGTGTTTCTGCGGTTGCCGCAGCAGTTCCACATACTCCTTTTCCTACTGGAATACGAATGCATGCAGGATTACCTTGAAACGGGCCTAGTACTAATTCAGTAGGAGAATCCATAAAGTAAAAACCCGCCCAATTCACATCTTCTAAAGAGGTAAATAATAACGCGCTTATATTTGCCAAATTGGCAATTACATTAGATTCACCAGCTATTAGTGATTCAGTTTGCTTAACTAATGACTGGTAAAAATCGTACTTTTGCATACCAAACTACTTCTTATTAAACAGACAGTAGCTAAAGGTACTCTTTGTCGTTAAAAATTGGAACCTTTAAAGGGTAAAAAAAAGGAAATTGCGCTGTTTATCAGCGCGCTTGGTCAATAATTCTGCGATTATTTTTTTGCACAATTACGAAGGCCAAATAAAAATAGTCCTGCGGCGAATCCAGACATCACACTATTAATTAAAAATATCTCGCCTGTTGAAGCACTTAATAGATAACTAAAAATAGCCCCACCTAATAACCCAAGTGTTAAAACACCTGAATAATTAACTTTTGAATACTTAAACATGAGTAAATAACCCGGCACAACAAAAGCCGCCATTGTTAAACCTACAATATGTGCATTTGATATGGCTGTCATCAATAGTTGAAAGAACACTGATAGGAAATCACCCTGCAACGCTAGTGCATAATACAAACCTAATAAACTGCCAACAATCACCGGGGACAATAATGAAAGCGCGACGCTTTTTGCAAGTTGATGTTTCATCTAATAATCCTTAATACAGCGTATAAAATTTAATGTATTAAGCATGCACCAAGATCTAAAGCTTAGAAATAGAGACTATGGTCGTAACTTATGATGATAAAACATACAACATATAAGCTAGGTAATTTAATAAAGTAATAAAAGCCCAGTTTTTAAAAGAAATAACAAATAGCTCAGTAGTTACAACTGAGCTATTTGTTGTGATAAATCGATATTTTTATTTATCGCCAACTCTTCAAGCACTATGACTCTTTCAACTAAAACGTCTAACTTTCTTTGCAGCATAACAATCGTATTTTTCTGATTTTTATCTTGTAATAAAAGTGACTTTTCTTTAGTAGTCGTTTTATAGGTAAAGTAATTTTTAATTAGCACTAAAAGTAAAAAAGGCGACAAAAAAATCATTATAATTAAAAATAATTCAAACATTATTATCTCCTTTAAGTGTTTTGTGTTGCTAATTTATAATGCTGAGACGAAAAACCTGGACGTTTTTTAAATAGTGTAGAGAGTGTTATTTGGCGCGGTTTACCACGACGGATAAGTAAGTTTACGTAGAGTATGCTTAAAATTATTGCAGTTGCCTTGAACAAATTGCCTTTTAAATCCCCTGCTGCACCACCTGACATGCTAAATATGCCATAAGCCGCATTCATAAATATATGCATCCATAATGGAAACCAAATACGGTATCCACATTCGCAAAATAACCACGCAAACCAAGTTCCTGCGATTGTTGTAATTGCAACAGCCATCACAGCTGAAATAGCATCATGTCCTTGATAAATATGACCCAAACCAAATATCGTTGAGCTAATTAATGCGGCGGGAATAAACCCCCAACGACAAAAACGAAATAACACGCCGAACAAAGCAGCTCTAAAAATTATTTCTTCAAAAACTCCCGCGTATATTGAACCTGTAATTATCCCCGTAATTGAAAGGTTTAGCGCGTTACTCAAATAAGCGTAACCTATCACCATAGGTGTGCAACAGACTACCGCTGCGAGTAAATAACGTTGAAAACCTTCAATGTCGACACCTAAAACGTTGTACCAACTCTCATGTTTAAATAATAATGTTGCCACAACTAACAATGGCCCATAAATAAACAAGTATTTAGCAGGAAATAACAAAAGGGCTGATTGTTGATCAAGGTCAGATAGGACACTTACCCAGTTATCCCCCCAGAACTCTTTCATCATGTAATGACAAAATATAAATGTGGTGATTAGTAGCAGTGCTTTAATTGTATGTTTCATACGTACCTTCTTAAGTTACAATTTTAAATTCAACTTAATCATGGCAATCACTAATTATGAAATCGATCAATTAGGGCTAAATTTCATTTTTAGGTGCTAACTACATGTTTTTGGGGTCATCAACAAACATCAGGGGTTAACAACAAGGCTTGTTTGATGACATCAACATAAGTTCGCGAAACTGGAATTGTGAAATCAAATGAGTTCATCGATAACTGTAATCCTCCGGCATTCCCTTTACTTACTGCGACTAATTGTAAATTAACTGCATAAGACCGATGACAACGATATAAAAATGTATTTTGGGGTAATTGTTTTAATAAACCAGTTAACGTTATACGCAGCAATTTATGAGAAACAACATCGTTTTCTATCGTTGCGAGCTCACAGTAATTATCGGCTGACTTAATAAACAATATATCCGATAGCGCAATTGTTAGCTTGTCACCTTTATTATCGCCAATAAGTGTTATTAGACGATGTGGGGAGACGTTATTTTTTTCTACCTCTTCACAAGCACGCTGTTTAGTCTTAACAACCGGTATTATTTCAGTTGTTAAGACCATATGCTTTGCATGACGATTGACAACAAATATGAAACTAATCGGGAATAACCCCACTGCTAATGTATATACAATGAAGAGTATTTGGTTTTGCCAATGCCAAGCCCCTAACATAGCAACAACAAAATATCCGTGGTTAAACAAAGCAGTAATTAAAATATAAAGGCTGGGGGTCACTATTATTCGAAGTTTATTGCTAAGATTTAAGCGAATTAAAAAGATCTCAATAAAACCCGAAAGCAATAAAGCGCAAAACGTGACTAAGCCGTAGCCTGAAAGGCGGAGTAATTTATAAGGTTCAGTATCGTTGGTTGTACCAAAAGGTTGGAATACGAATAAAATAAATAGAGTTACTATCGAAAATAAAATTGCCCTGTATACAACCAACTTTCTTGACGCTAAATCATCTTTAAGCCACAACGTCATATTTTACATACCTTTAAAAACTCGCTTGCTAATAAAATACCACAAATTCATCGCTAATTACTGGTTTCATTTTCTCAGTAAATATAAAATGACAAGTAATACCAATTAGCTTATATACGAAGTCTATTTAACGATAAAGAAATTGCGCTATAACTAGGCGAATTTTTATACCTAGTCGGCTTGGTAACTGCTCCTGCGTTATCCTACAGGCTTACATTCATGTAAAAATAAGTAAAAATTGAGTAAAACATCCGCGTCCTGCTCACGCCCCTTACCTACATCCTATATGTAGGCAAACCCAAGAGCAACGCACGCTTGGCATTTGAGCTGCGTTATCGCCTATTTATGGGGAAATAACCACATAACATAGGCTCTGCCTTGAACAAAAACCAAACAGTCTACTGTAAATTCAAGCTCGAAAGATAAAAAGGCCCTAATCTGCCCATATAGACTCTATTTAACAATAATGCATTTTAGTTTTTTACAGACACAAAAAAGCCCGCTAAATTAGCGGGCTATTTTGTTATATGGTGGAGAGATAGGGATTTGAACCCTAGATGGGCTATAAACCCATGCCGGTTTTCAAGACCGGTGCATTCGACCACTCTGCCATCTCTCCGATACTGCTAAGTTAAAAGTAAGAGTGTACTAATAACTATTTAAATGAATGATACTTTAATTACCACACACTTATTAAATAAGTGGTGGAGAGATAGGGATTTGAACCCTAGATGGGCTATAAACCCATGCCGGTTTTCAAGACCGGTGCATTCGACCACTCTGCCATCTCTCCGCACGGCCTGCATAATAGGGAAACCCATCCCTTTTGTGAAGCTTTTTTTTAAATTAATTGTTTAAGTGCTTAAAAAACAATTAATTTGTTTAAAGTTAAGACAAAGTGTTTTTAATTTAATCGCTAATGAACTTTTATTTAAATATTTAACTCTATTGATCTACAAAGGTTTGCCCAAACATATAAGAGTTGGTAATCTAATTTTAGTTAAATTATCGAAACACACACGTTTCACTTAAAGGAGCTCTACAATGGCGTTTAATCAATCGTACAATACCGCGAAACCGGTAATGTCTACCATTGAAACAAACAAGGTACTTAAAAACACCTACTTTTTACTAGCTATGACACTTGCATTTAGCGCAGTTACAGCCGGTATTTCAATGGCACTACAATTACCTTACTTTATGGGAATTGTGTTTACACTCGTTTCGTTCGGTTTATTATTTGTTGTAAATAAAAAAGCAGATACAGCATCTGGTGTATTTTGGGTGTTTGCTTTCACAGGTTTAATGGGGGCAGGCTTAGGTCCATTGCTTAACCATTATGCTGCATTACCTAATGGCCCAATGCTTATTATGCAAGCCTTAGGTTCTACAGCGCTTATCTTTTTTGGTTTATCTGCTTATGCACTAAATACTAAAAAAGACTTCTCATTCATGGGTGGCTTTTTAACTGTTGGCTTAATCGTTGTGATTGTAGCAAGCATCGTTAATATTTTTATTGGCAGTTCATTGATGTTTATGGTGCTTAATGCAGCAGTTGTACTGATTATGTCTGGTTTGATTTTATTTGATACAAGCCGAATCATAAACGGTGGTGAAACTAACTACATTCGCGCAACAGTGTCTTTATACCTAAGCGTATATAACTTATTTACTTCTTTACTTGCTCTACTTGGCGCAAGTGATGACTAATTAAATAGTTCTGTTAAAATAGCCCCTTTATTGGGGCTTTTTTATTGGAATTGTTTTGGCACGCTTTGTTCTTTCATTACATACACCACCATCCGATCACGATACCACGCAACGCATAGTTAAATTTGCGAATGCATGTTTAGCCCAAGGGCACACCATTGATGCTATTTTTTTATACCAGCAAGGTATTTATCATGCATCTACCCACTTTGATTTATCCTCAGACGAACTTCAAATTTCAGCACTTTGGCAGCAACTCGCTGATCAAAATTTAAATTTAATGCTGTGTGTTACCGCCGCGCAAAAGCACGGGTTAGATATTAAAAACACAGGTGTATTTAAAGTCGCAGGGTTAGCTGAATTTGCAATGCTTGCAAGCGACGCAGATAAATGGGTGCAATTTAAATGATAAACGTATTAATAATGAGTCAGTGCAGCCCATTTGACGATTTAAATATTCGTGATGCACTAGATATGACATTGATATTTGCTGCTGTTGACCAAAATGTAAGTTGGTTGTTTAGTGGCCCCGCTGTTTTGGCTTTAAAAAAGCACCAACAACCAAACAATATTGGCTTAAAAGACTTTTTTAAAAATATTAAAACACTCGAAATATATGATGTTGAAAATATTTTCGTGTGTGAAAAATCATTGCTTGATTATGGTTTAAATAAACATGATTTACTTATAGAGGCAAAAGCTCTTAACTTTAGTCAACAACAAACACTAATTAAAGCGCAGCAACATGTGGTGAATCTATGAGTACGTTACATATTTTTTCAAAGCCGCTTAACTATTATTCGGCAAATCAGCTTGAGAATTTAATTTTATCAGGCGATAAGGTACTACTTGTTGGTGATGCCTGCTTTGCAAAAAAACAATTTAGACAATTTGCAGATACACTGTTAATACTTGAACAAGACGCGCAAGTACGTGCAATAAAATTAGCAGATAACGATAGAGCAATTAGCTATGAAGACTTTGTGGCAATCACTTTATCAACTAATCAATCAATTACGTGGTAACTCATGCTTGAATTTAACAACCAACAGATTGAAACCGACAAACAAGGCTACTTGCTCGACCATACTTTATGGTCAAAGGAGCTGGCGCCTATAATTGCTACTCAAGAAAACATCACACTTACTGAGCAACACTGGGAAGTTATTAACTTTGTTCGTGATTTTTACATTGAATATAACACCAGTCCAGCAATTAGAATGCTTGTAAAAGCAATGGCTAAAGCACTCGGTGAAGATAAAGGAAATAGCCTTTATTTATATAAATTATTTCCTAAGGGCCCAGCCAAGCAAGCAACAAAAATTGCCGGATTACCAAAACCAGCTAGGTGCATATAATGAGAGCTAAATCAGGCAATAATCAAGCAACACAAGCCAAGCCAAAAAGAAGTACTGGGCGTACTTATTCACGCAGTGCACTTAACAAAACGCCATCTGGTAAAAGAGAAATAAAGCCGCAAATAGCATCTAAAGACAGAAAAATTGTGTTATTCAACAAGCCATTTGATGTGCTATGTCAATTTACGGATGACGCAGACAGAAAAACGCTTGCTGAGTTTATACCTATTAAAGAAGTTTATGCAGCAGGAAGGTTAGACAGAGACAGTGAAGGTTTATTGCTTTTAACAAACTGTGGGAAACTACAAAACACCTTAACTGCTCCTGATAAAAAAACAAATAAAACCTACTGGGCACAAGTTGAGGGTGAACCAACGAGTGAATCAATTAATGATTTATGTAATGGCGTAGAACTTAAAGACGGGCTTACACTCCCCGCTAACGTTAAAATAATTGATGAACCAACTATTTGGGCGCGTACCCCCCCTGTACGCGAGCGAAAAGCAATCCCTACCACTTGGCTAAGTATTACTATTAATGAAGGTAGAAACAGACAAGTTCGTCGAATGACCGCGCATATTGGACACCCTACACTTCGCCTCATCCGCTATAGCATTGGCAACTATACGTTGGATGATATTAATTGTGGTGAATACAAAGTAATTAAGGGCGTAGTTGATGCATAAACCGCATGTCACGGTTGCAGCAATAGTAAAAAAGCAAAATGAGTTTTTACTTGTAAAAGAGCGCGATAAATTTACAAAGCAAATTTGTTACAATCAACCTGCGGGTCATTTAGAGCAAAATGAGACACTTGCACAAGCTGCAAGCAGAGAGCTACTAGAAGAAACAGGCTTAGCGCTTGCGCCTATTGGGTTTTTAGGTGTTTATAATTTGCATGCCGATAACGCAGTGCACTATTTGCGATTCTGCTTTTTATTTGAAGCGCCTAATAATATAAAAGCACCAACACCAATAGATTCTGACATTATCAGCGCTAACTGGCATACATTAGAGCAAATAAAATCATTACCGCTTAGGAGCCCTTTAGTGCTCAAGTGTATTAACGACAGCCTGAATCGACCAGCGTTAAGCTTAGAAACTATTTATAATTGATTTACTCAGAGCTTAGCGCTATACAGTTACGCCCTTGTTTTTTGGCATAATACAGGGCGTTATCAGCGGCTTTAACAAAGCTGACTTCATTACTATTTGTATAGTTGCTGATGGTATTAATACCCATACTTATAGATAAAAATCCGGTAAAGCTATCCAGGTGAGCAATAGCTAAGCTTTCTACAGCTTTTTGTATTTGCTCAGCTATAAACAACGCTCCTTGCCTATCCGTTTGTGGAAGTAAAACAACAAATTCTTCTCCACCATAGCGAGCCACAAAATCTTCTGGGCGACTAACCGTTGAAGCAATTTTTTGAGCCACGTCATATAAGCACGTATCGCCCGCTACATGCCCATACCGGTCATTAAATTGCTTAAAATGGTCAATATCAATAATAATCATCGATAGCATGCCTTCGCATTCTTTTGCTCGTTCAAACTCATGCGTTAGCTTTTCATCAAACCGACGCCTATTCTCAATTTTGGTTAATGCATCCAAAAAGGCCATATCCCTGAGTATATCTTCTGCTTCTAAACGCTCTGTTGCATCATTAAAAACAGCTAAAAACTCTTCACCTATATCAATCCCTGAAATTTCCATCATCACTTGCGAGCCATCACGACAAGACACTCGATAGTTATTTGCGGGTATGTCGTTATTGTTATTTAGTGCCTTTTCAAGAGAATCTTGCCACAGCTCTTTTGCAAGTGCTCTGTATTGGGGATCTGGATACGCTTTTTCCCACCATGATTTAAGATTTGGCACATCTTCTACTGTATAACCAAAAACATCTACAAAACGTTGATTAACTTTCAAAATATCACCCGTTTTGGCACACACATTACATACAGGCATTGGCAAAACGGTAAATAACCTAGCGTAGTGACTTATCTCATGTTTGCGCATAGGGTTGAGTGTACTTTGAGGTAAGTAACTCATTGGCATATCACTTTTTTCTATACTAAGCTTTTCGTCCATTTCTAAAGCGAAATACCATTCAAGCCACCAGTGCTCTACATGCTCAAGCACCTTTAACTCAACGTTCTTTTTAACTGTTGAACCTTTTATTAAGCTAAATAACTCATGTACATGGTTTGGCTCTTGGTAAATATGAGGGTTTTTGAGTTTTATTAACTCATAAAAAAGATGATAGGCTGATTTTTTAAACTCTGTCGTTTTGCTAGAAAGTAATTCGCTATCCACAAAATCAGGTTTTCGTGTGTAATGCTCAACTAAAGAATTTATCTTGTTTATTTGATAGGCATAATTCATATATTCATTCCATTGACTATATTTCAAGCGGCTTTAAAGTGGTTTACATTCATATACTCACCACTATTTTATTTTTATTAAGTGTATATTTACCCTAGTAGTTTTGAAAGAAAATACTATTAATAAAACTCAATAACTACATGAATTATTCTATAGTCTTAATTTATTAGTAAAGATCACTTTAATATTACTAAAGTTACAGCCTGATAATACGTCTAAGTCTAGTTTGCTATTTGTTATACAAATAAAATAGTGACAAATTATGTCCTTTGCCGCCCTACGCTCTTTAAGCACAAACAAAATACATGCTATAATCGCGGCCTTTCCAAGTTAACAGCAATCTGTATAAGCGAAATTATTCATGAGCGAAAATAGTCACATTAAAGTCATTGTTGGCATGTCCGGCGGTGTTGATTCTTCTGTATCTGCATATTTATTACAACAACAGGGCTACCAAGTAGAAGGCCTGTTTATGAAGAACTGGGAAGAAGACGACAATGATGAATACTGTGCCGCCGCTGATGACTTAAAAGATGCGCAAGCCGTGTGCGACAAATTAGGCATTGAGCTTCACACAGTAAACTTTGCTGCTGAATATTGGGATAATGTATTTGAGTACTTTTTAGCGGAGTACAAAGCGGGTCGTACGCCAAACCCTGATATAATGTGTAATAAAGAAATTAAATTTAAAGCCTTTTTAGAATTTGCGGCTCAGGCACTCGGTGCTGACTTTATTGCAACCGGACACTACGTTCGCCGTGAACTTCGCGATGACAAATACGTAATGTGTCGCGGACTTGATAACAATAAAGATCAAAGCTACTTCTTATATACCCTAAGCCATGAACATATTGGCCAAACGTTATTCCCTGTAGGCGATATCGAAAAACCAGAAGTGCGCCGCATAGCAGAAGAACAAGACCTAATCACTCACGATAAAAAAGACAGCACCGGAATTTGCTTTATCGGTGAGCGTAAATTTAAAGACTTTTTACAAAAGTTCTTACCAGCGCAACCTGGCGTTATCGAAGACACTGACGGTAACAACGTAGGCGAGCACGAAGGCTTAATGTACCATACGCTTGGACAACGCAAAGGCTTGTTAATTGGTGGTATGAAGGAAGGTTCTGGCGAACCATGGTACGTAGTTGATAAAGATTTAGAACGTAACGTACTTGTTGTTGGTCAAGGTAAAGATCACCCTCGCCTATACAGTAATGGTCTTAATGCAAACCAATTACATTGGGTAGACCGCGTTGGCCCTAAAGGTACCACTCGCTGCACAGTTAAAACACGTTACCGTCAAGAAGACTTAAGCTGTACCCTACTTGTAGGTGAAGACGGCATGGCTCGTGTATTATTTGATGAACCACAAAAAGCAGTTACGCCAGGTCAATCTGCTGTATTTTATGCAGAAGATGTGTGTTTAGGTGGTGGTATTATTGACTCGGTGATTAAGTAATGAATGAATACCAAGTCATGGCGCTTGCCGCCATGTGCCAGGTTGCTAAACAAGTTCAAAAAATTGCTCAATACGGCAGCAACAACGAACACGATTTAGAAATCTTACTTTCAAGTATTATTCAAACATCTCCTGAATCACCAGAGGACGTTTATCAAGGTACAGATAACCTGCGTGATGGCTATAAAACATTAATGGCACAGCTAACTGCTGGCGCTCAAAAAGATGTTGAAATAGTAAAGTACGTAGGTGGTTTAATGCAGCTTGAACGTGCACTAAATGCAAACGACAAGAGCTTAAACGAATTAGGCAAACGAATTGATGATATTCATCGTCGTTTGGATCATTTTGCTATTACCGACGAGAGTGTTGTTGCCGGCTTAGCAGATATATACTCGTCGGTGCTGAGCCCCCTTGGGCACCGAATACAGGTTTATGGTAAACCCGAGTTATTAAAACAGCAGCTCACTCAAAATAAAATCCGTGCGCTATTACTAGCCGGTGTTAGAAGTGCAGTATTATGGCGACAAATGGGCGGTAAACGCCGTCACTTTTTCTTTTCAAAAAGAAAAATACTCGCCATTGCTAAATCAAAAATTTAACTATCGTTCAAACTAAAATTTAGGAGTTATTATGGAGCTTTCAGCGTTAACGGCTATCTCTCCAGTGGATGGTCGCTACGGCAGCAAAACCACTGAACTACGCAGTATTTTCAGCGAATTTGGCTTAATTAAATACCGCGTAATTGTTGAAGTGCGTTGGTTGCAAGCGTTAGCTGCAGCAAGCGATATAAAAGAAGTACCTGCATTTAGCGAGCAAGCAAATGCACTACTTAACGCTATTGTAGATAACTTCAGCGAAGCTGATGCACAGCGCGTTAAAGATATTGAACGCACTACAAACCACGATGTTAAAGCGGTTGAATACTTATTAAAAGAAAAAGTAGCCGATAACAGTGAGCTTCATGCAATCAATGAATTTATTCACTTTGCTTGTACTTCAGAAGATATTAACAACCTATCTCATGGTTTAATGCTTAGCGAAGCACGTAACAAGGTTTTGCTTCCTTATTGCGATGAGCTTTTAAGCGCAATTAAAGAAAAAGCGATTGAGTACAAAGCCATTCCAATGATGACTCGTACGCACGGGCAACCAGCTACACCATCAACTATGGGTAAAGAGTTTGCTAACGTATACATGCGTTTAAAACGTCAACGCGGGCAAATTGCACAAGTAGAAATGTTAGGTAAAGTTAATGGTGCTGTTGGTAACTACAACGCTCACCTTAGTGCATACCCAGATTACGACTGGCATACTCACGCAGATAAATTTGTATCAAGCTTAGGTTTAACACTAAATCCATTTACGACACAAATTGAACCGCATGACTATATTGCAGAGTTGTTTGACGCAATTGCACGTTTTAACACTATATTGCTCGATTTTGACCGTGACATGTGGGGCTACATTGCCCTTAATCACTTTAAGCAAAAAACAATTGCTGGCGAAATTGGCTCATCAACAATGCCGCATAAAGTTAACCCAATTGATTTTGAAAACTCAGAAGGTAACTTAGGCTTAGCAAACGCTATTTTTGCTCATCTTGCACAAAAATTACCAGTTTCTCGCTGGCAGCGTGACCTTACCGATTCAACGGTATTACGTAACTTAGGTGTAGGTATGGGTTATGCGATTATTGCATACCAATCAACACTTAAAGGTGTAAGCAAGCTTGAAGTAAACGAGCAACGTTTAGCTGACGAGCTTGATCAAAACTGGGAATTGCTAGCCGAGCCAATTCAAACAGTTATGCGTAAATATGGCATTGAAAAGCCATACGAAAAACTTAAAGATTTAACACGCGGTAAACGTGTAAATCAAGAAATAATGGCTGACTTTATCGATGGTCTTGACCTTCCAGAGCACGCTAAAGTAGAAATGAAAAAACTAACACCTGCTAATTACATTGGTCGTGCTGTTGAGTTTATTGATGATTTAGTTTAAAAACTAAATTGCTCTTTTAAAAAGCGAAAGGATCATCCTTTCGCTTTTTTTGTTTTAACCCCATTGCACTAACTAGTAGGCATAATGTATGTATCAATTAAAAATAAATAATTTGTCTGAGCAAGAGTTTTTAAGCCATTTTTGGCAAAAAAAACCGCTTTTAATCAAACAAGGTTTTGCTGATTTTCAAGACCCGCTTGATGCTAATGAACTTGCCGGTCTAGCAATGGAAGAAAGCATAGAGTCGCGTATTATCACCAATCATAAAAATGACTGGCAAACGCACCAAGGTCCATTTGAAGACTTTGAGCAATTAACAGACGATCATTCTACATTACTCGTGCAAGCAGTTGATCACTGGCATAGCGAAGCTGCACAACTACTAGAGCCATTTAGGTTTATTCCAAACTGGCGCATAGATGATTTAATGATCAGCTATTCAACGCCTAATGGTGGTGTTGGCCCACATTTAGACCAGTATGACGTATTTATTATTCAAGGCGAAGGTAAACGTCATTGGCGCGTAGGCCTGCCCGATCCAACACTTAAGCAGTTTGCTCAAAACAAAAAATTACTGCAAGTAGAAGCATTTGAAGCCGTAATCGATTGCATATTAGAACCAGGCGATATTTTATATATTCCACCAGGGTGCCCTCACGAAGGTTACGCTGTAGAAAACGCACTAAATTATTCAGTTGGTTTTAGAGCACCAAATCAACAAGATTTATTGTCGAGCTTCGCCGATCATATTATTGATACCGAAAGCGGTCAAAAACGCTACACCGATGGTAATCTCACACTCAGAGAATCTAAAGGTGAGCTTAATAATATTGAAGTCACTAAAGTTAAAACATTAATGCAAGGACTGCTTGAAAACGACACGCTATTCAAACAATGGCTAGGAACAACCTTAAGCCAACCTAAACATGAAATGGACTTAGCGCCTGCTGAAGAGCCATTTTCAGCAGAGCAAATAACGAATGCATTAACTAATAACACCATTGTGTTTGAACGCTTAGGTGGCACACGCGCTATTTATCAATTGCTTGAAGAAAACATTTTGTTAAGTGTAAACGGCGAAAATTACACTGTGTTATTAACTGACTTAGCTGCTGTGAAACTACTAACTGACGATATCGAGTTTGAAGCCTCGCAGTTAAAATTTTTAAAACCTAGCCTAGTATTTATTCAAACCTTTACTACACTCGTTAATGAGGGAATTTGGTTTAACTAGGAGTTTGCCATGGGCTATCAAGTTGATAAAGTAGAATGGGCTATACGTAAGGATATGCTTCAACTAATTCGTGAGCGTGTTTTTGTTTATGAATTACACATACCTAAACGTATAGAATTTGATAGCCTAGATAAATTTGCGTTGCATGTACTTGTTACAGACGACACTCACTGCCCCGTTGCTACAGGCCGATTATGTACTGATGGCTTAATTGGTCGAATAGCTGTACTACCCGCACACCGAAACCGCAATGTATATAAATCGCTTCTCAATTTCATTATTGATTTAGCATCAAATCAGGGGATAGAAGCTGTCAGTATTAATTGTATTCTAGATGAAGTAGAACGTTTTAAGCGAAATGGCTTTATTCAGCAAGGAAATGTGTTTATGGAGGCGGGAATTCCTAGGCAACGTATGCAATGCTCTGTTTCGGCGTTTAATACAACGCCTTTCACACTTGTCCATTAGATAAAGAAAAGGGCAATAAATAAACCATCACCCTCTACTTTTTTACTTAACCCAAACTGTAGTTACTTTGCCTCATTTGCCCACAGAGGTTCATTTTCATACATTTCGTACAAGCCATGTGCTCTATTTATAAGTAAGTTAGCAAAATCTACCTGCGTTTTGTCACGGCCGCCTGTACTCATAATTTGATCCGCTTTTAATTGCCACTGCAAAGAAAAGTAACGCATTGCATCGCGGGCATCTGTAGCCGCACTAACCTCAGCATGATCTGTAGGTAACCGCCCTGTTACCACCCAATATGTTTTACCATTTTGTGCTTTAAATTTCCACATTGCGCAAAGTGGCGCTAAAAATCGGCTATCTTTATCAACTACTGATTTTGGCATAATGCCCTTTTCAGCTAAGTGCTTTTGCGCTGCCTGAAAACATTCACGCTGCCATGCAACACGTTGTTGCTCAGCTAAAGCTTGCTCTTGTGCTGTTAACGGTTTTTTTTCTTGTTGCTGCATTTTTAATAACCTTTTACTTCTTTTTTTACACTCTAAGGGCTTAGTAAATAAGGTGCAAGTATAAAATGGCCGTTTACACCTTCAAGCGCTCTGTTTGCTGAATTTTCAGCCAAACTACTATTTTATATTGTGATCAAACGAACCTACATCACCCGGAAAAACTACTGGAGACTCAACACCGTCTTTACTAACAGAGGCTACACCAAAGTAATAATTATCAATCACTACATTTTTAAGTGTGAACTCTGAAACCCTGCCAACGTATTTACTAAACTGCCATTGCGGCTCGCTCGTGTAACGCCAATAAATTTTGTAACCCGCAATATTTTCATCACTGCTTTTTTGCCATGAAAACGACGTATCAGCTGTAACTGCTCCTGTTATTTTAACTTCTTTTGGCGGTGCAGGTGCCCACGCCATTGATGCCATCGTTACCGCATTAAGTGAAGTTAACTTGGCCGTATAGTCAAAATCAACGCCTTCAATAGTATCACCATACTCAACCCCATTTTCGGTGCGTAAATCTTGATGCTGGCGATCGTAATGCTCGTTAGTTTCCATAATACGCACTGCGGCAAAACCTGCATCGTTAAATGGACGATGATGCCCACCACGGCCAAACCTATCTAATCGATATACAAGCATTGTATCTAAATTAGGAATGTATCTATCCGCAATAGTATCTATGTAGCGCGCTAAATTACGACTCGCAGAATCAACTTCACCACCTCTAAAGCGGCGAGTATTAGCTTGCTCTTTTGTTTCTACAACACGGGTACCTTCTGAAAATATACGTGCAGTTGTATTATCGGTTACCCCATTAATACCGGTAATATTGCCAATCATATCGTTGTTTAAAACGCCATGAACTTGCCAGTCATGCTTTTGCGCGTAAGCCGTTAATATTTTCCCGCCAAACAAACCTTGCTCTTCGCCCGAAAGCGCCGCGTAAACTACCGATCCATTAAATTTGTATTTACTTAAAACACGAGCAGCTTCTATTATACCTGCCACGCCTGATGCGTTATCATTTGCCCCAGGTGAATCACTCGTAAAGTCCATAACATCACTTACACGAGAATCTATGTCACCCGACATCATCACCATGCGATTAGGCTCGCTCGACCCACGTTGAATAGCCACTATGTTAACCACTTCAACAGGATTAGGAATGCGTTTTTCGCCCGATATAGTGTCCTTTACTTCAATAATTTCTAGGCAACCGCCACACTGTGCGGATATTTTTTCAAATTCTTTTTTTATCCAGCGCCTAGCCGCACCAATGCCTCGAGTATCCGATTTAGTTTCTGAAAGCGTATGGCGAGTACCGAAATCCACCAGCGTTTGAATGTCACTACCAATACGTTCGGCTGATACTTGAGCTGCTATATCATGTAATTTTTGCTGTTCTGTGTATTGAAGTTGTGTTTTCCCATGTGCTGATAGTGCAAGTGTGCAGGCGCCTGCAATTGCAGTAAATTTAAGTAACGTTGTTGTGATTTTCAAAGGTGTTTTAAGCATCTATTAGCTCCTAATTATTATAGTGTAACCATTACTTAACTAAGATTTTATGGCAATACATTTGAGGTAGATGTAGAAAGGATCACGCTAAAACGCATTTACAAGAGGTTATTAGGATAGTAAAAAGCCCACTACCTTTTATAAGTACTGGGCCAAAATTTATTATGCATACTTTTAATGAGTGGTTTTAATATCAAATTCTTTCAAAAAGGCCTCATGTCCTCCTAAGCTTGCAAGCACACCAGCAGAAAACATAAATATTAATACAAATGCTAAACAGCTCAAAAAATTAGAATTATTTGCTGGATTAATATAGTAGTTAAGTAAAAAACCACTTAATACACCTATAAAAGCAATTTTGTTAAATAAAAAGTAACTTGGGATCTCAAATGCCCAAACAGAGGTATTGTTTACAAACTGCCTATATCCATACGTAATAAAAGCCAGCATACCAATAATACTAATTAAAAAAGTAGATACTGTCGCTAATACACTCATATTTTTATAAATAAGCGCATATCCTAATTGTAAAGAATAAATAAATACTGCAAACCATACTAAAACAGCTGGCCCTAAAATTAATCCCATTTTCAATCCTTGAATAATACTTAAGCAGTTAATTGCCAATACACTATTATAGTAATAAGTAAAATTACATGTGTTCTGCACAATAATCTATTTAAAAATTTATTTTTCGTGGCACACTATGAACGTGTTTATAAAAAAGTTTAAGTTATGCGTCAGCTAAAAAACGATACCATTGAAGCAAACCAAATCAAATCAGAACAAACTGATTTTGGCCCTATAACTGTATTTCAAAATCAACAGTATCGTTGGCTAACACTTGCACAAAAAAAAGATGAAGATATTACTATTCAAGGTGTTATGTGCCTTGTGCATCCAGAACAAGTAATCGTCCCTGTAAATCAATGCATGTTGCTCTTTTTACTTAAACCTGCAAATACACTAAACATATTAAATTTAGGCTTAGGAACCGCAGGGTTTGAGCGAATCATGTATCACCTGCAAAACCATACGCCTTACGTAAATACCATTAATACATTTAGTACAATCGAAATAAACCCAAATATAGCCTCTATTGCAACGCAATTATTTAACCTACCAAGTAACCACAATATCCACTTACAATGCGCTGAACAGTATATTTCAAAATGCACAGCTAACTTTAACGTAATTACTATTGATATTTTTAGTGGTGAACATCATCAGCCTTTTTTAACCAATGACAGCTTTTGGCAAAACATAAATCGCTGTAGTGAGCCAAATACTCAAGTAATCGTTAATTTAAACCCGCAAACAGGTCAAGAATTACAAGCCCTTTTGGTACTGATAAGGCAACATTTTAAATGCTTGGCGCTAATAGAGTTTAATGAATATAAAAATATAGTATTGATATTGTGCCAACATACGTTGATGCATATTAACGTTGATGAAATACAAAACTCACCTGTGTTTATAAATTTTGCGCCAGACCTTTATAAAAGTATTAACAGCATTTACCACATTGAATAAAACGTCTTACCGCCCAGGTTCATGTTTTTCATAGCACGGTAAGCTTGTTTCTAACAGCTCCCAGTTAGCCTTAGATGTAACAAAGTTATGCGACAATACTTGTTCAGTAATATCGCTATCAAATATACCTAGACGAATTCGTATTCTGCTTTTGTCATCTGCATTACTACTATAAACAGGGGAGCCACAACATTTACAAAAATAGCGCGTACGCCCTGCTTTAAAACTATATTCACTGAGTCGTTCTTGCCCTTTCGTTATTGTGAAGTCATCTGTATTTACAAAGCCATTAGTTGCAAATGCAGTCCCGCTATTTTTTCTACATAGTGAACAATGGCAATGAATAATGCTGGTTATACTACCCAATACTTCAACACTTACTTCACCGCACAAACACGAACCCGTATACATAAAACGTCCTAATAATTTAATTAATTTCAACTCAGCTAAAATTTGCTGAGCTGATTGAATACAATGACAATATTACATTTTTCAAGCTCTATCAAACCATAACTAATGTTTTAATGATTGACATAAAAAAGTTAAATTGGTTATATGACTTTTAATAAAAACCATAGCCGAAATTAAAATTGGTTAACCAAATATCAATAATATTACGAGAGCCAATTATGTCTTCTAAACACATTTTATTTCTTTGCTTATTCAGCACCCTATCAGCATGTTCAAACATTCAAGAAAACACATCGAGCGATTGGGTGCTTATTGATAACTTTGAACATTCACTTAGCAAGTGGCAAAGTGTTGATACTCAAAATGAAACCAAACCACAAGTTAAAAATCCACAAATAACAGTTATACAACCAGAACAAGCAATCGCATCTGTTAATCATTATTTACTAAAAAAGCCTGCGGCAGAAGGCATTGTAGGAAATCGTAAAGCGCTTTCTTATACAAAGCTTCCACTAGCGGTTGAAGTTGGTCAAACCTACACATTTTATATACGTATAAACGTCGCTGCGTTTCCCAATAATCACGCTTTTGGGCTGAGTAATCTTACTCCGGAGTTAATTAATAAACATGCGTACGATGCATTTGAGCCAACACTTCGCGTAACCGATAAAACAGAATCAAACGGGCTTGTAAACGATGGCGCATTAATGGTTAAAACCGACAGCGGGTATAGCAATATTCAAAACTACACTAGTAGGCAATCAGCCAAGCCTCTGCAAACAAATACGTGGTACGACGTATGGTACGTTGTTAATAACGCAGCAGTCTCAGAGCAAGGGCAACAATACGATGTTTATGTAAAAGGTGGTGAATTTAGCAAGCAAACTCTGGTATATAAAAATGCACAATTTAGAATGAAGCGCGAACAACCTCTTATATACTTTTTAGCAAACTGTAATACGGGCCCAATTAAAGAACCTTATGGCAATGGTGGGCTCAAATACGATGATTTATACATGAGCGAAGGAATAAATCTAAGTAACCCAACGCAATAAATAAGAATAATACTCATAATTAATGCAGGGCAAGATCACGAACT
>NZ_JJNZ01000005.1 GCF_000690055.1 Pseudoalteromonas fuliginea
CTTAAGTACCTACCTATGACATGGATGTAGGTAAGGGGCGTGAGCAGGACGCGGAAGCTTTGCTCGGTTTTTACTTAGCCCAGGTTACAAACCTCGCGTCGCGATTTAATCGCCCCTAGATTGAACAAATTTCAATCCACAAAGATCAACACGCCCTGCCAATATATTCATGACTAAAGTAAAAAACGAGCCAAATTTGGCTCGTTTTTTTATTTTTTTAATAGCTATACTTGGCGATAGTCTTTAAAAAAGCGCTTCATTTTTAACATCGCATCGGATAAATCATCTTTGCTTGGTAAAAATACCAACCTAAAATGATCCGGCTCGGGCCAATTAAACGCCCTGCCATGTACAAGTAATATTTTTTCGGCTTTTAGCAAATCGTACATCATCTTTTCATCATCTTTAACGTTAAAAAGTGCTGTATCTACTTTGGCAAACGCATAAAGCGCGCCTTTAGGTTTTTTACAACTAATGCCTTCAATAGCGTTTAACCCGCGCCATGCTATATCGCGCTGCTCGTATAAGCGCCCGCCTGGGTTAATCAAATTATCAATTGATTGCACGCCGCCCAACGCTTGTTGAATTGCATATTGCGCAGGTACATTTGCGCACAAACGCATAGATGAAAGTATTTCAAGACCTTTGCGTAAATCATCCATAACTGAGGTACGACCGCTTAGCACCATCCACCCCATTCTCAGCCCCGCTGCACGGTAAGTTTTAGCTAAACCGTTAAAAGTAATGATTGGTACATCATCACAAAGTGAGCCGATTGAAGTATGCGTTATATCATCGTATAAAATCTTTTCGTAAATTTCATCGCTCAATAGCAGTAGTTTATGTTCACGCGCTATATCAATTAATTGCATTAGCAAATCGTCACTGTAAACCGCACCTGTCGGATTATTAGGATTGATTAATACCAGCGCTTTAGTTTTAGATGTTATTTTGCTTTTTATATCTGCAATGTCCGGAAACCAATCTTGCTCTTCATCACATAAATAATGCACCGGATTACCACCCGATAACGTGACAGAAGCAGTCCAAAGTGGATAATCTGGAGCTGGAATAAGCACTTCATCGCCATTATTTAATAGCGCTTGGGTGATCATTTGAATAAGTTCGCTTACGCCATTACCAATATAAATGTTATCTACATCTAAATTATGTAATCCACGTTGTTGGTAGTGCTGATAAATAGCCACGCGGGCTGAATAGAGGCCTTTAGAGTCACAGTAACCTTGGGCTGAATATAAGTTGCGGATAATATCGCGGTGCATATCTTCTGGCATATCAAAACCAAAAGCAGCCGGATTACCTATATTCAATTTTAATACTTTTTGACCTTCGTCTTCCATTTTTTTAGCTTGTGCTAAAACCGGCCCACGAATGTCATAACATACACCTTCTAATTTGTGACTCTTTTTAATATCAGACATTTTTACCTCTTTAGGGCGTATTGACTTTATGGATTAAATTTGTTCAACCTAGGGGCGATTTAATCGCGGCGCGAGATTTGTAACCTAGTGGGCTAAGTAATAATTGAGTAACAAAGAGAAAATAGCCCCTAGGAAGAACCCTCTGGGCAATGCGTGTTTAGTTTTTATGTGTTGTTATCGCCTATTTATGTGGAAAAACCACACTGTATAGGCTCTGCCTAACCTAAAAACCAGACACTCGTTGCAAATTCAATCCCGAAAGATCAACACGCCCTAGTGAATCTTTAGACTAACCTAGTAAAGGCGTAAAATGCCAGTGTATTTGATTACTTAATACTGAAATAAATTCACGTTTCAGCTTCGATAATTAGCGAGATGCTAACCATTCATTTAGCTTAGCTTGAGAGCCTGTTACTTGAGCCATTAAGCTATTAGATGCGTCGATAGCTTCAGCTAAGTTATCTACGTTTAAATTTTGCTCAATAACACGCGATACTTCAGCAAGGCTTGAAGCGCCAAACTGCGCCGCGTTCGATTTTAAACTGTGAGAGTGACGAATAGCCGCTTCTCTGTCTTTACCAATAGTTGCTAAAACTTCAGAGCCTAAACGTTCAAACTCTGCGCAACAAAAATCAAGCGTGTCAGCAAACTGCTCACCCAATAACGATTCCATACTCTCTAACGCCGATGTATCAATATTTATCTCTGTCATATTTTAAGCCCTTAAAACAATCCATGTAAGTTACAGTTTAATAGTACTACTTTATATTGATGCGTAAAAAAAACCAACTTAATTACCTTATAAATGTATAATTGCGAGGATCATACTGGCAACAAAAAGTTTATTAAATGGCACGCACACTTTGTAATCATTGTAACTTTTCACTAAACACCTGTATTTGCAACGCAATTACAAATATAAACAACAAAGTTACGGTTATTATTCTACAGCACCCGAGTGAAGAAAAAATAGCAAAAAATACCGCTAAACTACTCAATTTATGCCTAACTGATTGCCAAATAATCAAAGGCGAAAATAATGATGACTTTTCCATACTAAAAACACTGCCAGTAAGCTCAACTGTTTTACTCTACCCTAACGAACACGCTATAAATTTAGACGATAGCGCTGAGCAGCCTAGTATAAAAAACATCACCCATTTAATCGTGGTTGATGGTACATGGAAAAAAGCCTACAAAATTTTGCAACTCACCACATTACTTAATAAATTTAAAACGGTCAGTTTTAAACAGCTACCTAAAAATCGTTATGCTATTCGTAAAGCCCCTCGGGCCGACAGCCTATCCACACTTGAAGCTGTAGCGCATAGTTTGTTTTTAATAGAGCAGCTAAATCCCGCACCACTTTATAATACGCTTAATGAATTAATACAAAAACAAACCCAACACATGCCTGAGCACGTAAAAGCACGTTACTTAGATTAAATTTGGCGCCATAAACTTTCATGCGTAATTATCCCAACAGATTAAAACGAGGCTTTACTCGCCAAGGCCCCGACTATCGCTTTGACGACCAAGTCGACTTTAGCGATATAAGAGATACCTTCGGCTTTAGGTCAATGGTCGTTGGTAAATGGGTAACCAAAGAAGAGCGCTACATTAGCGCCAATTTAATTTACGATGCACTGGCGGATCTTGCGCAAATACTGCATTTACCGCCCAAAGCTATTGGCCTGCGCGGCAAGCTTAACTTTGCATTTGGTCATGGTGGTCAAAAAGGCGTGCAAGCGCATTATAATGCAGCCTCTCAAACACTTGCTCTTGCAAAAAATGCAGGCGGTGGTGCACTTGCTCACGAATGGTTCCATGCGTTTGACCACCATATAAGCGAGCATTTATTTGCAGCAAAACCACGCTTTGGCTTTGCCTCAAAATTGTGGTTTTCAAACACGCCTAATTTATCCCACCCACTTAATAACGCTTTGAACAGTTTTTATAAACATGTATTTCTAGATGAAGATGGTATTGATGCAAATAACTTTGTACAAACGTGTATAGAACACGATAAAGCCCACAATATGAATTATATGAGTATGCCTGAAGAATTAGCAGCGCGCTGCTTTGAAGCCTGTATTGAAGGCCACACATATATAAAAAATAGCTTCTTGGTGGGAGGCTTAAAAAGTAGTAATTTAATATACCCAAATAGTGAGCATATTAATAAAGCAAATAAAGCGCTTAACCAGTATTTTGAGTTACTTGGCTATGCGCTTCATAAAATAGACGAGTGATGTCTATATTTGGTGATTATTTATCGTCACTAATACGACTTGCTACTGCGCTGCTTTGATCTTTATATTTTGCATCTTTACGAATATTGTATGGGTTTTCACACGGCCCCGATAACATTTCAAAGCTCATAGCCCCAATTTTCATCAGTGGGCGAAGCGCCAGTGGTAATTTACCTGAGTTGTAAAACTCTAAAACAATATTACCGCTCCAGCCTGGGTCTATTCGGTGCGCGGTTACATGCACCATTAAACCCAAACGCGCAAGCGATGAGCGTCCATCTAACCAACCTACTATATCTGCTGGCAACGTTACTTTTTCATGGGTAATAGCCAGCGCAAGTTCACCTGGGTGTAAAAAGAATGCTTCACCTTCATCAAGCACTATTTCTTCACTCATGATCGATTCCATGGCCTTATTTAACTGATCTTTTGGACCACTTAAATCGACATATGCGGCATTATGCGCATTAAAAGTTCTAAATTTATTACCCAAGCGTAAATCGGCAGTCACGCCTGAAATCATATCACTTGTTGGTGCAGGCTCAATAACAATGCGGCCATCGCTTAGGTATTCTTTAATATGTGTGTCTGAAAGTCTCATTATTTATTAATCTTCTGTAATCACAATTTCAATCGCATTGTGATGCTGTTGATAATAGAGCGTGCTGGCTATAAGCCTCGCTGCTGCGCTGTATGTTTTGCTTATTGTTGCGTCGTTATAGTTTGCAATAAGTTTACCTTGCTCAGAATACTCACGTATATCTATTGCAAGTGGAATATGGCTAAGTACAGGCACGCCGTGCTTGTGCGCCAACTTTTGTGCACCGTCTTTACCAAATACGTGATTTGCCTCACCGCAGTGGCTGCAAATGTAGTGGCTCATATTTTCTATTAAGCCAAGCACCGGTACGTTTACTTTATTAAACATAGCAATGCCTTTTTGCGCATCGGCTAGCGCTAAATCTTGCGGTGTAGTGACAATAACAGTGCCGCTAGCGGGTACTTTTTGGCTCATTGTAAGCTGAATATCACCGGTGCCAGGTGGCATATCAACAATTAAGTAGTCAAGCTCGCCCCAATCGGTTTCGTTAAGTAACTGGCTCAGCGCGCCTGACGCCATTGGCCCGCGCCATACCGTGGCATCATCGCTTGGAACTAAAAAGCCAATTGACTGCGCTTTAATGCCATTTGCATCAAGAGGCTGTAGCTGTTTGTTATCTTTAGTGACGGGCTCTGCGCCCACTAATCCTAAAAGCATTGGGATAGATGGGCCATAAATGTCAGCATCTAAAATACCCACCTTTGCGCCTTCGTTTTTAAGGGCGCCCGCCAAGTTAACGGCAGTAGTCGACTTACCTACTCCGCCTTTGCCTGAGGCAATAAGCACAATATGTTTAATCGCTTTAAACTTAGCCGCCTCTTCAATGATAACCTTGGCGCTAATTGTTACAAGCACATTTAAGCTTTCACTTACGTGTTGCTCAACTAAAGGCATTTCTGATTGCCCAGCAAATGGCAGAGTTAATTTAATGTGTAGTGATTTATCGTCATTTTGAGTAATAGTATCAATGAAGCTTTCGTCAATACCGACGGCAAAAGCCGCACTACGATATGCCGCTAAGGCAGTTATAATCGGTTGTTTTTGCACCGATTTAGAAGAGAATAGTTTCGACAGTCCAAACATAGCAATTAAATAGCGTTTCTTTGATGAAAAGTGCCACGGAATTATGTAACATTCAGGGCATTAACACCAGTCAATTAATAAAAATCCATAAGCTGTGCGCACTCTAAGCAGATAGCTTGTAGATAAATTAATGATAATTGCCGTTTGTATAATAAAAACGGCGTTTTATCCTCAATTCGGAATGATTATGACGCAGCGAAAGATCCTGATTACCAGCGCATTACCTTATGCAAATGGCCCTACTCACCTAGGTCATTTATTGGAATATATTCAAACTGATATTTGGTCACGTTTTCAAAAACTACAAGGCCACGAAGCTTATTATGTTTGCGCAGACGATGCCCACGGCACGCCAATTATGCTTAATGCGCAAAAGCAAGGGATCACGCCTGAAGAAATGGTAAAACAAGTGAGCATAGAGCGCCAACGCGACTTTGCTGACTTTAATATCAAATTTGATAACTACCACAGCACGCACAGCCAAGAAAACAAAGAATTAAGCGAACTTATTTATAACCGCCTAAACGATGCCGGTCATATTAAAAAGCACATTATTTCGCAATTATTCGATCCAGAAAAAGGTATTTTCTTACCAGACCGTTTTGTAACAGGTACTTGCCCAACGTGTAAGTCTGAAAACCAAAACGGCGATAGCTGTGATTCGTGTGGTGCTACATACAGCCCTACCGAACTCATTAATCCGCGTTCTGTAATGTCGGGCGCTGAGCCTGTACTTAAAGATTCTGAGCATTACTTTTTTGACCTGCCAGCATTTGAAGGCATGCTAAAGGAGTGGTTACACTCGGGCACTATTCAACAAGAAATGGCTAACAAGCTAGACGAATGGTTTACCGATGGCCTGCAACAGTGGGATATTAGCCGTGATGCGCCTTACTTTGGTTTTGAAATTCCAAATGCACCAGGCAAATATTTTTACGTTTGGTTAGATGCACCTATTGGTTACATGGCGAGCTTTAAAAACCTATGTGACGAAAAAGGCCTCGACTTTGATGCGTTTTGGGCTGAAGGTTCAGACGCAGAGCTTTATCACTTTATTGGTAAAGACATTATCTACTTCCACAGCTTATTTTGGCCAGCAATGCTAGAAGGCGCTAATTTTAGAAAGCCAACTAACGTATTCGCTCATGGTTTTGTAACTGTGAATGGCGAAAAAATGTCTAAATCAAAGGGTACGTTTATTAAAGCGCGTACTTATTTAGATAACTTAAACCCAGAGTACTTACGTTACTACTACGCAGCAAAATTAAGCAGCGGTATTGTTGATCTGGATTTAAACCTAGAAGACTTTGCGCAGCGCGTAAATTCAGACCTAGTAGGTAAAGTAGTCAACATAGCGAGCCGTTGTGCTGGCTTTATTACTAAAAAGTTTGATGGCAAGCTAAGCAGCACTATTATGCAACCAGAGCTGTTAGCAGAGTTTCAAGCTGCTGCACCGAGCATTACAACACACTACGAGAACCGCGATTACAGCCGCGCAATTCGCGAAATAATGGCGCTTGCCGACAAAGCAAACCAATTTATTGATGGCGCAGCGCCTTGGGTATTAATTAAAGACGAAACTAAGCAACAAGAAGCACACGAAGTGTGTTCTCTTGGTCTTAACTTGTTCCGCGTTTTAATTACTTACTTAAAACCCGTGTTACCAGGAATGGCTGATAACGTACAAGCGTTTTTAAATGACGACCTTGCATGGGACGGCGTTCAAAATGCACTAGTAAGCCACCCTATCAATAAATTTAAACCGTTAATGCAACGTGTTGAAATGGATAAAGTGAACAAAATGGTTGAAGAATCTAAAGAAAGCTTAGCACCAAAAGTAACAATTGACCCTAACAGCCCACTTGCGAAAGAGCCAATTAGCGACGAGATTGAGTTCGATGATTTTGCAAAAGTAGACCTACGCGTAGCTAAGATTGCTAAAGCAGAGCACGTAGAAGGCGCAGATAAACTACTTAAGCTAACACTTGATTTAGGCGGCGAAACTCGTCAAGTGTTTGCGGGTATTAAATCGGCTTATGCACCTGAGGATATCGAAGGTAAGCTAACCGTTATGGTTGCTAATCTTAAGCCTCGTAAAATGCGCTTTGGTATGTCTGAAGGCATGGTATTAGCAGCGGGCCCTGGCGGAAAAGAAATTTATATTCTTAACCCAGATGACGGCTCAGAGCCTGGTATGCGCGTAATGTAATATTACTCATACAATAAAAAACCGCTGATATGTCGGCGGTTTTTTTATGGGCTAAAGTAATGTTTAGTCGTATATTAAATACCGAACAAGAGCGTAGTGTTCTTACCAAGCTTGTAAAAAAATATATAAGTAAACTGCCTAAATAGGCAGTTATATTTTAACTATAAAATTAATTATCTTATTTAATTGAGCTTTTTCAATACGCGATCTTTTCTTGGTAGGTAATAGTTATCGTAATCAAGAGACACTATAACGCGCTCTGCTTTTCCTAATAACTCATTACGCGGAATTAAACCTATTACACGCGAGTCAGCGCTATTGTCGCGGTTATCGCCCATTGCTAAATAATAATCATCAGGAATTGTAATTGCGTCAAAGCCCGATAAACGTGAAGGAATATTTGCCACTCTTATCGAATGCGCTAATCCGTTTAAATCTTCGATTTTATCAAGCGAGTCTATGTTGCTTTGCTGATCTGCATAATTAAGTTTTTTACCATTAATAATGAGCTCATTATTTTCAAGCGCAACGGTGTCTCCTGGCACACCAATTACACGTTTAATTAAACGGTTATCGGCAGCTTGTGAGTCAAAAACAATAATATCACCTGTTTGTGGGTCCGCTAGTTTAAGTAGTTTTATATGCGTAAATGGGACACGAATATCATAGGCCATTTTATCGGTAAGTATTCTGTCACCTTCTTGAATTGTTGGTTTCATTGAGCCTGTTGGCACTTCGTACCAATCGGCTACAGCGCTTCTAAATACGCTCATTAGTGCAATAAATACGATAAGAGAGCGGTTGTTTTTCCAAAACTTATAAAGCGGTTTCATGTTATTTCCCTGCGTTAATTAAGTATTATTATGACTAACTAAATGCTGAGCAGTTCAATGTAGAGTGTAACAAAAAGTGTGTGCTTTACGGCGGGTATAGCAAGGTAGTTGCTTACCTTGCTATATGATCAATCTAAAAATTAGATTATCAATTACTGTTGATTTAGTTTTTCTTTCGCTTCTTTTACTTTTTCAAAATCTAAACCAAGTTCGTCAGTCGCTTCTTTAATAAGATGCGGTTGAGTCATCACGACTGCCATTAATTGTTGTAACTTTTCTGGCGGAATACCAAGCTCTTGAACAAGCGCCATTGCCATCATTGGATTTTGAGTAAACGCTTCAAACAATGCTTTTACTTTTTCGTCGCTTACATTGTGCTCTTTAAGTATTGCTAGTATTGGATTCATTATTAAACCTTAAATATTTTTTATAGGGCTTAGTATATGGGCTAAACCCTAAAATTAAAGAGTTACTCTACAAGTAAAACCACTTTCCCTGCGTTTTCATTACGCTCTAAAATAGCATGGGCTTCGTTTGCGTCGCTCCAAGGCAATGTTTTATACAGGTTAAAGTCGTACTTTTTAGTGGCAATATCATTGTAAAAGCGTGCTACAAAGTCGTCGCGCACCTGGCGTTTAAACTCAATACTACGATTTCTAAGCGTTGAGGCATGAAACGAAATACGCTTTTGTAAAAGCGCCGCAAAATCAACTTCTGCAAAACGTCCATCTAAAAATGCAAGCATTACAATTTGGCAATCCATGGCTGCAATAGCGGCATTTTTATTTAAGTAACTACCCGAAACAGGATCTACAATTGCATTTGCTGTTAACTCATTTGCTTTCATATATTCTACAAAGTCGGTGGTTTTATAGTTAATTGCATGATCGGCACCGAGCTCTTTTGCGTGTTGGCATTTGTCATCCGTACCAGCGGTAATAACCACGGTAGCACCTGCGCTTTTAGCCATTTGAATTGCTGCACCGCCTACGCCACTAGCACCTGCATGAATAAGCGCTGTTTGCCCTTTTTGTAATTTACCAAGCTCAAATAATGCGCCAAATGCCGTTAAATACACTTCGCTTATTGCGGCGCCCTCTGCCATTGTTACATCATCGGGTAATTCCATAAGTTGTTTTGCATCAACGGCTACATATTCGCTATAAGCACCACCTGAGCACAACGTGAAAATACGCTTGTTTAGCCAGCTTTTATCTACATCTTTTCCAAGCTCAGTAACTGTACCTGCACACTCTAAACCTAAAATAGGACTATCTCCCGCAGGAGCCGGGTATTTACCTTGGCGCTGCATACTGTCTGCACGGTTTACACCTATTGCTGCAACTTTAACAAGTACTTCATGGCTCTTTAAAACCGGCTTTTCGGTTTCACTAAATGCAAGATTACCATCTTCATGAGAAATATATTTCATTGTTGCTCCAAGTTTAAAAACTGTAATAACATATAGATGGGGATGAACACAGATTCAAACAACCTCAAAAGCGCCAACTTTGTTTATAAGGGTAAACATCAGGTAAATAACCGGCTTTTACTTGTTGCTGACACTCTTGCCAAAATGTCGCTAAAAACAAGTTACTGTGCTCATTATTAAAATAGTTAAACGCAATATCATTGGCACTAAAAAACACCTTAAATTGGCTCGGAAATATATCGTTTTCAGCTATATCAAAATACGAGTTACTACTTAGCTCTTCAAGTGCATTTTGGGTTTGTGGCACCTCTCTAAAGTTGCAATCGGTAAGCGGGCAAATTTCGTCAAAGTCGTAAAACACCACTCGCCCCCATCGCGTTACGCCAAAGTTTTTCATTAGCATATCGCCCGGAAATATATTAGCGCCCGCTAACTCTTTAATTGCTTTACCGTAGTCATGCATCACACTCTCTAAGGTTTTGTTATCGCATTGGTTAATATATAAATTAAGCGGGGTCATTTTACGCTCAACATAAACGTGCTTTAAAATGAGTGCCTTGCCAGATATAACCATGCTGCTACCAATTTGGCTTTTCATCTGCTCAAGAAGTTCATCACTAAAACGGCTTAAATCAAACGCTAAATATCTAAATTCGTGTGTGTCTACCAAACGACCAACCCTATCGGCTTGTTTTACAAAGTTATACTTTTCTTTGACTTGTGCTTTGGTGGCTGTTTTTGGCGCACTAAATTTGTCTTTAATTACTTTATAAACGTAATCTAGCCCTTCAATAGTAAATACCAGCATTACCATACCCGGCGTACCTGGCGCTTTAACATACTTAAAGTTGGCTGGGCTATTTTTAGTCGTATCGACCTTATGCCGATAAAACTCAGTTTTGGCGTGCTTTATAAAGCCAATGGCGTTAAATAACTCAAAGCGTTGTTTGTGTGGCATTAACACACTTAAGTAATCTACATAACGAGCGGGTTTATCGGTATCAACCATAAAATAGGTGCGTGCAAAACCAAATAATAAACTTAATTGATCGGCGCCCATCATTACAGCATCAAGCTTTAGTCCCTCATCGGTATTTAAAATAGCGATAGCAAAAGGCATATTGTCGCCATTTTTAGCAATGCAGCGCCCAATTAAATAACAGGCTTTGTTTCTAAAAAATAATGAGTTAGCGTATTCAATATACCCGTCGTTTAAATTTATAAGTTCGTACACCTGTTTGCATTGCTGCTTAGCGCCTTGCATTAACGTACTTTGTAATGTGGCTACATCATGCTCTAACTGACTAAATGGCACTCTAAATATTTGATTAGTAATAAGCGTTTTAACGGCGTTATTAAACCCATTATTTAGCGATACCCTGCTCACTAAGCTTTCATAAGAGCGTGGCTCACTACGATACTTTGCTTTTAATACAAACAAATGCACAGTACGAATTTTTTTATCGTCCCAAATTGCCCCAAACGTTGAATTAAAAAAAGTATGCGCAATAGGTTTATTTTCGTGATTTTGTACCATATCGCCGTAAATATTTTTAGCTAACTGCCACGTTTGCGGGCAAGTAAGCTCAGCATAAGCGATAACTCTCACGGCTTCACTCACGTTTTTCACTTCGCGCTCGTAAACCTGTAAACGCTCACGCATAGCACTTTGCACACTGTGGTACTGTCGTTGTTCAAAACGGCTTTGCGCACCCAGTGTAATATTTAAAAATTGCGAAAACATCGCCTCAAATCCAGCAAAAACAGATCGTGCAAGCTTGCTGGCAATAACGTTTTGCAGCGTATTATTAGATTGATTTGTTGGCCTATTTTGCATAAATACAGCACTTATATTGATGCCAGTTATGGCGGTTATTTTTTATTAATTGTTTACACCTTAGCAAGCAGGCTTTAATTTAGATAATTAATAAACCATATAAATAGAATTGATTCTATGAATATAAGAAACGTCGATCTTAACCTTCTCGTTTACTTAAATGTACTCATCGATGAAAAAAGTGTGTCGAAAGCTGCGAATAAACTCGCGCTTACGCAACCGGCTATGAGTAATGCGCTAAAACGTTTGCGCGATTTATTTGACGACCCGCTACTTGTGCGTGCCGCAGGCTCTATGACGCCAACGGCAAAGGCACTTGCATTAAAGCCTGAAGTTGAGGCCCTATTAAAAATGGCCGAAGCAATTACGCAGCCTAGTGAGCAATTTAACCCTACAACGGCTGAAGTTACGTTTAGAATAATGGCAAACGACTACATAGAGTCGACCCTAATAGCCCCTTTTATAACGGCGCAGCTTAGTAAAAACCCCGGTATTAATTTTGATGTGTTAAGTCCAAGCGACGTAAACCTACAAGATATGGAAAAAGGCACTATAGATTTAGCAATAAATCGCTTTAATGGTTTGCCACGCTCGTTTCATCAAGCCAGTGTTTGGCGAGATAACTACTGTTGTTTAACCCATCCTAAAAATACATTTTTACAACAATCAGGGTTAGACGACTACTTAAAAAAAGAGCATATTTGGGTAAATCGTGCCGGCTGGGGGCCTGAAGCCGCTGTTACTAATAAATCAGGAAAGCAAAAATTAGGCTGGGTAGATGAAGCGCTTTGGCAACTAGAACAAACCCGTAAAATACGTGTTTTTACTCGCCACTACATGGTCGCAAGCCTGCTTTGCCAATCAGAGCAACTTATTGCCACCCTACCGCGCAGGCAAGCTAAGTTATTAACCTCTCATACTGATTTAGTAATCAGCCCTGTACCATTTCAAATAGTGCCCATTGAAGTGAAAATGATATGGAGCCCACTGCTGCACCACGCCCCTGCACACCAATGGTTAAGACGTGAGTTATTAGCGTTTGCTAAAACGATTGCAGATAGATAAATTATTATTTTCATCACATCAAGCACCAGGTATTTTACTATCGCGTATAATGTCCAAGCTTTACTTTCATTAGAAGAATATAATGATAAACAAACTTAATAATAAGAATAACGATACTGCAAATATAATTTTTGCTGTCTTTCAAAAATCCTATGCTATAGAGGCTAAACTGATCGGCGCGCATAACTTTCCTCCTTTAGCGCGTAATATTAAAGGTATAAAAAAGTCAGAAACAACTTTTTATGGCTACAGCGAAAATGAATGTTTAGCAGCCGTTATTGAAGTAGATACAAACAACGAGTGTTTAGATATTTGTAGTTTAACCGTTGTTCCTAATCATTTTAAAAAAGGTATCGCAAGTAAGCTAATAAGTTATGTTTTAGCAATGAGTGATTTATCTCATGCAATAGTGGAGACTGCGGTTGCTAATACTCCTGCAATAAATTTATATAAAAAGCATGGCTTCGTGGAATTTAAAAGATGGACTCCTTCACATGGTATTGAAAAGCTGGCTATGTCGGTCGTAATTTAAATCAGTATTTCAAAATAGGTAATTTACAAATGGATAGTGCATCAATAATTGCGTGGAGTGTTTTGTTTGGTGGCATTGGTATTGGCTACCTTACTTACGGGCGAAGAAAAAAAGCCGTAGTACCACTTTGTATTGGTTTATCGCTATTGGTATTTCCGTATTTTATGAGCAGTGTTAGCATGCTGTTGATTGTAGGCGCTATTTTAGTGGCTATTCCCTACTTTATTAAAATTTAACATTACTATTGTTACGACTAAATAAAATACACGCGAAAAATAAAAAGCGCCGTGGTATTCAACTTTGGGAAAATACCATGGCGCTTTTGGAAATCGTCGATATAGGAGTCTACCTACAGTGTATGATTAGCAAGCTTAGTACCAACTTCATAAAAAAATTAAAATTCAATAAAAACAATTAACTAATAGTCCATCTTTATTCCTCAATGACTCCCCTTGTTCCAGTTTTGTGCACGTTTTTACCACTCTGCACCAAATTAATTAGTATAATTTAGGTATGTTTTCTATTTTTTATTTAGTTTTAAAACTTACTATTGATGAAATCAATATCAGTTATTGAAAACAACAATTTCATTAATAATACACTTAGCGCTAGAGTGAAGTTAAGCCAACAAACTAAGAGTAATAATTATGACAACATCAAGCTTCACACAACAAGACGGGTTATTTATTGATGCTAATTTACATCAGTTTATTGAAGAGCAGTTATGCACTAAAGCTAACACCACTGAGACTTATCAAGCATTAGCTACTTTAGTTGATGAGTTTGGTTGTAAATGTCGTAAAACAAAACATCAGCCAGATGATGTATTAGAAGTAGATACATTATTAAACGCATACCAACTTAAAAACCACCCGCTTTGCCATGTTGATGCGCAAACGACAGAAGCTGTTTTAGATGAATATTGCTGCCAGGTTCCTGCAATTATTGTTGTCGCACTAATGGATACGCTTAGCGGTACACAATGCGATGAACCTCAAGCACATGATATTTACCATCGTGCAGCGCAGTTAACCAACCGCCCTTGTATGCACAGAGTAAAAACTGCCTCAGCAGCTTAATAATGAATGTGTTTAAAAGTGCTCGATAACCTTCTTTGCAAAGCCAGTACAAGTTAAGGTTGTCGAGTTATGAATACTTGAGTTATCGCTCTGCTCTTGCGCTAAATCAAAGGTTACTTCACCACTTTTAAATGTTTGCTCTAACGCACTTTCTATCAGTAATGCGGCCTCCTCCCATCCCATAAATTTAAGCATTAATACCGCACTTAAAATACTACTGCTGGGGTTTGCTTTATTTTGCCCTGCTATACGTTCAAACGTGCCGTGTGTGGGCTCAAAAAATGCAACATCATTATTTAAATTAGCTGCGGGCATTATGCCAACACCACCAACTTGTGCGCTTAGCATATCCGCTAAAAAGTCGCCGTTTTGGTTAGTCGTCACCACTACATCAAATTGCTCTGGATGCATTAAACATTGTTGCAGCATGTTGTCAGCTATGACTTCTTTCATAATTAAGGGCGCTTGGTGTCCTCGCTCTATTTGCAGCCAACGCCCATTTTCATGTGCGGTGGCATTAAACTCGCTTTGTGCAAGTGCAAACCCCCAACGCTTAAATGCCCCGTCGGTAAATTTAAGTACATTGCCTTTGTGCACTAGTGTTAAGGATTCACTATCGTTTTTAAGCGCATACTTAATTGCAAAGCGCATTAGTCGCTCAGAGCCTTCTTTGGA
Organism: Pseudoalteromonas fuliginea; assembly: GCF_000690055.1. Lineage (GTDB taxonomy): Bacteria > Pseudomonadota > Gammaproteobacteria > Enterobacterales > Alteromonadaceae > Pseudoalteromonas > Pseudoalteromonas fuliginea. The sequence goes on from NZ_JJNZ01000005.1 coordinate 15,041, forward strand.
TATATTTTTAATGCCAATACCGCACTCTTGTGTAAACCTTAAGCGCGTTACCCCCATTTCTTCGCATAAAAAGTCGAGCATTTTTTCGCTTTCTACACTGCCTGCTTGCCATTCAATACCTGAATACACATCCTCGCTGCTGTCGCGCAGCACGGTTATGTTTGTTAAAAAAGGATTTTTTAAAGGAGAAGGGAGTGCACTAAAGCCTTTTATAGTGCGCATATTTACAAACAAATCCATTTCTTGCCTGAGGGCTACATTGAGTGAGCGAAAGCCACCACCCAGCGGCGTTGTTAACGGCCCTTTTATGGCAATTTTACAGGCGCGTACTGCGTTAATTGTTTCTTGTGGAAACCAGTCACCGTCATACAGTTTTGCGGCTTGCTCGCCGTTATAAACCTGCATCCAATGTATTTTTCGAGCGTTTTTGTAACAATGTTCAATTGCACTATCAACAACGTGGCGCATTACCGGCATGATATCTAAACCCACGCCATCGCCATCAATATAAGCAATGATAGGTTCTAACGGAATTTGCCACTGTCCGTATTGGTCTATCGTGATATTTTGACCTTGCGTTGGCACATTTATATATTGGTACTGCATTGCTAACACCTACAAAGGTTCTATAAATATGATTAAAGCATGCTAATTAAGGCGTGTCTGTATTTGTACTTTTATAGTTACTATCATTTAAAAAAATAACAAATTAACTGTGACTATTTACGTCATGGGTTGGTCTTGTTTAATTAGCCTTACCGTATTAGCTATTAAATTACAGTGGAACACTTTAATGAAACTCTTTTTTATATTGCTACTATCAATCAACTCGTTTAAAACGTTAGCCGTTGAGGTAGTAATACACAACCTCAATTCACTCTCAAGTAGTGGTCAAAGGACGGTGTCTACTTGGGTGAATCAAAGTGTTGAAAAAACACAAAATACGTTAGGGCCTCTAAAACAAAGTACCTTACCTATTTATTTAAAACCGCAATATTTTGCTTTTGAGCCAGTACCTTGGGCTACTGTAAAGCGAAATAATCCCGATGGGCTAGAACTACATATAGATCGTTACGCCAGTTTAAAAGCATTCACTAAAGATTGGACGCTATACCATGAACTTTCACATTTATATTTGCCGCTATTTCCCTACTCCGGTTTTTGGCTAAGCGAGGGTTTTGCCAGTTATATGCAAAACGTAATAATGCGTGACAGCGGTATAATCACCCAGCCGCAGTTTGTACAACGCTTAAATGCAGGGTTTGATCGTGCCCGCCTGCAAACCAAAACTAAAACACAGCCACTTAATAAGCTCTCTGCCGATATGTGGAAACAACGTGCTCAGCAACGTGTTTACTGGACAGGCGCAGCTTTTTTTGCCCAAGCAGATCTAGCATTGCAAAAACAAGGGCAAACTTTGGCAAGTGTTATAAAGGCGTATCAATTATGCTGTAGGCCAGCACGCTCAAACGCTAAAATGTTTATAAAAGAGCTTGATAAACAATCTAGAAGCAGTGTTTTTTCTACTCTATACGCACAATACAATAACCGCACTGACTTTCCTAATATTACAAAAGCGCAAATTAATCAGCTATAACGCTACTTTTAAGTAATGGCTAAAATAGTTATACGCTTGCTCATTAAAATTGACTGAGTGCTCGTTCATAAAACCATGTAGGTAGTTTGTTTTATTACACTTTACTGCGGACTTATTATTTAAAATGGCTATCACTTCATCAACATTAAAATGTACCTCATGTTTAGGAAAAATAAACTCACAGGGTACGTTTGCATCTAATGCTAAATAATTACGAATTTGTGATGGGTAGAACCCTATTAGCTTTTTAAGGTGTGTATTGCCTGTTAATAACTGTGCGCGCCATGCTGCACTTGCCCCTGCGCTAAATGCGATACAAGTTGTTGGTGCTTGTAAATGCGCAAAACATTTTTGAAGTTTGTCGGTGTATTTATCATGCCCGCATTTCTGTATGAATTTATTGTAGTTATATTCTTCACTATCAATAGGTTGTAACTCATTATCATAAGGATCAATAACCGTTACCTTAGTGTCAAACCCCTCTGTAAACTGCGTAAAAGCAGGTGTTAAACCAAAAATATCGCTCGCAATTAGGTAATTCATACTTATCCTTTAGTAAATAAAATTGGAGGCCATAGGCAGTTGATAAAATGTATTATAAATAAATATAAAAAATAGCTTGCACATAATATACATATAAGTTACCTTCCCTCTCTGGTTTAAAGAAACCGCCGCGGTTAACCATTTACCCTGATCCAGTAAGCCCCGCAAAACGTATATTTGAAAGCTAAGTTATTGTACGGCGAGAACCCCTTAAATAATACCGAGATGAATTTTATTATCATCGCAAAAGTGTCATAAAGATCGTCAACACTGTAATGAAGCTAAACACAACATCGTTTATTTATTGACTGCACGAAGCTATAAAATATAGCGCAGAATAAATAACAAGAATAAAGTGAGTTTTATTATGTCTTATAAATATAATGGGTCTATGATCCAAATTGCACATCCAGTGCAATCAATTTCAGTAAACAAACATCGTGTAATCTTTAGTGATACACAAGGTTTAAAAAATGCATTATTTCAAAAAGCGAGTGATGCACGCCAATTTGTTAAATGGCTAAAAGCTAGTTAAACAAAACTTTAATTGCTTTTTATTATTGTGATTATTGAAAATATATTTTGCCAGCCTCGTTGCTGGCATTTTACTTTTTAGCCCTTTAATGGTTACAATAGTTTTACAATAATAATTATTGGCAACTGCTGTAATGCTCCGTTTATGTATACTTTTTTTAATGTTTTGTTTTGTAAGCCCTGTAAGTAATGCTAAAACCATTAATTGGTTAACGCACGACTTTGCACCGTACTACATTTTAAATGGCCAATATCAACACCAAGGCCGCGATGAAAGCATTATATCCCTACTTGAAAAACAACTACCCGCTATTACCTTTAATCAAATTATCATCCCTTCGGGAAAAGTAATCCAAGAGCTATCAAATACGTCCAATAATACTTGCGCATTATCTCTTTATAAAAATGATTACCGAAAAAAGCATATTTACTTTACAGACGAAAGCTCAACTACAGGCCTATCACCTTCTGTTGCTATGCATAGCAAGCTTGCAGACGCACTTGAATTGCCTGATGCGACTGAAGTGTCATTATTAGATTTAATACGTGATAAAAAGCTAACACTCGGCATATCAATGAGTCGTTCTTATGGAAAAGAGATAGATTCGGTTATAAACACAACTCCCGATATAGATTTAGTAATAAGACCTACTCGCGACAGCTTAGCGAGCCTTACTTATATGCTTAATTTAAAACGGATTGATATTTTATTGGGTTACCCAAGCGAACATTATTATTTAGCTAAATTAATGAATTTTGATAAAAATTTAACACAACGACCGTTAATTGAATCCCCTGCGTTAAGTTATGGCTTTATTGGTTGCACTAAAAATGAGCAAGGTGCAAAAGATATAGCAATGCTTAATGAGCAACTCAAAGTAATAAAAAAAACACCAGCTTATAATGATGTGCTAATGCGCTGGTTGCCAGAGCATTTAAGGCCTTTATTGCAAGAGCGTATAGAAAAATAAGTATTTATAGAAAAAAACGCCATTAAAAATGACGCTGTTTATTGTTTATAATTAAGTATTTTATATATTACTGACGAATACCTTCAATAAATAAACCTATATCTACATGGGTAGAGGCTGGCCCTAAATTGTAATCAATACCGTAGTCGGTAAGCTTAAGGCTTGTTTCACCTTCAAAGCCTACACGGTAACCACCCCATGGATCTTTACCTTCACCCACTTTATCAATTTCAAAAGTAATGGTTTTGGTTACACCATGCAGCGTAAAATCACCTGTTACTTGACCTGAATCGTCTTCAAATTTAATACTGGTGCTTTTAAACGTCGCTGTTGGGTATTTATCAACATTTAAAAACTCTTTACCACGAAGGTGTTTATCGCGCTCTGCATGATTAGAATCAAGGCTTGTTGTATCTATATTAACCATAATTTGCGACGCATTAGGGCTTTTAGCATCGTAGTTAAATTTACCATCAAAGGTATTAAAACGGCCATGTAACCAGCTGTAACCTAAATGTTTAATTTTAAAGTTTACAAATGCATGAGCACCCTTTGTGTCAATTACATAGTCGGCTGCATTAGCAGTTGTTACCGATAACATCATTGCAGCCGAAACGGCTGTGCTTACTAATAATTTTTTCATTTTAATCATCCTTTAATGGTTTGATCATTCTGATTAAGGTTTTATCTTTATCGATAAAGTGATGTTTTAACGCCCCTAGTGCATGCAATACTGCGAACCCGATTAATGTGCACGCGCTGTAATAATGTACTTTTCCTGCAATATCGGCTTGGTCATCAAAGGCAAAATCAAGCGCTGATACATTAAATAAAGTAAATACTTCTATTGGACGCCCGTCTGCGGTTGATATTAAATACCCTGCAACAACAATAACAGCCAAAATAATATACATAGCAATATGCGCAGTATGTGCTAATTGGTTCATGCCTATACTTTCACCTAATGGTTTAGGCTGTGTAGATAAAGCACGCCATACAATTCTAAATAAAAATACGGCCACGAGTGTAATACCAATACTCTTATGTAAATCGAGAGAGCCTTTATACCAACTATCGTAATAAGTAAGCTCAACCATATATAAACCTAAACCAAACAGGCCAAAAATAGTCAATGCCATTAGCCAATGTAAAATAATGGCGACAAGTCCGTAAGATGAAGGTGTATTTTTAAACATGTGTAACGTCCTATAATGCTATGACGTTACAATATAGTGCATAGCCTTAAATGAAAATAACATTTACAAACACTTTACGTGCGTACACGCACAGAACTTTGATAATTAAAGTCAGTTTTAGAATTAAACAGATAAGTTTATAGGGTGGATTGCTCGCTCAAGCTGACATAAATTAAGCTCTCTGGGCTTACTTGCAAACAGGTAACAAATCCTTCTTTAATGAGCTCAAGCATGGCTATAAAACTAACCACCACACCACTACGCCCTTCATCAGGCGTAAAAAGCGCATTAAATACCACCGCCGAGTTTGCCTGCGATAGCTGTTGTAATATTTGGCTCATTCTCTCTCGGGTTGAGAGTACTTCGGCAGTAATTTGATGATGTTCAAACGTTTTTGCTCGCGCCATAACATCACTCAACGCCAGCATTAAGTCTTTAAGTTCAATATCGGGGAGGTTTTGACTTGTGTTTTCATTTATTGGCATAGCGGCATGCGCTATAAAAATATCACGCCCAACACGGGGGATATCATCGAGGTTTTCGGCGGCTTTTTTAAATAACTCATATTCTTGTAGACGTTTAATAAGCTCAGCGCGAGGGTCTTCTTCCTCTTCAAGCTCTTCGTGTACAGGAAGTAATAAGCGCGACTTAATTTGTGCAAGTAACGCGGCCATAACTAAATATTCACCGGCAAGTTCGAGTTGAAACTCGGTCATCATTTCAACGTAACTTACATACTGCTCTGTAATACTAAAAATAGAAAGGTCGAGCACATCAAGCTTATGCTTTTTAATTAAATAAAGCAGTAAATCGAGCGGGCCTTCAAAGGTTTCTAATATTATTTCGAGCGCATCGGGCGGAATATATAAGTCTTCTGGTTTATCTACAACCGCTTTACCATGCAAAAAAGCCAGTGGCAGCTTTTGCTGCACTGGCTTTTCACTACTTTTTGTATCAGCAGTATTTTCGCTCACTTGTTATTACTCAAACGGGCTTGTATCACCACAGCCAACACGTAATATTTGAACTTCATCTTCTGACAAATCGATTACTGTGGTTGCTTGCTCTGGCAAGTAACCACCGTGAATAATTAAATCAACGTGCTTATCTAATCGCTCTAATATTTCATCAGGATCTGATTCTGTAAATTGTTGCCCTGGTAAAATTAAAGAACACGACATTAGCGGCTCGCCAAGTTCGGCAAGTAACGCACAAGCAATTGGGTGTTCAATTACACGCATGCCAATGGTTTTTTTCTTGTCGTTTAATAAACGCTTAGGGACTTCTTTTGTGCCTTTAAAAATAAAGGTATAAGGCCCTGGCGTATTATTTTTAATTAATCTAAATAGCTGGTTATCTACACGTGCATAAGTAGATAGCTCCGATAAATCACGGCAAACTAGCGTAAAATTATCGTTTTTTTCAATACCACGAATACGCTCTATGCGCTCTTTGGCTTGCTTATTACCAATGTTACAGCCAATGGCATAGCCCGAATCTGTTGGGTAAACAACAACACCGCCTTGTTTAATAATATCAACGGCTTGACTAATCAATCTTGGTTGCGGGTTATCAGGATGAATATGGAATAATTGACTCATGTTAATGCCCCTTCTTGTTCTTCCCAAACTTGCCAAACACCTTGGCAGTCTTTCGGTAAGTATAAATTTTTGCCAAGCTCTAAATAGCTTGTCGGAAAATGAAAATCAGACCCTTGCGAGCAAAGTAGTTCGTACTCACGGCTGAGTTCACCTAAAAATTGACGTTCGCTTGGCGCCTGTTGAGGTTGTGCAACTTCCATTGCGTCTCCTCCTACACTTTTAAATTCTACTAATAATTTGCGTAGCCACTTGTTTGACATTTGATAGCTACTTGGGTGCGCAAGTACAGCAACACCACCAGCGGCATGTATTGCTTCAATAGCGGTTTGCATAGTGCACCAGCAACTTGGCACGTAGCCTGTTTTACCACGCCCTAAGTACTTTTTAAAAACACCCGGAAAATTTTTAGCTACACCGCGCTCAATAAGGGCGCGTGCAAAATGTGCGCGCGTAATTTGCGCATCCTTTGCCAGCTCTTTAGCTTGCTCGTAAATGCCATCAAATCCATTTTTTGCAAGGCGTGCGCCAATTTCTAGCGCACGCTCTTCTCGCTTTTGCTGCTGAGCCGATAATAAAGAGGTAAGGTCAATATTATTAATATCAATATTTAAACCTACAATATGAATTTCGAAGCTTTCCCATTTGGTAGACACTTCGGTACCCGTTATTAATGAAAGCGGTAAGTTTTCTGCTTTAATAAATTGCTGAGCAGGCTTAATAGCTGCCACAGTGTCATGATCGGTAATAGCAAACACATCAATATTTTTATCAACAGCGCGATGCAATAATTCTTCAACCGTTAAACGCCCGTCTGAATGTGTGGTATGGCTATGTAAATCATATTTTATCAAAAGAAAACTGCTTAAAATTAAGGGTTACTGGTGTTTATGTAAGTATAACAACTTTTTTGACTAAATTGTTTTAAATAAACACTTGACACAAAAGCATAAGATACGTTTTACTGTAGCCACTTTCAGACACATTAAGAATTAACAATAATGATCAATTCAAACTTAAACACTATTTGGTGGTGGCACTCGTAATTTTCGGGTGATGAATTGTCGTGTCTAGCAAAAATTCAAAACCCGCAACTATGCGGGTTTTTTTATAACTAAATTTTACGAAACATATACGTTAAAAATATTTAATAAATTTTGAGGCAGAAAAACATGAATAACGGTCTTACTCTTACACATCGTTGGTGGTGGCGCCTGATATAGCGGGACGGTAATGATCTGTTTGTAATTTAGATATCGTTATTCAAACCCCGCACTGCTAACGCATTGCGGGGTTTAATTTTTTGAGGGAATGAGGTTTGATTTTTAGTCATATAACTACCACACCAGGCGAAGTAACAAGCATTACGCAAGTACGCGACTATATTAGTAGCCCTCTTGCATTATACGCGGCACTTGATAAGCCTAACTCACTACTGCTTGAATCGGCTGAGATTGATTCTAAAGACAGTGTAAAAAGTTTAATTTTAGTCGACTGTGCACTGCGCATCGTATGCCAAGGTAAAACAGTCACTATTAATGCTCAATCTAATAATGGGCAACAACTACTTAGCTACTTGCAGGCAAATGTTAAAAGCTGTGATGCCACTTTAGACGGCGAAACACTTACCCTTTGTTATTTAGACACTAGCGGCGATACTGACGAAGCGAGCAAGCTCATTGCTGATAACGCATTTAGCGCACTACGTACGTGTATCAACAGTATTAAAAGCACAACTAACAATCCATTTTCGTTATTTTTAGGCGGCGTATTTGCTTACGATATGGTGGCAAACTTTGAGCAATTAAGTGATGTACCTGATGGTGAAAATACCTGCCCAGATTACGTATTTTACTTAGCCGAAACCTTAGTTGTTATTGATCATCAAAAGCAAACAACTGAGCTCATTGGTAATGTATTTAATGGCCCAGACGTACACGCTAACTGCTTTGAAGTAGGTGAAGAGTTAGAACGATTAAATACACTTTGCGATAACGCAGCAGAATTTAGTGCGGATATGCAAAGTGGCGAATGTGAGGTAAGCGTTGATATAGACGATGACACTTACTGCGAGCAAGTTGTTAAGCTTAAGAAGAACATTGTAGATGGTGATATTTTTCAGGTAGTGCCGTCGCGTACATTTTCACTACCTTGCCCTGATTCTTTACATGCGTATAGCCAGCTTAAAAAGCAAAACCCAAGCCCTTACATGTTTTATATGCGCGATGAAGACTTTGCATTATTTGGCGCGTCTCCTGAGTCGGCCCTTAAGTACGACGTAAGTAATCAGCAAGTAGAAGTTTACCCAATTGCTGGTACTCGAGCGCGCGGCAAATTTACTAACGGGCAAATAAACCCAGACCTAGACAGCCGCATTGAGTTGGAACTAAGAAACGATCAAAAAGAGCGCGCCGAGCATTTAATGCTCGTTGATTTAGCCCGTAACGACGTAGCACGTATTAGTGTTGCAGGTACGCGTTTTGCCAAAGAGTTATTAAAAGTAGACCGCTATTCACAGGTAATGCATTTAGTATCACGCGTTGTTGGCACATTAAAACCAGAACTTGATGCACTACACGCTTACCAAGCGTGTATGAACATGGGCACCCTTGTTGGTGCACCAAAAGTACGTGCTGCTGAGCTTGTACGTCAAACAGAAGGGAAACGCCGTGGCAGTTATGGCGGCGCTGTTGGTTACTTAACCGGTGATGGCGCAATGGATAGCTGTATTGTTATTCGCTCTGCTTTTGTTAAAAATAATATCGCGTATGTACAGGCTGGTGCCGGTGTGGTGTTTGACTCAGATCCTATTTCAGAAGCAAACGAAACTCGCGCTAAAGCACAAGCGGTTATCACCGCCATAAAATCTACGTATAAGGCGGTATAAAATGAGTAAAGCGAATCCTATTAAAATCTATTTTTTAGATAACTTTGACTCATTCACATATAACTTAGTTGATGAGCTAACGATGCTTGGCTGCGAACTGGTTGTTTACAGAAACAACATTAGCGCTGAGGTTATTTTTAACAAAATGCGCCAAGAGCAAGGCCAAGTGCTATTAGTACTTTCGCCTGGCCCCGGCACACCAAGCGATGCAGGCTGTTTAATGGAGCTTATCGAACTCTCTAAAGGCCACTTCCCAATGTTAGGCATTTGTTTAGGCCAACAAGCGTTAACACAAAGCTATGGCGGAGTAATCGGTCACGCGGGTGAAACCGTACATGGTAAGTCTTCAATTATTAATTTAGGCGAACATCCTGTATTTGATGGTATGGGCAATACAATGCCTGTAGCACGTTACCATTCATTAATGGCAACAAAAGTGCCTGATAATATTAAGGTTATTGCCCAGTACGAAGATATCCCAATGGCTATTTATCATCATGATGACAACACATTGGGTTACCAGTTTCATCCAGAATCAATACTGACGCCAAACGGCGCAATGCTACTTCAGCAAAGTGTCGCTTACTTAACACGCGCCAAATAAAAGAGGACATTATGAGTACACAACCAGAACAACCCATAAATGTTCAACACGCTATTGAACAACTAATTACAGGGCAATCATTAAGCTACGCAGACGCCAAAGCACTGTTTGATGAAATAATGCAAGGTAACATGAGCGAGATTGAGCTAACTGCCCTACTAATAAGCCTTAAAATTAAAGGCGAAGTAAGCGATGAAATAGCAGGTGCTGCAGCCTCAATGCGCGAAAACGCTGTTGCTTTTACTACCAGCAGTACACAACTTGCCGATAGCTGTGGCACTGGCGGCGATGGTTCAAACACAATTAATATAAGCACAACAGCAGCCATAGTTGCCGCTGCTGCCGGCATTAACATGGTAAAACATGGTAATCGCAGTGTATCGAGTAATTCAGGCTCTGCCGACTTACTAAAAGCGCTGGGCATTAATATAGATATGAGCCCAGAGCAGGCAGCAAAATGCCTTGAGCAAACCAATTTTACCTTTTTATTTGCACCGCACTATCACAGTGGCGTACGCCATGCGATGGGCGTGCGTACAGCGCTTAAAACACGCACTATTTTTAATATTTTAGGCCCGCTTGCTAACCCAGCAGCACCTGATGTGCAATTGTTAGGTGTGTATAACGAAGCGTTATGTATGCCAATGGCACAAACACTTAAAACCCTTGGCACAAAGCGCGCTATGATTGTTCACGGCTCGGGCACTGACGAAATAGCTCTACACGGTCCAACAACGGTAGTTGAGCTAAATAATGGCGAGCTTACACAGTACACGCTAAACCCAAGCGACTTCGACCTTGCAAACTATTCACTTGAACAACTCGCTGGTGAAGGCCCACAATACAACGCAAATGCTAGCCTCGCCATCTTGCAAGGCAAAGGCACAGATGCACATAATGCTGCTATTGTGGTTAACGTAGCTGCCCTTTTATACCTAACAGGTAAAGCAGAAACGTTAAAAGAAGGGGCAAAACAAGTACAAACATTATTAAGTTCAGGGCAAGCCATGAACACACTAAATGCAATTATTGAGGTAAGTAATGGCTAATGTATTAGACAAAATTGTTGCTGATAAAAAATTAGAACTAATTGAAAGAAAAGCTGCACGTCCGCTTGAAAGCTTTAAACACCTTGCAGTGCCTACAAGCCGTAGTTTTTACAAAGCATTAGCAGCCCCAGGCACACAGTTTATTTTAGAGTGTAAAAAAGCATCGCCCTCAAAAGGGTTAATTAGAAAGCCATTTGATTTAACCGAAATTACCTCAGTTTATAAAAAATACGCTACCTGCATGAGCGTGTTAACTGATGCTAAATATTTTCAAGGCAGTTTTGACTATCTTGAATTTGTGCGCAGCCAAGTAGAACAACCGCTTATCTGTAAAGACTTTTTTATAGATGAGTACCAAGTATATATGGCGCGTATTTATGGCGGTGACGCTATATTACTGATGCTTTCAGTACTCGATGACGAGAGCTATAAGGCACTGCACGCAGTTGCCGATTCTCTGAATATGTCGGTATTAACCGAAGTAAGTAATGAAGAAGAAGTACACCGTGCACTTGCGCTTGATGCACAAATTATTGGTATTAATAACCGTGATTTACGCGATTTAAGCACCGATTTAGCCACTACCGAAAAGCTACGCAAACTTATTCCGGCTGATAAAGTGGTTATTTCGGAATCGGGGATTTACACCCATCAAGACGTAAAACGTTTAGCCCCATTATGCGATGGTTTTTTAATTGGCAGCTCACTTATGAGCGAGCGTGATTTAGAGCAAGCATGTCGCCGTGTTATTTTAGGTGACAATAAAGTATGTGGTTTAACACGTAGCCAAGATGCACAAGCGGCATATCAAAATGGTGCTATTTACGGTGGTTTAATTTTTCATCCTAAATCGCCACGCTATGTTGATTTAGATTGCGCAAAAGAGCTTAGCCAAAGTGCCCCGCTTAATTTTGTGGGTGTGTTTGTAGATGCCCCAATTGATCAAGTTGCTCAATACGCAAGTGTGCTAAAGTTGGCGGCAGTTCAATTACATGGTCAAGAAAGTGACGATTACATCGCTCAGTTGCGTACACAGTTACCTACCGGCTGCGAGATTTGGAAAGCCCAAGCAATAAAAGATGCATTGCCAACGCCTGTAAATGGCGTTAACCGACATCTTTACGATACACACAGCGATACACAAGCTGGCGGTACAGGTAAAGCATTTGATTGGTCGGTGCTTCATGATGCAACCACTCCATTTATGCTCGCTGGAGGCTTAAATCCAGACAATATTAAAGATGCGCTTTTTAAAGGTGCCTTAGGCCTTGATTTAAACTCAGGCGTTGAAGAATCTGCGGGTAAAAAGTGCCCTAACAAATTACATAATGCTTTTACAAGCATCAGAAATTATTGAGGTTAAAATGCAAAATCCAGCTTATTTTGGCGAGTTTGGCGGTATGTTTGTACCCGAGTTACTTGTCCCTGCGCTTAAGCAGTTAGAAAACGAATTTAACAAAGCACAAAAAGATCCTGAGTTTCAGGCTGAGCTAAGTAAATTATTAAACGAGTATGCGGGTCGTCCTACCCCACTTACTTTAACGCGCAATTTAGTTAAAAACCCAAAAGTAAAACTGTATCTAAAGCGTGAAGACTTATTACACGGTGGCGCACATAAAACCAACCAAGTACTTGGCCAAGCGTTACTTACTAAGCGTATGGGTAAAAAACAAGTAATTGCTGAAACAGGCGCAGGTCAACACGGTGTTGCAACAGCGCTTGCATGTGCATTACTGGGTTTAAAATGTCGTATTTATATGGGCGCAAAAGACGTTGAACGTCAGCAACCAAACGTATTTAGAATGAAGCTAATGGGCGCAGAGGTTATTCCGGTAACAGCGGGTTCTGGCACATTAAAAGATGCAGTAAATGAAGCCCTGCGTGACTGGTCAGCAAATTATCAAGACGCGCATTACCTACTAGGCACAGCCGCTGGTCCTCACCCATTCCCAACAATTGTACGTGAGTATCAAAAAGTTATTGGTGAAGAAGCTAAACAACAAGTACTTAAAGCCGAAGGTCGTTTACCTGACGCTGTTATTGCCTGTGTTGGTGGTGGTTCAAACGCAATTGGTATGTTCACTGACTTTATTGACGAGCCAGGCGTTAAATTAATTGGTGTTGAGCCTGCAGGTAAGGGGCTTGATACAAATGAGCACGGTGCAACAATTTGTAAAGGCACTAAAGGTATATTACACGGTACTTATACGTACATTATGCAAAATGACGATGGCCAAATTGAAGAGTCTTACTCTGTATCAGCAGGCCTTGATTACCCAGCTGTTGGTCCTCAGCATGCATTTTTACACGAAACTGGTCGCGCTCAATATGTGGGTATTACCGATACAGAAGCGCTTGATGCGTTTCAGTCGCTTGCTAAAAATGAAGGGATCATTCCGGCGCTTGAATCAAGCCATGCGTTAGCTTATGCGCTTAAATACGCAGAAGAGCAAACCGAGGAAAGTGTTATAGTGATTAATTTGAGTGGTCGTGGCGATAAAGATTTAGCACACGTTCACAATGTACTAACTGAAAGAGGTCAGCTATGAGCCAAGTAAAAACGGATCGTTACGGTAAAATGTTTGCAGCGCTTAACGAGCAAAAACAAGGTGCGTTTGTACCGTTTGTAACAATTGGCGACCCAGGTAAAGAGCAAAGTGTTGCGATTATTAAAAGCCTAATTGACGGCGGCGCTGATGCACTTGAGCTTGGTATTCCGTTTTCTGACCCGATTGCGGATGGTCCTGTAATTCAAAAAGCTAATATTCGCGCACTTGATGTGCACATTAACACGCAAGATTGCTTTGATGTCATTAAAGAAATACGCGAGTACAACGCCGATATTCCAATTGGATTATTACTCTACTCAAACCTTGTTTTTAAGCGCGGCATAGAAGCATTTTACAAAGATGCAAAAGCGGTAGGCGTAGATTCTATTTTAGTGGCTGACGTGCCTTTGCATGAATCTAAAATATTCAGAAAATCGGCAATGGATAACGGTGTAGACCCAATTTTTATTGCAACACCTAATGCAGATGATGACACACTTCGCCAATGCGCCTCTTACGGTCGTGGTTATACGTATTTACTATCGCGCGCTGGTGTTACCGGTACCGATGCTAAAGCACAAATGCCAGCGGGTAATATTGTCACTAAATTAAAAGAATACCATGCAGCTCCTGCTCTTTTAGGGTTTGGTATTTCAACACCAGATGATGTAAAAGCCGCACTTAACGCAGGCGCAGCAGGTGCTATTTCAGGCTCTGCTGTAGTTAAAATTATTGAAGCTAACCTTAACGATTTAGACGCAATGACAACGCAGTTAAAAGCATTTGTTAGTGAAATGAAAGCCGCAACCGCATTATAAAAAGTGTAAATTTACACATTAAAAAAGGGCATTTAAATGCCCTTTTTTGTTTTTGAAAAGCAAATTAGTGAGCTTGGTGTTTACCCTCTAAAATCTCTTCAATAAATTTAGCATTAAATGCTTCCAAATCAGCTGGGCTTCGGCTTGTTACTAAACCTTTATCTACACATACTTCTTGGTCAACCCAATTAGCACCTGCATTAATTAAATCGCTTTTAATACTAGGGAAAGAGGTAATGGTACGGTCGCGCAATTTATTAATTTCAGCTAACAACCACGGCGCATGGCAAATAGCAGCAACGGGTTTGTTTTTTTCTGCGCCAAAAAAGCCATCAATAAATGCTTTAGCATCTTTATCTTGGCGTAAACTGTCTGGGTTAAATAAACCACCAGGAAGCATAAGCGCGTCGTAATCAGCAGGATCCGCGTCTGTAACTAGTTTATCTACTGTTACTTTATCGCCCCACTTGTCTTCATCCCAGCCAGTAATTTGGCCTTCTTTAATTGATACTATTTCGATGTTTGCACCAGCATCAAGTAATGCGCTGCGTGGAGATAAAAGCTCACTTTGCTCAAATCCATCAGTGGCTAAAATTGCGATTTTTTTGCCTTGTAAACGTGTGCTTATTTGTAATGTACTCATTGAGATCTCCTTATTTTCTTAAAAGTTATATTTAAAATACACAATTAAAAAAGCACGATGCGTGCCGATAACAAGCAATTGAAAATAAAGGAGTAAATTTAATTAGGATTTATAATGCCATGTAAATTATTTAGAGATTATGAATAATGTACATAAGTGCGACTTTATTTCCAGCTCATGTAATTTTACACCACCAAAAGCGAGGTATAAAACCTCACCTACAGCATATTTCCCCATTGGTGCGCTTACTTCGCGCTCATGTAATTTAAAGCCATTAAACGCGACGTGTAATCCTGATCTACAGCATATACCCGTAGGTGCGAATTTACTTCGCGCTCATGTAATTTATCTATCAATACGAGGTTAAAACCTTAAATAAATTTAAAGCAGGTTTTTTAAAGCCTTAGCAGGTTTAAAAACCGCTTTATTTGCGCCTTCTATTTCAATTGCAGCCCCTGTTTGTGGGTTACGCCCAGTACGCGCTGGGTAATAACTTAGCGCAAAGGTACCAAAGCCATTAATTTGAACTTGATCGCCCTCAGAAAGCGATTTAGTAATGACTTTTTGCAAGCTTGAAAGTGCCGCTTGAGAATCTTTTTTTGTTAATTCACTTTTGTGTGCAATGGCTGCAACGAGTTCTGCTTTATTCATTTTAGGCTCCTAAATACACGCCAAATCAGTGTTGGTTAAGCGTGGGAATATGATGATATGAAAAATACCAAACCAAATTGGTAATAAAGCCACGCAGGCTAAGGGTTACAGGGCAACAAGTCAACCTTGTAGTTGCTAAGCTTTATGTGGTAAAAAGCCTTTGACTCTTTTTTGTATAATTTAGGTAGACTATGCACGCATTAATTGAATACATTCCACTCATACTGTTTTTTGCAGTGTTTAAACTCGTCGATATTTACTGGGCTACTGGTTTATTAATGGCCACTACGCTCATTCAAGTTGCTTATAGCTACTTTAAACATGGCAATGTGCCTACTCGCCATTGGATATTTTTTGGCATTGCTGCCGTGTTTGGTACGTTAACGCTGGTACTTCATGATGAGCAATACATTAAATGGAAAGCAACACTCATATATGCAGGTTTAAGTTTAACGTTACTTGTTAGCCGTTATGTACTTAATAAAAATCTCGTTAAAAAAGCGCTTAGCTCAATCCTCGAAAACGCTAATGATACAAAACAAGCCATTGTTGTCCCAGAACCGTTATGGGATAAGCTTAATTTAATGTGGGTTGTAATTACTGCTGGCATCGCAGCACTAAACATTTATATTGCATATAATTTTTCGCTCGACTTTTGGGTTAACTTTAAAGTGTTTGGTTTAATGGGGATTACCTTTGTAAGTATTTTTGCCACTATTATTGCCTTGTACAAATACCTCCCTGATGAAGAGGAAACAGCAAAGTAACCCCCCCTCGTCATAAAAGTGTCGTCTTAGCTTGTTAGCTTATTAAAAAAACAAGTTGAGACGATTTTGAACGCTAATCAATACCGCTGGTTTGAATTTACCCTCATTTTTGTATTACTGCCTATATTCGGCTTTGGATTACGTGAGCATTTAGCTAACTGGCTTATCCCTGCGCTTATTATACTTATGAGTGTGTGTTGTATGTTGCTACTAGGCGACCCCCATTTTAAACGGTTTAGACTCACAAGCCTTGGGCAATTTTCTGCTGTTAAAAAGCGTGTGTTTAGCTTCTTTTTTTTAGGTGCGCTGTTCTCAGGCATGTTTTACGGGATTATTCATCAAGGCAACTGGTTTACCCTTCCCCGTAACTCGTTTAATGATTGGCTTTTACTGTTGGTGCTCTACCCAATACTGTCGGTTATTCCTCAAGAATTAATATTCAGAACGTATTTTTTTCATCGTTATAAACGCATCATGCCAAAAAAAGCAGTGCGTATTGTAGTTAGTGCGAGTGTATTTGCATTGGCGCATATTGTGTATGCAAATTGGATTGCAGTAGCCTTAGCATTTTTAGGTGGCTTACTGTTTGCTTATACCTACGCAAAAAGCCGCTCAACCTTTGTGTGCGTTATTGAGCATAGCTTATGGGGGCTTTGGATGTTTACCCTTGGCATTGGCAGCTATCTCGACTCAGGCGCATTTAATTAAAGTAACCTTTATTTAAATTTACATACAAAAAAGCCGCAACAAATACGGCTTATATAATTGGGTCTGTATTTAAAAGCCAAATATTTTTAGAGCAAAAAACTTAGTCGCGACTGTATTTATAAATATCACCGCTAAAATAATTGGAATAAACGTTGAAAGTGAAAAATTAACGTATTTTTCCATTAAGCTACCAGCATAATTAGGCGAGCCTAAGCTTAGCTCTTGTGTTAAACGTGCTTTTTTCCAGCGGTACATTACAAACAAACACACCATTAAGCCGTTAAGCGGTAAAATTGTGTCGTAGAATACATCAACAATAATATCAAAAAAGCTCTTATTTACACCGCCATAACTGGTAAACGAGGTAAGGCTGTCAATCATACCAAACGACATAGTACATAAAATAGTTAGCACGCCAGTTGTAAGTGTTAAAATACCCAATGCTTTTTTACGGCTAATTCCTTTGCGGTCGCTTAATGTGGCTGTCGGTACTTCAACAATAGATACCAATGACGTAATTGCAGCAAAAAATACCAACAAGAAAAACGAGAATGCTACAATTGATGCGCCTACGTATCCGATATCATTTTGCAGTGCTAATAATATTTTCGGCAAATACACAAAAATCATCGAAACTGACGAGTCAGAAAGTGCTGATGGGTCTGTGTTTGGATCAAAACTAAATATAGCCGGTAACACCATAAGACCTGCGACAAAGGCGACTAACGAGTCAGTAATTGCTACCATTTTTGCACTACTTACAATGTCATCTTTTTTAGATATATACGACGCGTAAGTCATTAATATACCCATACCTAACGACAACGAGAAAAATGCTTGGCTTAGCGCCCCATTAAGTACGCTTGCACTCATTTTAGAAAAATCAGGGATAATATAATATTTAACACCTGCCATTGCATTATCAAGTGTTAATACATAAATAACTAAAGCAAGAAGCATGACTAGAAGTGCTGGCATCAGAAATTTAGCGGCTTTTTCTATGCCTTGCTTAACACCCCCTAATAAAATTAAGTTAACAATAATTACCACTACCGCCATGTAACCAAAAACAGTGTAGCTGTTAATAAAAACACCAAAATGGCTAGGTTCAGCGAGTAAATCTAAATTCCCCAAACCAGTTTGCATTAAGTAGCCGAAAATCCACACTGTAATTACCATGTAAAACACTGCAATCATAAATGGTGTAAGCACAGCTAAAAACCCTGCAAACTTCCACTTTTTGTCATTGTTTGCCAACAACTTGTACGAGCCGAGTGGATCTTTTTGAGCATTACGGCCCATTGCCATTTCAGCCATCATGACAGGTAAGCAAATGAATACGACAAATAAAGCATAAATTAATAAAAATGCGCCACCACCATTTTTGGTAGCAGAAACAGGAAAACCAACTAAATTACCAATACCCACAGCAGAACCTGCTGCCGCTAGTATGAATCCGAGACGGGAACTAAATCGCTCTCTATTATCGCTCATGCATAAAACCTTTTTATTATTTTGTATATTTCAGCGACTCTACCAGTGTTACACAGATATTTTCAAGCAAATACAGTGTAAAAATAAAATCGAAGTGTAAACCTGCCTAAATACGCTTTTAATTCACCAATTTTCAACGCTGTGATAGTATTGCGTTAATCAAATTTAACAATTTTTATGAGATTTCTTATGTTGTACATGATTCACTCAACAGATGTTGAAAACAGCTTAGAGCTTAGAAAAGCAGCACGCCCAGCACACTTGGAACGTCTTAATGAGCTTGATTCACAAAATCGCTTATTTACTGCAGGTCCTTTTCCAGCAGTTGACAGTGAAGATCCTCAAGAGGCTGGTTTTACCGGTTCACTCGTTGTGGCTGAGTTTGATTCAATAGAAGCCGCGCGTGAATGGGCTGCGGCTGATCCGTATGTTGCCGCAGGCGTATATGAAAATACTGTTGTTAAACCATTTAAAAAAGTGTTCCCTGCTTAACTATAAATAATCGCTTATTAACATAGTTCAGGGTTTGTTCACGGGTTTTTAATTAAAATTGTTAAAGTAAAAGCTAATTTAGTGTTTTTACTTGAATTTTAGTAACTTAGTTAATTAAACTAAGTGTGTTTGGTCTAGGGGTTCTATCATGCGCATATTATTAAGTCTTACTTTTATTGCTTGTACTAGCTTTGCTAGTTTTTCTCAAGTAAATACAACAGCCACAAATCCAACGGCTAAAGCTGAAGTAAGCAAAAAAAAGGCTGTAATACTCGCAAAAAAAACCATTAACGGTAAAACGCTTAAGATTTCTGAACAAACTGACTTTTATACAGTGCGAATACTCAAATCTGACGGCCATGTCGTCGATTTACATATAAATAAAAAAACTGGCGAAGTAAAAAAGGATTAACCGATGCGAATTTTAGTTATAGAAGACGATTTACATTTAGCAGATAACCTACGTAATGCTTTAGAAAAAGAACGTTACAGCGTGGATTTATGCCACGATGGTGAAGCAGGTCTTTTCCATATTACTGAATATCCGCTTGATATGGCCGTTGTTGATTTAGGTTTACCTAAAATAGACGGTATCGAACTGATTAATAAAGCACGTGCACAAGGTATTACTATCCCTATTCTAATTTTAACAGCGCGTGATCGCTGGCAGGACAAAGTAGAAGGTTTAGATGCTGGCGCAGACGATTATCTTACAAAACCATTTCACGTTGAAGAGCTTATTGCACGTTGTAATGCATTAATTCGTCGTAGTGCCGGTAAGGCAAACCCAGAAATGACAGCAGGCCCAATCAAAATCCATACACGCTCGCAGCAAGTTTGGGTTGATGATAAAGAGCTCAGCCTAACCGCTTACGAATATAAAGTGCTTGAATATTTAATGGTAAACCCGCAAAAAGTAATCTCAAAATCAGAATTGACTGAGCACATTTACGATCAAGATTTTGACCTTGATTCAAATGTTATCGAAGTATTTGTACTGCGTTTACGCAAGAAACTTGACCCTGAGGGCTGACGAATCCCCAAAACGTGACAGGCACAGCAATTTATGATCTTATGTAAATCACCATA
>NZ_JJNZ01000006.1 GCF_000690055.1 Pseudoalteromonas fuliginea
CGCAAAACAGAAAAAAGCTATGCGCAGTACAGCCTACCTTGAAAAGGTACTGAACGCATAGACTTTTTTCATGCTCTTGCCCTGGCCTTTCTGACTTTCATTGGCCAAGTGGGTTAATTGTAGCAGTGCCATTTTTAATATTAATTATTGTATTTTTATACAATAATTATAAGTTAAAAGAGCAATCAATCCCCAATGAAAATGGCGTAATGATTGGCAATAAAAAAATTGAATTTCAAGCTGATGGCATTTGCGAGACTAATCATCTTGGAAGTTACTTTTATAAATGGCAAGCCGTTGAAGCAATGGAAGAAAATAAAGGTGATTTATATATATTTGTAGACAAGTTATTGGCTTTAATAATCCCAGCTAGCACATTTACAAACGAAGCCGAAAAAGAAGAACTAAAAGCATTTATTAAAGCTCATATTTAGTCATGCGTAATTTTATAAATATTTACACCGTCTTAGTGTTTATTTTAATGCTTATACCTATTTCATCAATGGGAAGTGAAAAACCAGCTAACACTACCGATGAAAAATGGGGTAAGTATCTAGAGCATAGAGCTGCTTGGAATAAAATGCTTAAAGAGCGTTATGAAAATAAGTTAAAGCATACTCCGCCAAAACCGCCTTGGATTAAATTTCCAAATTATCATCTGAGCGATATATTTTGGAGAATGGGTGACGGCGAAAGCTACATAAGTGACTATTTTTCTATCTATTTTCAGTACGCTTCTAAGGCTGAAATAAATGCTTATAAGGTTAAATATCCTGAAAACTTAGATTGGCGTGGAACATATAAGCGCTTTGAACACTAACTAAAAAGTACAGCTATGCTTTCAGACAACTTATTTGATTGTAGCACTTATTCACAGTGCTATTAACTCACGCTAATAGCACATATCAGTTTTTAGACGCTACTCCAAATGAGCATCATCAGGCTTTTTAGGTTTACTCGCTACTTCTGTTAAGCCGTCTTCGCAGTCGCCGCTATCGCAGGTATTTAAATCGCTTTGTGCTTGTTTATCTTGTTGCAGCACTTGCTTTAAATCTTCCATGCGTTGGCGCACGGCTACGCCGTAGCTGGCGTCGTCGCCCCACAGCTCGGCAAGTTGCACAACTGCAGCGCGATCATGGTCTCTAAATAGTTTTCCGGCGCGCTCGGCATCTTGCTTAGTGTTACCTAGTAACTCCAGAGCTTCTACGGCAAGGTTAATAGCTGAGTCGACTGTTTCGCGATTAAACGCATCTACTTTTAAATTAAGTAACTGATACGCATGGCGGCGGTCGATTGCGCGAGCAACTATTTTAAGTTGCGGGTAGTTTTTATGCGCGAGCTTAATTATCTCAATGGTTTTATCGGGGTTATCAATTGCAATTACCAGCATTTGCGCGGTGTGCGCGCCTGCGGCTTCAAGGAGTTCTTGGCGTGCGGCATCACCATAAAATACGGTATTGCCAAAACGACGTAGTAATTCTATTTGGCTAGGGCTGTGATCAAGTACAGTAATTTCGTAGCCTTGCGCGTGCAGTAAACGCCCCATAATTTGCCCAAAACGTCCGTAGCCCGCAATAATTACGTGCTTAGCGGTGCTAATTTGCTCTGGCTTATCAAACTCAGGCAAAGCACAGCTGCTGCGTTTTTGTATTTGCTCATAAACCATAAGTAATAACGGCGCTATTAGCATTGATACCGCCACAACTAAGGTAACAAGGCTGGTTTGCTCGGGCGTTAAAATACTTAAGGTAGTTGTTACGCTTAACAGTACAAAGGCAAATTCACCGCCTTGGGCAAGCGCTAGGGCAAATAATAACTGCTGTTTGCTGTTAATTTTAAAGGTAACGGCAAGGGCAAATAAAATGCAGGCTTTAACTACTATGAGTAAAACTACTAAGGCAATAACGGTACTAAACTCGTTAAATAGCAGTTCAAAGTTAATTGATGCGCCAACAGTTATAAAAAACAACCCTAACAGTAAGCCTTTAAAGGGTTCTATATCAGCTTCTAATTCGTGTCTAAATTCACTCTCGGCAAGTACAACGCCCGCTAAAAAAGTTCCCAATGCAGGCGATAAACCAATACTTTGCATAACCAGTGCAATAGCGACCACTAAAAACAGTGCAAAAATAGTAAATATTTCACGCATGTGCGTTTGGGCAATGTATCTAAATAACGGGGCCGATACATATTTACCGCCGGCAATAATAGCGGCAATAACCGCGACCGATACACATACTTGTTGCCATACAGGCCAGCTTGCAATAATCGAATCGCTGATTTCTTTTGAGCTAGTTTGCGGGGCAAATGCAAGCAGTGGCAATAGGGCTAAAATAGGAATAATTGCGATGTCTTGAAACAGCAATACCGAAAAAGCGTTTTGTCCGGCTTCTTGCTTTAGCCAGCCTTTTTCTTCAAGGCTTTGCAGTACAATAGCGGTAGAGGAGAGCGCCAGCATTAAACCAATGGCGAGTGCGGTTTGCCAATGCATGGCAAAAAACCAATAACAAAATGCAAAAATAGCCGCTGCCGATAGCACAACCTGTAAGCCGCCAAGCCCTAAAATAGAGTGGCGTAATGTCCATAAACGCGAAGGTTGTAGTTCAAGGCCCACTAAAAACAGCATCATTACTACGCCAAATTCTGCGAAGTGCATTACATCGGTTTGATCGCCCACAACACCCAGCGCATAAGGGCCAATGAGTATTCCGGCAATTAAATAACCTAATACTGAGCCCAGTCCGACTCGTTTAGCAATAGGCACAGCTACAATGGCTGCTGCTAAGTAAATTAAAGCAATTTCTAACACGCGTTTATCCTAATAACATCAAGGCTTTTAGAATGGCTTAGCTGCTTATAAAATACAATGGATTATATGGCTCAAAGTTGTTTATTTATCAGTAGTTATAACACTAATGGTTATAACTACTGGGCTAAAAATAGCACTTTATGTTGAAGGGCTTATTTGGGGGCTAAATATTACAAATACTTATAATTGCTGAGCTCGGTTGGCCTGAATCAGAATGGTAAATAGTAATGTTTGAGCTGATTGTATTTTCAACGTTTGTTTCAATTACTGTTACTTCAAATTCGGCAGATGCAGGTAGGTCGATATCTAATTCGCTATCGAGGTAACTACTTCCGCTTTTTTGTAAAGTAAGTGGTTTTGTTTGATCAAAGCTAAATTGAAAGCTATCTGACGCTAAAAGTGTATCTACCATGTTAAAGCGTAAATTAACGGTGTCGGGGCCTGAAAACTCAGCACACACAAATACCGAAACCTCAACAGCTTGTAAAACGGGCATGCTATTTTGGCCTATATCCACAGTAAAGTTGCTTTGCGTAATAGCTACAGAGTTGTATTCCCCAGCTGCAAGCCTTTGATCTGCTGTTGTTATCGTTATTTTTTCACCTTGCGCTAAATTAACCTCTTCATCAAAAAAGCCATTTGTGTTGGTGCTGTACTGCTGTCCATTAATTGTTAGCTGTGCATTGCTTATAGCCGTTTTTTGCACATTAGTGAGTTGCCCTTTAATGCGACCGGTAAGTTGTGCAGAGTTAGTTACTGTAATTGAAAATTGCACACTTTTTGAAAAGCCATCAGCATCAGTTGCTACAACGGTTAGCGTGTAACTACCTGTCATATCGGCGATAAATTCGGTAATATTTTGGTTTGTATTGCTTAAGCTGGTTCTCGAGCCTGAAGGGGCTGATAGTGTCCATGCGTAATCGAGAGTGGTTCCCTCTGGGTCGTAACTTTGGCTTACATCAAATTTAACTGCATTGCCCACTACATCGTAGCGTGATTGCTCCCCCGTGAAGCTAATTACTGGCAATGCGTTTTGTATTACATCAATTGTTAGGGTTTTTGTGTAAGAGAACTGCACGCCATCGTTAGTGCGTAACGAAATAACAACTTGCCCCTCTACTGATGCGCTAAACGTTGGTTTTGATATTGTATTACTGCTAAGCGTTGCTTGGCCTTGCGACGAAATGATTTCCCATTGGTAACTTAGTGGCTGGCCCTCTGGATCGTAACTATTTGAGGCATCAAGTAAAACTTGTTCATCAACTGTTATGGAGGTTGCATAAGTTACCAAAGTAATAGGCTTTTTATTGCTACTGGCATGCAGTACTGAGGTTGCTTGGTTTGAGCTTAATTGCCCATCAGATACAGTAAGCACTACAACGTAAGCGCCTTCTTTATCGGCAATAATAGAGGGCATTGCTGATGTACTGTTAGTCAGTTGTGATGCACTATTTACAGGCTTGGCTTGTAACTGCCAGTTATAACTCAGCGTATCTCCGTCGGGGTCGCTGCATTGTTGGCACTGCAAAGTGGTTGATTCGTTTAACGTAATATCACGTTCGGATTCAAGTGTTGCAACTGGGGCTTTATTACTTGTGGTAACAGTTAAAGTAACGGATGCGGTATCACTTTCGCTTTGCTGATCGGTAACAGTGAGTGAAAGCGTGTAATCTCCAACTGTTGACGCTGAAAACCCAGCGGTATGATTTTTCATGTTTGAAAGAGCTGGCGTGCTGCCCTGGGGTTTTGATGTAATTGCCCACGCATAACTAAGCGTATCGTTTTTATCGGGATCAGTACTTTGGTTACCATAAAGTGTAACAACTTCATTTGGGGCAATTGTTTTATTTTCTACGTTTATAACCGCTTGTGGTGATGAATTAGAATTAAGCGATTCACTTTTTATGAGTACGACAGTGCTTGCTGTATCACCTTGTGAATCAGTAACGGTAAGCTCAACTTTAAACTCGCCTATTTCGTCGGCAACAAACTGGCTTTTTACTTGAGTCGCATTTTCAAGCGTTGCATTACTTGCTACAGGCTTGGTAATAAACTGCCATTTGTATTGATTAATGGCGCCGCTGGTTGTGCTACTTTGCGCGCCATTTAAAAGGACAACATCACCTTGCTTAACGGTTTGTGTGCTACCTGCGTTAGCAATTAGTTGGGTATTTGCAGTAACGGTGAATTGTTTTTGTGCCGGTGTGCTTGAAAGCTTGCCGTCACTCACGGTTAATACTAATTGGTACTCTTGTGCTTCAGATACTGAAAACTCAACGGTACTTTCGTTATTAACCGTAATCGGTATTTCTACTTGTTCGTTTTTGCTGGTTAATTGCCATTGATAGGTGAGTGCATCGCCATCGGGGTCGCTACTTTGTGCTGCGCTAAACACGAGGGTGGTATTTACTTTAAGCTTCGATTGCTCGGTGGTAATAACCGCAACAGGCTTTGTGTTAGTGCTGAGCGGTTTAGTTACTGTTTTGGAGTCTGAACCACCAGAGCCACATGCAACAAGCGTGAATAGAGTCGTGATTAGAATTAAGAGTTTCCATTTCATAGTATTAATATCCTTTTAATAAAGTCGAATACTAATATGTACCCAAATTAGCTATAAAGCAAAAAAATAAATCAAAATAGGTACTTTTTATATTATTTTAGGAAATAGTTAACGTGAAGCAGTGCTGCTTTTAAATAACTTATACTTTGAGAGGAGTGCTTTATGCCCAGATTGATAGGGCATAAAGTATATTAAATGGCAGTTGAATAACGCTTAAATAAAGTTAGTCAGCTACTTTTACTGAACCGCTAATATTATCGATACTTACATCGCCCGAGCCCGACTCAGTGATAGTCAGCCCCTTTGCATGATTAACGCGAATATCACCCGAACCATCTTCAATTGTTACGCTTGAACCAATATGCTCAATAAGCAGGTCGCCAGAGTTATCATCAACATTAACTGCACCGCTAATATGGCTTATTACTATATCACCCGATCCATCTTCAACGTTTAGCGAACCGGTTATGTTGCTCACGTGCATTTCGCCAGAACCATCGTCAATAGTTGCATTGCCGCTTACGTTGTTAATGTGAATACTGCCAGATCCATCGGTTAATTCTAAATTACCTGCGATGTTTTCAAGGTTTACTTCACCTGATCCATCGTCAACAGTTAGGTTTTTAGCACCGCTTATCGTTAAATCTCCTGAGCCGTCTTTTACATCAATATTGCTTTGCATAGCACTTATTAAAATGTCGCCAGAGCCATCATCAATATCTAAATTTAGATTACTTGGCACAGTAACCACTAAATTAATACTTGGAGATTGGCCACTGTAAAAGCTAATACCATTACGACTTTTATTTTGGGCAACAAGCTTTGCCTGTTTACCGTCTTGCTCGAGCGTTAGCTCGTATTCGTCTTCAATGTCGGCTGTGTAAATAGTGGCATCAACACTGATGCTGGTGGCCGTTTTTGAGCCTTTTATTTCAAGGCTACCTGCGCCGCTTAACACATTTAAATATTCTAAATTATTGCTTGGCAGTGATAGCTGTTTTGTTTGTTTTACTGAGGCAACGCTTGGCGATATATGAAATACACAGCCACTTAATAATAAAATGCCGCCAATAAGTGAAAGTGGTTTTGTAATGTTAGATACAGTTGATGAGCTCATGTTTAGTCCTTTGGTATTTATTGTTTGTATTTATATAAACAATATAGAGCAAAAATGAGGCCGAAATGTAAGCTGTTGTTTTGTATAGGGTGGTGGTTTTTTATGAAAGTTGAAATACTAATAAGTGGTTAAAATAACTAATTATTAATATAAAAGGATGCGTGATGCATCCTTTTATAATTGCTCTGCTTTTATTAGTAAACTAATTAAAAGCTGTAAGTAATATTACCGTATAAAAAGCGTCCGTCTAATCCGTAAGGTGCATACGGTGTGTACGGGAATATTTGGCCAAAGTCAGAGTAACCAATGTTATCCACGGTTGCTTGTGGGTATTGATCGAACAAGTTGTTTGCACCAACGGCAAATTTCCAATATTCGTCTGGACGGTATGCCACTTCTAAGTCGGTGATCCATTTAGGGTCTAGGTATTCATCGCGATCAGCTGTAGTTGATATATCAGCGACTTCACCATAACGTGTGGCACGAAGCGTTGTTTGCCATTCGTTAAAGTTCCACACTGCTGATAAGTTCCATTTGCTATCTGGCGTGCCCTCTTCAAAGCGGCCTACTTCACGACGTGCAAACACTACGTAGTCGTCACCTAGTGAGTTAAGCTGTGCTGGGTTGTCGTTTACGTGTGTTACTTCGGTATCGTTAAAGTTAGCGGCTACGTTTAGGCGTAAATCACCTAAGTTGTCTAAATCTAGGTTATAAGTAGCAACAATATCAACACCTTGCGTGCGTGAGTCAATCGCGTTGGTAAAGTAACGTACGCTTTCGGTATTTAGCTCACCGGCATTTTGTAGTATTTCAACAACTGCATCGCCCTCTAAGTTTTCAGACAATACAATACGGTCATCAATATCAATACGGTATGCATCTACTGTTAAGCTAAAGCTGCCTTGCGTGTACATAAAGCCCGCAGTAACGTTTACTGACTCTTCAGCATCTAACGGCTGTGCGCCTAGCGCTTGCGCTGCTGCAGAATCGGTTGGGAATAGACCAACTTCAAATGGTTGGTTGTTCTCAAGTACAGTAGAGATTTGGCGGTACGAGCTTTGCGCTAAAGATGGTGCACGGAAACCTGTGCTAATTGCACCGCGCAGCGATAGGTTTTCAGTAATGCTGTAACGCGAAGCAAGCTTAGAAGTAAATGTGTCACCAAAGTCGCTGTAATCTTCATAACGACCCGCTAAAACTACGTTCCATTTTTCTGTTAAGTAGGTATCAAACTCAACAAATAAAGCGATGTTATGACGGCTTTCGTCAGTCGCACTTTCTGGTCCAAAACCAGCAAGTACTTGCGCGCCACCGGCTGCAATTGGGTTACCATCGCTATCAAGTGCGGTGATGTAAGACGCTTCTTCGCCTTCTTCAATTTTGTAGCTTTCGTGGCGGTATTCAGTACCTACGGTAAAAAATACGTCATCAGGTAAGCCTAAATCAAGTGTGGTATTGGCCGTTGCGTTTACTAAAAACTGATCGTAAACCAATGCACCGTTGTCAAATTCGTTTGGGCTGTCGGCACCTAGTGATGTGTTAATACTATTTATAACACCTAAACCAAAGTCGTTACGGCCGTAGTTGGTACTTACATCCCATGTCCAGTCGTTAGTTTCGCCTTTTAAGCCCAGCGCAAATGAGTAGTCTTGTACGTCTGTTTCAATTTGCGGCAAAAAGCCATCTGGGTACACTTCTAAAACGTTACGGCTGTCTTTTGCACGGCGGTAAAAACCACCTGAATTACCTTCACGCTTTGAGTAGCTACCAAATGAATAAAGGTTTAAGCCGTTATCTAAATCGTAACCCATGTTGTAAAACAACGCGTAATCTTCAAGGTCGGCTTTACCAAAGCGGTGGTTGTAACGATCGATAGTAAATTCGCGTGGGTCTAGGCTGCCATCATCAAGACGGCTGTATTGTTCGCGTGGGTCAAAGCCTGAGCGCTGAGTTGAGTCGTTATCACGGTACTCAATTGATACGTTTACAAAGCCGTTATCAGATAACGCAAAACCAGAGTTTGCGCTAACAGTGCGAGTTGCACCGTCGTTTACTTCGCGGTCGCCACCGGTATTAAACGCTAAGTCGCCGTTTGCATCTGCATAGGTGCTTTCTAGCTGAGGTACGCCAGCCATTTGAGTATCGTATTTACCGTACGTTACGCTTACGCTACCGCCTTCTGAGGCATTTTTAAGTACAATGTTAATTACCCCAGCAATTGCATCAGAACCGTACTGTGCGGCTGCGCCATCACGTAGTACTTCAACACGCTTAATGGCTGATGTTGGAATCATGTTCAAATCAACAGCGGTAGAGCCTCGGCCAACAACACCTGCTAAGTTTAATAGCGCACCGGCATGGCGGCGTTTGCCATTAATGAGCACTAGGGTGTGATCGGGTGCTAATCCACGTAAAACAGCTGGTTTTGCATGGTCAGTACCATCACCCATAGTGGCACTTGGGTAGTTAAAGCTAGGTACTTGGTTTGCTAGTATTTGGCTTATTTCTAGCTGACCCGTACTTTGCATATCACCGCTGGTAATAATATCTACAGGTACTGAGCTTTCGGCAATACTGCGTAAGCTACGGCGAGTACCTGTTACTGAAATCACTTCAATGCTTTTTTCGGCTTGAACATCTTGTTCTGCAGCAAATACAGAAGAATAGGGTGCACTAAGTGCAGAAGAAACGGCCAGGCTAAGTGCTACTTTTTTGGCTGATAATGGCTTTAACATGATGTTGATTCCCTTGAGGGCTGCTGACTATTGATTTTAAAAAGGAGCGCATCATATAGAAGCGACTACCCTAGTGCAAAGATAAAAACTATCTAAGATATTCTAAGTTGTTAACAAGTAAGCTGGGGCGTGTTGCCTTGGTGATTGAATTTGCAGCAGTATGTTTGGCTTTTAGGCAAGGCAGAGCCTATGTAGTGTGGTTACACCCATAAATAGGCGATAACGCAGCATAAATGCCAAACATGCGCTGCCCTTTGGGCTGAGGGATCCCCACTTTA
>NZ_JJNZ01000007.1 GCF_000690055.1 Pseudoalteromonas fuliginea
GAATATTTAATATGAAGTAAAAATACAGAGGATTCAATAGGAGTAGGTTGTGATTTTTAACTAATTTTATAAGTAATAACGAGCTATAAGTTTAAGGGTGAACGCGTTATTAGTTTAAACACAGGTATTTAAAATATAATTTGTTAATTAATAATCAACGGGTATAACTAATCAGCTATACGTCTGATATTACTGACCTCCACCATTTTGGGGTTTTGTTACATTTAGAAAAGGTAAGGCGAAGCTAACTAACTGTTTACAGTTGTTTATTTTATAGCTAGGATAAAATCATTGTAATATAAAGACATTTGTCGGTTTGTAAAACGACGAATGTCGTAGACTAAATTTTCAGCTTACTAAGGGAAATATGGAACATTTCGTAGAACTAGTTAAAGCATTAGCATGGCCTGTTGCAGTTATTTGGATTGCATACATATTTCGTGCTGAAGTACGCCAGTTATTGGGGCGGGTATCATCTTTTAAATATAAAGATGTTGAAGCAAGCTTTGAAAAGAGTCTAAGTAAAGCTGAGAATAGTGCTAAAAATATTGCCAAGCCTAAAGTAAATGAATCTGAAACTGACTTAAGTCAAAAAGAACAATTACTTCGTATTGCTGATGTTTCTCCAAGAGCAGCCGTCGTCGAAGCATGGACATTAATTGAAACGGCAGCAATGAAAAGCGGACTCTCGACTGGTACAGCAATTAAACGAACTAATCCTAAAATGATTTTGGATCACCTGTCAGCATCTGGTAAGTTTTCACCTGATAGTTTGGAATTAATTAATCAATTACGACAAATCAGAAACAAAGCAAGTCACTTACCTGATTTTGCCGTCAAACAATCAGAAGCAGAGCGTTATTTAGACTTGGCAGTTAAGAGTGCAGCTGTTATTGGTGCAACCGTAATTTAGCAACCATTAAAAAATTAAAGTGACTGTCCTGCTAAATCACTGCGGTGAATATAGGGATAAATAAATTGACCTTACGGGGTCAACGGAGGCAAGCGAAAGTGAACGCCCAATGGCAACTGTATTGCCTTGTTCATAATATAGAAAAGCTGCAAAACACGATGCATTAAGAGAGGCAACCCCTTTTAAGCCAAAATAAAGCCACTGAAACACCCGTAAATCCCTCCAAAACTCGAATAAAACCCACACTAAACACTTTTTAATATTCTGCGTAAAAACACAGTAATCAATTGAACCAAAATAGGAACTCAGCTATGGTTTGTTTATCAATAAAAATAAATAAAAAACGAGTTAATCTACAGGCTCGTTATGCATCTTTCGTATTTTGTTCCTAAATTAATTATGAGTATTATTTATGCCTGTATTTATTAGCTATTCACATGAAAATAAAGAGTTCGTTGACCAATTGGCAATGCAATTGGTACAACAAAATGTACACATCTGGCTTGATCGTTGGGAATTAAGTTTAGGTGATTCAATTATTGATAAAGTCCAAGATGCGGCTGATGGGGCAAGTGCTTTATTAGTTATTTTATCAAATGCCTCAGTGGCTTCTGAATGGTGTAAAAAAGAACTTTCAGCTGGATTACTACGCGAACTTGAAGAAAAACGAGTTGTTGTAATGCCTGTTTTGTTAGAAGACTGTAAAGTTCCGCTTTTTGCTCGTGGTAAGCTTTATGCTGATTTCCGCTCAAATTTTGATGATGGTTTAAAAACAGTTATTGATGGCATTGCAAAAGTTACTAATCCTTTTATGAATCGTATTAGCGCACCTGAATACCATACTGATTGGTCTATAGATTGGGGTGATGTGAATGGTAATTTTGCATTAATAATTAATTTTGTAGAACAAGCAAAGGATCAACCATTTACGGTATTAACAAATATTGAGCTACTAGCATCTCCTGCTGCGACGCTAAAGTATCATCAGATATCTCAAGCTGAAAATGAAGAAGTTGCACGGGCTTCAATTATTACAACCGTCCATAATTATTTGTCACGTAAAAGCGATCTAAAACCTAGATTGTCTTCAGAATATGAAAATGTTGAAAGACTTGAAATACCTGGTGATGAGGTACATGAAATATATTCTCTACGAATTGGCACAAGACGCTTAGGCGAAGATACGGGTAAGGATATTTTGGTGAATGTTTCAAACCTTATTTCGCAAGCTCATGAGCACATGACTAGCGTGTTGAAAAGTCCCGTAACAGAAGTATAACAATAGTTTTCAAGTGGACATTTTACCGCGCACCATCGCTTCGCGATTTTAGCACACAGTAAATTGCAGCTTAAAACGGAGTTATGTAACTCATTAGCTTAGTTCATCATTCATATTTCTTATTATTGGTAGTTAAAATGTTAGGTCCAAAATATTCTGTAGAAGCACAAAAAGGGGAATTAGGTGTTCAGCGAGTTTCAAATATAATCTTTGAAAATTTAGGTTGGATCTTCAAAAGAACCCCTCAAGAGTTTGATTTTGGAATAGATGGCCAAGTTGATTTGGTAGATATTAACGGTACCGTTACGGGTCAAACTTTTGCAGTTCAAATAAAATATGGTAAGTCTTTCCTAAAAGAAAAAAATAGATGGGGATATATTTACCGTGGAGAGCTGAAACATATAAATTACTTGTTAAATTACCCATTACCTGTATTTATCATGTTATGCGATCCTGATTCAAATGATGTTTATTGGGAGTTATTTGATGTTGCTAAAACAGATAGAACACCTGCGGCATGGAAAATGTCTATTTCCAAGAAACAAGTTTTGGCGGATAGCAAAAAATCAATTACTTCTTTGTTGCCTGATGTTACTGATCACACAGATGAGTTGGAAAAATATTGGCTCATCAATGATGTTATAACTAAACATACAGATAGCTTTCACATAGTTATTTCAAGAGAATGGATTGAATCAAGTGATATATCAGAAGTCGCAAGTCAATTTGATAGATTTCAAGTTTCTCGGGAATTAGCATTTAAAAAGAAAAGTAACGTTGAAGTTTCATTTTACGGGTATGAATCAGACCCTCGTGAATTATTTGAAATTCCAGAAGTAGTACACTTTTCAAAAATATTAGCTGAGAAGTTACCTTTATTTTTTTATTGTGACCCTTCGAGCAATTTATGTGGTTTAAAGTCAATAGCGCTGTGTTGCGCCAAAGCACAGCTTATTAATAGCATTCCCCCCCAAGTCAAAATCGACAAGCATGCACTTATACAATTTGTTCATAAACAGCATGAGCTGCTTAATAAAGTAACTGATTGGCTAGAAATGACAGGAGATGAAAATGAGGAAATTTGTATTCCTATATATGAGCTTCTTGGAATGGCGTAAAGTTACATAACAACATGCCCTGAGGTGGACAGCAAGCGCTAAAGCTCACTTTCCACCGCAAATTTTAACAGCGGTGATCCCTTACTTTTCAATGCGGTTAAGTAAGTTGATTCATTGTAGGGCGTATGTATTTTCCTTTGGCTTCTTGCTGCAGATAATAGGCTTTTGCCCAAAATGAATAGCGCACAGATAATCCTGCCCATTCCGCAAATGTTTGCCTTAAAAACTTAGTGCATGAGTACCGCCAGTGTATCCATTCTTTCTTGCCACTGCGTTCGGTTACTGGAGCAATGCCTGCGTATTTTTGTATGTCAGAGGCGCACTTATAGCGGTCACGATTTGATCCCATAGCGGCTAATAATCGAGGTGCTAATTGTGGCCCCGCCCCAAGTAAACTATCAAAAATAGCGCGATCTGTATGTTGCTTATAAAGTGTTTTAATTTCGTCATCAAATCGTGTTATTGCCAACATCAGCTGTTTAAGTTGCGGAACGAGGCATTCAATAAGCAATAAATTTGGCGTGATCACCGCCATATCTTCGGTGAGTATTTCAACCAATTAAAATGACACCTATCCTAATTTTTGCACTTTTCGGACAAATTGAGATGACATCCATCCTAAATTCTCTATCTTGAGCATCCTGATCAAAAAATATTAAACGATAGAGGAGCATTGGGATCGTGGATGGCACGGACGGCTGCGAAAGTTAGTAGTGCTTAATTTCAATACTAATCCACTTTGCAAAACGTATTAAATTTTCGATTCACATGTTTAGTTAAAAGTTGTTTGTTTGCGGTCTGAATTGCAGACTCGAATATCAAGTTAGGGTAATATATTAGCTCGATTTATAAGTAGGTAGTGTTATGGATAAGCTTAAAAGCGTCGACTTGTTACTGGGCCAAGCTATCGAAACGGTAGTTGATACTTCAAAACTAATTGAAGATTCTAGTTCATTGGATACGCGGAAAAATATGGTTGATATTGGCACAGCAATTCACTCTTTGTGGGAAATAAGAACTCGTATCTATGAGATAGACCCTTCGTTAACTCCGGATGTAGTAAACGACTTCAAATCCAACGAATTAGACTTTAACCGACTGGATGAATTAGCTTCCAAAGCTGAGGGGTTTGAAGGGAATGGTGATTTGGATAGTGCTCGAAATTATTATATGAAATTACTAAAAGAATCATCGCTAAACCATTTCAGATTGTTAGCTGAAGCAGGTTTGTATAGGACCACTGCGACCAATAAATAGTGAAATTGTTTACATCGGTTAATCAGCCACTTAGAACTTTTCGTTACAACTGATTTGCTATAGATTCTATATGAATATTTTGGTCTGTGTACCGAATGATTGAAGCTACAAGTCGGTTATCAAAGTGGTGAGTATCGAAACCTCGACTGACAAACCATGAACGAAGCGCTTGTTTCCGAGACTAATACCTCATATGACGTTTACCTTGCGGGCCACCATACGGAGGATGATAGTTGTAAAAGACTCCTATTCAGTGGAATTGGCCTCTAAGCTGTATTAGTGTGATTACCAAGGGATTCTGTCGGTCTAATTACCGAGCGACTTTGCCGTAGTGACCTTAGCAAGTAATACCTATTTGGGCAATCTGATCGAAACAAAAAAAACGAAACACAGATCAATAATTGTCTTATTCGAAGGTATCTACCACTGCTAAAGCACTCGTTCGTATGATTTAGGAATTTGTATCAAGAGCGCAACAAGCGTCCGTGTCAGAATTCGGAGCTGCTAATTTTTTTCAACACCTTGATTGTTTCCATGTGACTAGACTCCATCTAAGCAATCCCTTATTCTTGAGTTTCTTTTACTAAACAAGCATTTAAATAAGGACATTGAATGACCAAGTATTTCTGCACGATTTTTTTTATTGTCACGGCTTCCTTTAGTGCGTATGCGGATTCATTTAAAGAAAATGCTGTTGAGCGGCATTTACCTTTTCAAAAAATACCAATTTCATCTTCTGTGTTAAATGAAACCGTTGATATCTATGTTCAATTGCCTTTCAAGTATGAAAGTGAATTCAATCAAAACTATCGTTATCCTGTTCTTTACACTTTAGATGCACCTGTAGGGTTGCCTCTTGTATCAGGCGTTCTTGCCCCGCTGAATGGCTACAATAGCGCCCCTCAAATGATCATCGTTGGGATCTCTACTTCCAACAGAGGCAGAGATTTTACACCAACATCTGATCCAAATTACGAAGAGCATAGCGGCGGGGCAGATAAGTATTTAACGTTTATTGAACAAGACGTTATCCCATACATCGAGAAACACTATCGGACAGAAAAATTTAGAATACTCTCTGGGCATTCATACGGCGGGCTGCTTGTGTCACATAGTTTTCATAAAAGGCCAAACTTGTTCCAAGCGCACTTTGCCAATAGTCCCTCTGTGTTCTGGGAGAGCGGAAAAACCGTTAGCGATCTCATTAAGTTCGTAAAAACGAATCCCATGCACAAAAATTTTCTATACATGAATATAGGGAATGAAGGTAACCCAGAATCAGATTCCCCAGAAGGTGTTCAGATGCTCTCAGGGATTCAAAAGATAGAGAGAGAACTTGCGAATTTAAATACACCGAACCTGCGTTACAAATTTGAATACTTTCGAGAAGAGCCTCATCAGAATACACCGATTTACGGGACAATTGGGGCACTCAGAGGTTTGTACCCTCAGTGGTCTATTCCATATGAAACATCAGTTGAAGGCTACGAAAGTGTCCTAGCGCACTTCAAAAAGCTATCAACCCTATATGGGTATCAAATTGAACCAAAATCCTGGCAAATGTATGATGAAGGCATAGGACAACTCACCTACTTAGAAAATCCTGCTGAAGCAATTAAGTATTTTAGCTACAACATCAGTCAGGAGCCATCTGCATATAGCTCTAGGCTTCATATCGTTGACGCCTTTGTAAAACTTGGTAAAAAACAAGAAGCGTTAAAACATTTAAACATTTTGTTGCGCAGAGATGATTTAAGTGATGAGGAACGTCAACAATTGACCGAGAAAAAGTCGAATGTAAATTTGATGTAAGTTTAACCAAAATAGCGTTGACACCCATCCTAACTGTTACGGAAATTGTCAATTAGATCATGATGGCAAGTGAGTTTT
Organism: Pseudoalteromonas fuliginea; assembly: GCF_000690055.1. Lineage (GTDB taxonomy): Bacteria > Pseudomonadota > Gammaproteobacteria > Enterobacterales > Alteromonadaceae > Pseudoalteromonas > Pseudoalteromonas fuliginea. The sequence goes on from NZ_JJNZ01000007.1 coordinate 6,458, forward strand.
ATAAATAATGAATCACGTAAAAACTGAGCTACATTAGCAAGATGAAAGTAAAAAGAGAAAGTCAGTAGGTCGATGGCAATTGTACTGCTTTGTTTATTATATAGAAGGGCTGTGTACACGATGCATTGAGAAGGGGAAGCCCTTTTAACCTAAATAAAAGCCACTCAAGTACCCGTAATCCCGTCCAAAACGCCAATTAAAACAACACCAAATTCCCGCTTTATATTCTGCATAAAATACAGTAATCAATTGAACCGAAATAGGAACTCAGCTATGGTTTATCCATCAATAAAAATAAATCAAAACGAGTTATTCTACAGTCTCGTTAGGCACACATGGAGGTTTCGTGAATCTTAATCAAGTTACTTTGCCAGTTAAACACATGGATAAAGCGACTGAGTTTTATTTAAAACTAGGTTTTACCCAAATTGTCGATACTCCCCATTATGTCCGTTTCGAATGTCCTGACGGAAACTCAACCTTTTCACTTTTATTAGAAACTGGTAGTTTTTTAAATGGCGTAGTAATCTATTTTGAGCATGAAAAACTTGATCAGTGGGTATCTGATTTAAAATCTATTGGCATCGAGTTTTATCAAGAGCCAACAGATCAAAGTTATCTGTGGCGTGAAGCAATATTACACGATCCATCAGGTAATAAAATCAAACTGTATTGGGCGGGGAAAAACAGGCTTAATCCACCATGGCGAGTAGATAAGCGCGCCTAGTAAGTAATTTAAATATAATAAAAAAAGCTGGTTAGGTTTTACCTCGTTTCATGTCCCAACCAACTATTTTTGTCCGATCAAGTGGACGTTAAGACTGTGGAATTACTCTTTTTTAAGAAAAACAGCCTGTTTTATGGGTTCCAAATGCATTACCTAATGCTTTAAAAACGATTAGAGTTAATTACAGGAACTCGTTTTTTAATTGAATTTGGCTGTTGGAGTTATTTTACAGTCTCGTTATGAGCCTAGGGTCTGTTGATCTTTCAAGGTTGAATTTGCAGCAGTCTGTTTGGTATTTAGGCAAGGCAGAGCCTATGTAGTGTGGCTATTCCCCATAAATGGGCGATAACGCAGCATTAATGCCAAACAGGCGCTGCCCAAAGAGTTCTTCCTAGGGGCTATTTACTCCTTGTTGCTCGGTTCTTACTTAGCCCACTAGGTTACAAACCTCGCGCCGCGATTAAATAGCCCCTAATTTGAACAAATTTTAATCCGTAAAGATCAACAGACCCTAGGATAATAATGAGAACATTTCAGCTTTTAGGTTTTATACTTGCGATTGTTGGGTTTATTTTAGGCTACGTGATGCTAGCCCCAATTGATGGTGAAGCATCCGAGGCTTCAGCAGGAGGTGCAGGCATAGGCATTATGTTTATGGTGTTACCTATACTTGGTTGGTCTGCGTTAATATTAGTGCCCTCTTCAGTAGCATTGTTCAACCATGAAGTAAGAGAACGCACTTATTTCAGAGGCAATTTTTGGCTAAACCTCTGGAAAGTAAACCTAGTTATTTCTTTTGGATATATTGCCGTTGTCCTATATTTTTCTTACATATGGTTTAAGGACAGCATTGGCAATTAACAAGACTTTAAATGCCTAATACCTTTAATTCATTCTTACCTACTAACATCTAACCCAAACTAAGCACTAACAACCATCAGGTTTAACGCCATTAGCATTAAACCTGATAGCCCAAAATCTACCAAGCAACATTTAATTAGTTGGCATTAAATAGATTTCTCGTACGCTGTTGCGCTGGTTTGCTTCAATAGCAAACAATACCGCGTCGGCTACATCTTGCGGGTCGAGTTTGTCGGGTTTAGCTTCATCAAAAAACGGGGTGTTTACCATGCCTGGTGCTATGGTGGTACAGCGGCCATTCCACTCAGTCATTTCCTCAGCTAAGTTTTGTCCAAACCCGTAAGCAAACCATTTAGTTGCACCGTAAATAGAGCCGCCAATTGGCTTACGGCCAGCAGCAGAGCTGGTTAATATAAAGTGACCTTTGTTTTGACGTAAATGCGGCAGGGTTAATTTTGCAGTCCACAGTAGGGCTTTAATATTTATATCAATCATGGTTGACCACTCATCGGGGTCACCTTTTTCGGTGCCAGCGGTTGAAACGCCCATGCCTGCGTTAGCAAAGGCTACATCTAGTCGGCCAAATTTTTCAATGCCTTTGGTAACCACGCTTTCAAGCGCGGTAAAGTCGGTTGCATCTGCGGCTACGCCCATTGCATTATTTGAGCCTAGCAACTCTACTAACTCAGTTAACTTATCTTCGCGTCTAGCGGTAAGTATTACTTTATGACCATTATTTACAAGAGTTTTTGCGGTTGCTTCGCCAATGCCACTTGAAGCGCCGGTTATGAGTACTATTTTTTCTTTTGCCATAGATAACCTCTTAATGAACGTTAAAAACTTAAAGTCACCATACCAATAAACGATTAACCTACATTGAATAGTCGCTATAAATTAGCCATAAATGGCGGTGTTTTATATTCTAATAACCATGGTTTTTAGGCCGTTATTAAAATTGAAATAAGTGATTAAAAAAGGTAGGTTTAAATTTTTTATTCTATATACTCGCGCCACTTCTTTTGAAGTCGGTTTTTATTAGATTTAACCATTATTTTGCTGAGTTTCAGCCACATTTATCGGAACAAACATGAAAGATAAACTCTTAGCGTTTTGGCAAAGCCATTCAGAAACAATCATCACTTTAGGTTACAAGGTGATTTTAGCGTTGGTGATTTTAGTTGCGAGTGCCTTAATTGCACGCTCGGTTAAAAAAGCGATTAAAAACTCTAAATCCCCGTTAAAAAGAGTGGATAGTACGCTGCTTCCTCTTTTATCGAGTATTGCTGGTTATTTAGTTTATATAATTGGCGGTCTATTTATTTTAGATATTTTTGGCGTAAACACGGCCAGTTTAATTGCGCTAATGGGGGCTGCTGGCTTGGCTATTGGTTTAGCCCTTAAAAATACACTGAGTAATATTGCTGCAGGTATCATGCTGCTAATACTTAGACCTTTTAAAATAGGCGATTTTGTTGATGCCAGTGGCACGCTTGGCACTGTGAGTGAAATAAACTTGTTTACCACTATTTTTAAAACCACCGACGGCCTTTATATAGCATCGCCTAACGGCAAAGTGTGGGGTGGCAATATTAAAAACTTTACCCGTAATGGCAAAAGACGAATGGACATAGTGGTGGGTATTTCGTATGCCGACTCTATTGACGTTGGCTTAAATGTACTTAAAGAATTAGCTGCATCAGAGAGCCGATTACTCGCAGAGCCTGCACCTAAAGTAATGGTGACATCAATAGGCGAAAGCGCAGTGAACATTCAATTACGTGCGTGGGCTGTTAATGGTGATTATTGGCAAACCGTGTGGGATTTAAACAAACGCGTTAAAGAAGCAATTGAAGGTGCTGGGCTGAGTATTCCGTTTCCGCAGCGTACGCTGCATATATCTGAGTCGATGGCCTCAGCAATAACGGTAAGTAATACCAATCCGTAATAATGCTTAATCAATTTGAGGAATTAAATCTGACGCTAACTGCGTTAAAAATTTCTAATATACGGCTGCATGGATGCAGAAAGTAGAGCAATGCAGGAGCAATTAGTAATGACAACTAAATAACGAAATTTTTCCTTGTTATCAACATGATTGCCTTACCTCAAAATAGACCACTTAATTAAGCGAATTGGTATAAGGACGCTTAAATTTTATATTAAGTTTGGTGGTAAATTAGTATGACGTTTATTTTAATTGCTACAGATAGATCAGGAAATCTACTTTTTTAAGATAAAGCAATATTACGGCTAATAAAGGCATAAAAAGTTAACCCTATATGGGTAAACGAAAGTGAATTTATATACTTTATTATATGACGAGTTTGGTGATATTAACGATTCAATAATACATGAATCGTATTGCATTTAAATCACATAGCTTTATTTATAAATGTTTTTATTCAATGGTATAGAGTTAAACTAGCAGGCCATTGATACCACCAAAACTATTACCGTATCGGTTCCAACCTAGGCCGAATGCGTTTGCTATATCTAAATATACATTCGACATTCCTGCGTTATTCGCATTAATTGCAATACCTCTATTAATTGCATTACCCGCACCGCCTGCTAGGTATACTCCGGGGTTTTCTTGCTGGTGATTTCCGCCGCCCACCTCTGACATGACTAGTATTAAAGTGTTGTCGAGTAAGGTTCCACCATAAGCGGTATCGGGTCGAGCAGCGAGTTGATCCATTAAGTAACTGACCATTATATTATACCAGCGCGTTTGAGCATTAAATAAATTGGACTCGTTGTGCGAACTAACATGCGAGCGGGTTTCATTCCAGTAAAGTCGTGCACCACTGCCAAATTCGCCCATATAAGGGCGAATACTTGGAAAGTTAATTTGCAAAGATTCATCTTGTGCGCCCATAAATTGAAAACCTGCAGTACGTGTTACATTGGCTTGAAATGCCATTGCGATATTACGCATTTGTGCTTGAGCAACGGCTTCAGCTTCCTCATTTATACCGCTCATACCTACGTTAGGGCGGCTAAAACCAGTGCCATCGCCAATGTCGAGTGAACTATTTAATACATTTTTATAGTAGTCAAGAGATGCTTCGTGTGTGAGTAGCTTACCTTGCTGTTTTATATTTAAAGTGTTGTTTTTTAATAGATCAAGGTTTTCGTGAAGCGACTCTATTACTCTTTGACGACGTAGGTCGACAGGTGATAAGCCGTCTTGATTATCACTGTTAACAACATCAGCGAGTAGATTGTCATAGATCATTTGTGGATTATCGGGCACGTCAATTTTGTTGCGATTAATATTGGTAAACGGCATGTATTCGGAGCCTTTAGCCTTACTTGACCAACAGCCAACGTGTAGATTGTTGGTTAAGTTACCGCCCAGTGCATTACCTATTTCACTGTCAAATGAAGGGGCACCATCTACACCACCAGAAAAAATACCACGACACGCTTCTGGGTGGCCTGAGCTACCACCTTGGCCTGCATAGGTTAGATTTTTGATGGGAACTAAGTTGTTTATATGCTTGTTTAATGAACTCAGTGGGCTGGTGTCTAAACTGCTGGCACTTAATCCTCCAATATCATATGAATGCCATTTATCACGGACACACCCATTAGGGTAAAATACCATAATAAAGCGTCTAGCTTCACCGGCAGCAGCAAAGACTTTAGGTGCGAACGCAAATTGGCTAGCAAAGGCTGTGGTAAGCCCCGCTTTGGCTAGTATGCGGAGAAAATCACGACGTTGCATTTTATTTTTTAAAAACTTCATTTTGATGCCCGCTCCATTATTTGCGTAAGGTGTAGTTTTTGGTTTGAGTAAACTGGATCATCAGATCGAGTAAGGTTGCGTTTGGGTCATCTTTAAATAGCTGGCCTAATACTTGTACTGTGCAGGTGTCCTCGTTGGTTTCGCGTTGACCACGGGTATAGCGATACCACTGACGTGCGTAACACGATTTACCGTGCGCGCTGTCCGCGATTAATTCAGCAAGTTCATCAATGCCTTGATAGGGAACTACGGGTTCGCTGGCTGATAGGAAAGTTTCAGCTGAGAATAAACTGCCAATGTAACCTGATGAGTCAATAAATTTAACTTGCCCATCGCCAGTGGTTTCGGTTGTGGTATAAACTCCGATCTCGTTGTAGTTTTCAAATCCGAACCCTATCCCGTCAATGTATTGGTGGCACGACTGACAATCATTTTGTAAATGAGCGGTTTCAAATCGTTCTCGTACCGTTAAACTTGGGTCGTCTTGTGGCTTTAATACTGCCCCAATAGGTGGCGGTGGGAAGTCTTGACACATGAGATTACGGCGAACAAATAGTCCTCGTTTCACTGGATGCGTTTTTTCTGATGCAGATTGCAAAGTTAAAATCCCAGCATGGCCTAATATGCCTCGACGTTCACTGTTACCTGCATCTACCTCGTTACTTTCGCCAGTGCCATCGTTGTAATTGACTTGCTGCCATTGGTCGCCACCAGACCACTGCAAGCCATAATGTTCTGCTAATTGCTGGGTCATAAAGCTATAATCTGCTGTGAGTAATTCGCGATATTGCCCTCCACCAAATACAGTACGACGCACAAATTCAATGGTCTCTTGTTTCATATCTGCTTTTAAGCTGTCGCTAAGTGTCGACGTTTTAATATCCTTGTCTAGGTCTAGCCAGCCTGTAATAAAACGTTCGAAAGTTGTTTCTGCACGAGCATCTTGTAGCATGTTGCCAAGTGTTGCGGCAATTTGCGTAGGGGTACTGAGTTCGCCTGCATCAGCCTTTGCCATTAGTTCGGGGCTTGGTGTTGTTGCCCAGTATGTATACGATAGCAAGGTGGCGATTTCGTAATCAGTTAGTTCAAAATAACCAGCGCCATTGCTCTCGCCTACTTCTGAGCGATATAACATTGCTGGGGCTGATAGTATTGCTGACAACACGCCTATATTGCCATGCTCATTATAAACCGAGGTCAAGTCGGTTAATTCCGTTGGCGTTAACGGACGACGAAATGCGCGTTTTCCAAAGTCATTAATAAAACAGCTGATATCGTTACAATTTAAAGTCAAACTATAAATATTATCGACCATCATAGCGGCTGTTTCTGCTGCAACAACGTAGCCTTTTGCGTAATCATTGGTAAATAAAGTATTGGCACTGGTTTTGAAACCGTTTACTGGAATATCCGCAGGGATACGACCAGAGGTGACATCTACGTTGTTTTCCAAGGCGAATAAATCACGAATTGAATTGTTGTATTCTAAAGTCGATAGCAAACGATAGCTGCGATTTTGAGGAATTAAGTCATCTAAGTCAGTTGAATTACATATGTTAGTTGGGGCCGTGTAAGCTTCGGCTAAAATTAAGCTCGCGGTAGATGTGGCACAGTCACCAGTACAAGCTGCTGCATTACCGAATGGCATATTGTTTTCGATATAAGCCGTTAAGCTGTTTAAGTCATAACGATTAATAGCATTAAGTAAGGACTTTCCTCCGATATTTTGAGCGCCATCACTGCCGTGACAACCTGCGCACCCTTGATTATTATAAAACGTACGTCCCGTTAGATAAGGGTCGCTTACGCTATTAAATACAGCTAACAAGGTGTATGACAATGCATCACCCACTACTAATTGTGTATTCTCTTGACTTGGGTTGACTAAGTAAGCGACACCAGAACCTTCCCAGCCAGAAAATTCAAGCCCAGTGGCTGCGGCGTCTGCATTGATATTGACGACTGTACCGGTGGCAAAGAGCTTACCTGATAAATTGGCACTGTTATTTAAAGTAACCGTGCCATTACCGACCTGAACTTGGCTCCCTGTTTCAACTCCATTACTGGTAGGTGCGGCGGTTAACCATGTATCGTCGTACCACATTGGGCTGGCAATATTAGCCGTTAAATCAGCTGTTTGATTTACTCCGTTATTGCTGAATATTATATTAATATTCCCATTACTGTTTGCCCATGTGGCTGGGAGTGTTAAGCGCAGCCATGTATCACCAAATAAGTTGGCAGACGTATTTAACTCGTTTCCCGGCCAATCTGCTGATCGAGTTGTTAATGTCGCATTTTCATTAGACCAAATATAAGCACTTGGTGTATCCCAATTACTTGGCACATTAAAGTAAACATATTGCCCAGCACCTTGGTTAACAACTGTTACGCTCGCTGTTTGTGTTTGATAGGTTGCAGTAACAATGGCAGTACCTGCCGTATTACCCGCAGTCATTAGCCCTGTTGAGCTGACACTGACAATAGAGTCGTCACTGGTTAACCAGTTTGCGGCTAAGGTGATGCCTTCATTTTCGCCATTCGTGTAAGCTACAGCTGCTAATTGCTGGCTTTCACCCGCAATTAGGTTTGGAAGGGGTGTACTTATAATCGAAATTTGATCTATTGGATCGGCGTTTTTTGTGGTTGTATTCGTGGTCACCGCGATACTATCAGTATTCGTGCCACTGGCAATTAGCTGATAATAATAGGTTGTGTTGCTCGTTAGGCCGTTATCAAAAAATTCATTGCTGTTTTGGCTTAATGTTATTATTGGGCTAAAGGGGCCTGCGTTATTAATTGAGCGACTAAGGATGTAGCTTTGTTCGTCATCTGCTACATCATTCCACGTTAAGATGATTGAGTTTGACCCAGTTGAAGTGGCACTAAAATTGGTGGGTTGATTTGGCGCACCAAGCACCGTTATATCAATGCTTCCTATTTGTCCCATATAGTCAGCCCAAACAGTTGTATTACCTGCGTTACCGGCCGTTGAGGTGACAATTGGTTCACTCCCTAAAGGGTTAAGTATCTCAGTATTACTTGATGACCATGTAACAGGGTTGGTTGGTATGCTTTCAAATCCATTATCGTACATTGCATATGTGGAGAGTGTGACGCGGCTGTTTGGTACAATAGCAGTTTCGTCAATGGGCTCATCCAGTGCTACGATTAAGCCTGTTTGTGTTGCACTTTGTCCGTCTATCCAATCTGCAATTAGTTGGGCTGCAAGTGGATTCGTTAATGTGCTTCCTTTAGGCATGCGGTTGGCATCGTCTGTTTGATAGATATGTAATAAACTAGCGCTATGGTTAAAAGGTAACATGCGATAAACATCGGAACGTTTAACATTCATAATATCCATTTTGTTAACTGGCGTATCGTAATTTAAATCCATTAGGCTGCCATCATGACAGTGAGCACAGTTGGTATCTAAATAAGCACGCGCTCTTTTGTCTAAGTTAGCACTCGTATTTTGTGGATCTGGGTACGCAGTAAAGCTGTCTGCGCTAGCAATAGGGGGACCAAACAAGGCGAGTTGATTAAAAAGATTGATTTGATTAGCAACCACGCCTTGATAATTAAAATCACGATTTAATTGCGCAGTGCTTATTGCAAGCGGTTCTTTACTGCCAGTACCTAAATGGCATGAGGTACATTCAGCGCCTGATCTTACTTGGCGTATTATGTTACGCAGTGAGCCATTATAAAATTGCTCAACCGTTTCGTTAAACGCTTGTGTGACTAAATTGGCATCAGTACCTTGTGCGTTCCAGCGGTAATTTGCCGATGCCCAGTTGCCTGCATTTTGCTTAAATAAAACAGAGGTTTCAAAGGGGGTCGATCTTGTCGTACTGTCTTCAGTTGATTCTATCTGGGTCGGCAAAGATAGGTGTTTAACCAATACGCTGCCAATGGGTAAATTCCAAATATCATCAGGGTTAAATTCGACCACACTCTCATTAGGAATAGCAACAAAATGACGGGCTATTAAGCCGTCGAACCAACCGTCAGAGTTTACATCGTATTCTATCACGCCATGGACCGGGTATTGATGAATTAAATCGGCAAATAATCCCGTTTTTGATAGTTTATTAGGAATAACAGCTGCTTGCGCATCGCTGTCAACCATTCGGTAAATAATTGATAATCCGCCGTACTCTGCGCCATGCGAAGTGACAAATATAGCCTCGCCACTCATATCGGTGCCAAAAGATGAAATATTACCCGCAAAGGCATCGCTCACTAGCTGGTTTGTGTCGCCTTGAACAGCAGACCAAATCTTTTTACTGACATAATCACCGTATATGAAACGCCCATTTAGCGCGGGGAATGCAGTGCCACGGTAAACGAATCCGCCAATAATAGAGACTGATCCTGTATCATGTGCATAACCACCAACAGGTGCAATTAAATCATTACTGCATGTTCGTGTATTATTTGGATCTCCCCCATCACTCCCTCTGTGATTAAGCCCTTCACAAATAGGCCAGCCATAGTTACCACCCGCTTCAATAATATTGATTTCTTCAAATCCAGCTTGCCCAACCTCGGTTTGCCACAGTAAGTAAGGTGCTTCACTGTCAAAGCTAAATCGCCAAGGGTTGCGGTGACCATATGACCAGATTTCGTCACGCACATTAGCATCATCTATAAATGGATTGTCGGATGGGATATCGTAATACAATCCTTTGATGTTAGGTGTTTCGCGCATAATAAGGCGAATAAAGCTGCCACGTAAATTAGTGGTTTGTTGTGAGCTATTATTAGTTCTTGGATCGGGTTGAGTAGGTGTAATGGCTGTATCACCGTATGCACCATCGCCAATACTCATATAAAATTCACCTGTTACGGGGTGAAATTGCATCATACTGCCTTTATGATCAGGACCAGGCTGCGGTATGCGTAATACCTCAACACGAGCACTTACTTGTGTTGGATTACTAGCATCATTTAAAGTAATTCGCTCTAGTACGCCATCACCAAAGGCGCCGTTATCACTTTCTGTATCGCTATTACCTTCAATATAATAAATATAAGCAAAACGATTACTTGCAAAATTAGGGTGAAATGCAATCGCAAGTAAACCTTGTTCGTGATAATCGCGGACCTCACTACTAATGTCGATGAGTGTATTTACTTGCACGCTAGTCACGTTTGAATTGTTAGGGAAAACAAATACCTTACCTGACTTATCGACCACATAAATTAAGTCATTTAGACCGTCATTGGTCACCATAACCGGCGAGCTAAAGGCGTCATTTAGTGCAGGAAAAGCGAATTCGTATTTATAATTACCAGACGATACATTTCCTGTAAGTGGGAAATTTAGGGGAGCTGAGAGTTTAGGCCTTTCTGGCATACCTTGCGTGACATTTACGACTGTTAGGTTAAACGAGTCTTGATTACCATTAGCCAAGGTAACAGTCACATTGAATGTCCCTGTTGTACTTAGGGTTGGCGTAATGACACTTGCCCCTGTTAAAGTGCCAGTCCACGCTGTACTTTGCCAGCTTGCGTTATCAATATTACCCAATGAATCAGCACTTTCAGCAACTGTTAACGCTATTTTTGTATTCACATTGACGCTGCGATCGCCGCCCGCATGGACGTTTGAAGTTATCAACATGCCACATGAGGCTAAGCTCATCCATTCATTATTTTTATAACAGGCATTGGGCGTAATCATGGCTAAATCGTTAGTTTGGCCATTACCAATGCCATTATTAAAAATAACGTTCATTGAAGTTAATTCAACCATTGGATCGTAGCAGACATACTCGCCGACTTGCGTCATTGCTTCACCTGGCCAGTTAAAATTATCCAGTGTGTCAGCAGGTGTCGAGTCCCACATGTAAATAGTGGGGGTTTGATAATTAGCCGTATTATCGTAGCAAATACTCGTTGCGGTGACCGTTTGTGTATTTTTGGGAATAACGGTGACCACTATTATATCACTGCTGGTTGCGCCTTGATTATCAGTTACGGTTAAAGTAACCGTATAACTTCCCGGCGTGTTGTAAACAGCTAAAGGAGATATTCCCGTTAACTGATTACTCCAATTGTAGTTTGTAATATTACCATCGGGATCAAATGATGCACTGGCACTAAGTGTGAATGTAATGCCTTCAATTACTTCAATATCTTCTCCTGCATTGGCAGTCGGAGCAATGTTAGGGAGTGGGCTCGAGACCGCTAGTGCACAATCAGCGAGCGATTTCCAAGTCCCACTTTGCCAACAATTATTAGGGCTATTCATTAATAAATCAAGCGTTTGTGGATTACCGTCATTACTAAAAATGAGGTTAATACCGTCTATAGGAACCCCTGGGTCATAACAATAAAAACTGCCCTCAATAAACATCTCGTGGCCTGGCCAATTGGTATTGTTAACGGAACCAGTCGGTATTGAGTTCCATAAATGAAGCGTTGGATTGTTGTATTTATTTGGATTATCAAAACAAATTGCGGTGGGGTTAACTGCGGCCAAAAGTGGTTTCGAAACGAAAAGAATAAATAGAGATAATAGGAAAAAAAGTGTATTTAAGGCCAAAAAATAATTAAAAGAGGTAAAGCAACGACATCGCTCAACCTGACGACAGCTCTCACTAATATTATTTGTAGACATTATAACCACCTGCTTAAGACTATTAACTTTCGATAGTTAACAATATCACAACATATTTATTTACAAAAATGAGCGCTCAAAGCAAAAGCAGATAAAAGTAATGAAGAGTTATTCAATTTAATTTTAGTTATATTTGTTTTAAAACATGGTGTTAATTATTATTTTTACGTTATTGATATGCTTTTTATTGCTCGAGAATTAACTTTTTATGCGTAATCTTAAAGTAAGGTATATTCTTTATTAAAACCTTGAAAACAATCGTCTTTTGTTTTTCTTGAGCCGTAATATATTTTATGCATACGTATTCACTGGTTAACATTAAATATTCATTAAGTTAACGTGGCAGGATCGTGGTTACTTCGGTGATATTTTATGTTGGGAGTCTTAACTTGTTAAATTTTAGAAGTGTTATCTCATTTCCTTCACTGTTTCATAAAATGAATAAAGAGCCGTTATTATCTGAGTTGAAGTAACCGTGAAACTAAATTGCTTTGTGATTTTATTCTATATCGACAGAGTATGTTTATTTTTAGAGTTAAAATTGATTCAATGTAGGGACGCTCTAATTGCGGCGAAAGGTCTGTAATTTAGTGAACTTTATGATACCAATTTTATTACAAATATGGTCATTTTAACGTGTTAGACAACTCATTAAATACTTTAAATTATTCATATATAACAATCAACTACCAGAGTTTAGGTCATTGTTAATATGCTGTTTTATAGCGCTATAATGGGCCGCTAATTTCATAAAGTTAGCATAACTGATCTTGCGTTATTCCATCTCACAAGGGATTGAGTGAAAATCGGGTAATAAAGAGCTAATCGCCCCTAGAACGAACCCAAAGGCACCGCATGTTTGGCATTTATACTGCGTTATTACCTCTTTATGAGGAATAACTACTCGAAATAGGCGTGGCCTACTAAACACCAAACACGTTACTGCAATTTAATTTCGAAAGAGCTTTCTCAGTTTAAATTACGATTGATTAACCTTCTAATTGAAAGTCGTACACTGAACCTAAATTTAGTAGCTGCGTTAGCTCATCAAGTGCTTGGTAGCTTTCGGTGAGTAGCGCTGAGTCTGCAAAGTCACTTGCGCCTAATTTGTCGCGGTAGTTACGTTTTGCCCAGTCACACAGTTGTGTGTATTTAGTATCAGTTAAAATAACCTCTGGGTTTACTGCAGCAAGTTCTTGCTCGTTAAGGGCTACACGTAAACGCAAGCAAGCTGGGCCGCCGCCATTTTGCATACTTTGGCGTAAATCAAAAAACTGTACTTGGTTTACTGGGTTATCAGCCATGATCATTTCTTCAATGTAGGCGTTAACTGCGCTGTTGCGTTTACATTCTTGTGGTGCAACTAACAGCATTGAACCATCTTCAAGGCTCACTAACTGGCTATTAAATAAGTAGCTACTTACAGCGTCGGTAATGCTTACTTTATCGGTAGGTACTTCAATAATATAAAATTCTTTATTGCCCACATACGCTTCGCGAATATCTTGCAGTGCCAAAGCTTGGTTTAAAAATGCTTGCTGGTGGCACAGTAATACGTTGGCGTTACCTACTGCAATTACATCGTTATGAAACACACCTTGGTCTATTACGTCTGGATTTTGCTGTAGTAAAATTTGGCTTGAATCTTTTAAGTTATGTAAGCGACAAATAGCTTCTGAGGCTTCGAGTGTTTGCCTTGCAGGAAATTTAGCTGGTTTTGGTAATTGGCTGTTAAACGCGCTGGCACCAAATACAAACATTTCAAGGCCTTGCTCGCCGTGGCTGTCACAAAAACGAGTATGGTTTGCTGCACCTTCGTCGCCAAAAAAGCCTTGGTCTGGCAAATGAGTATGGTGCGCAAAGTATTTGTCGTTATTAAACATCGCTTTTAATAAGCGTGTAGTGGTTGCAGGCTCTAATGAACGATGAAACTTATTATTTAAATTAGCTGAAGTAAAATGTACTTTGCCGTCGGTTGTATCAGGAGATGGCGATACCGTAGCGGCATTGGCTGTCCACATTGCTGACGCTGAATAACACGCGCGTAATAAAATAGGATCAGCTTTAAATGCTTTATGAATTACTTGTGCATCGTTACCGGTAAAGCCTAAGCGGCGCAGTACGTTTAAGTCGGGGCGCGCATGAGGGGCAAATACACCTTGAGTTAGGCCTTTGTCGTGCATGGCTTTCATTTTTTCAAGGCCTTGAAGCACAGCCTCTTGAGGATTTGAAAAGCTTGCTGCGTTATTTAACGAGGCAACATTACCATACGATAAACCAGCGTAGTTGTGAGTAGGGCCAACTAAGCCATCAAAATTAACTTCCAAAGCGTGCATACACGTTCCAACTAAAAATTTTCAATAGGATGCAACAATACAACGCAATAGGGCTGCTTGCAAAGTTATAAACGAAGTGTTTTTGCTAATTTTTTCGATGTTTTTAAATGTGGAGTTTATTACAAGGGGGTTGTTCTTATATTGAACAATTAATTTGAAGTTTAATTAAAATGCACACATAAATTTCATAGTGTGCAAAAGCTTAGCCTAAAGTAGGTTTTTACATTTAAGCTTTATGCCAAGCCTTTACACAATACGATGTTACTTAACATAGACGCGCTCTTTGTCAGCGGTGGTATGGGTATTTGTTGGATCATTAACTTGCCAAACGCTAATGTCTAAACGCCATAAAAGGTAAAGGGTATGGTATAAGTTGAACATGGTTTTTCCTTGGTATTTTCACTGAACACATCAGTTTATAGGAAGAAGTATGCCAACATTAACTTGAATATTTTATGAATAGAAATCAGGTGTTTAGTATTTAAGTGTAAATACATACTTAAGGATTAGCACCAAAGAGGTGAAATATTACTAAAAGATGCACCAACGTGGTGTGTTTTTAACAAAAAGCCATGCAACTATTGGGTCACTTAAACGTGCAAGGCTTTTTAAAAAATGTAGTCACTTAAAAAGTAAATTAGCGGCCTACTTTTCCTTTTACTAAAGGCTCGAACGACATTACTTTAAACTTACCGTGGCTTTGATTTTTGCCATTATTAAGTACAGGCGAGTTATGTAAATCGTCAACGGTAAAGTATATTTTATGATCGGCTCCGTAACTAAAGCCATCAGGCCAGCTCAAACGTTCGTCCTTAAATAATACTTCGTAGTCGCCAGTGGGTTTAACTACGCCAATTGCGCCATTGGTTATGTCGGTTACATATACGTTACCGCCGCCATCAACAATAATACCGTCTGAAATTGGTTTAGTGCCGTAACGCGTAACTTTGTCTTCAAGCGCTTTAGCCGAAAGGCTCTCGTTATTTATATCGCTGGTGGCAATGCGGTAAACCGACGTGCCCGACATAGAGCCAAAGTAAAGCCAGTCTTCGTTAGGGTCAAGCGTAATAGGGTTAACACCTAAGCGGGCAGGTTGGCCGCCAAGGCTCATTGTGCGCCCATCAATAACCATATCGATATTTTCGGCTGTGGTGTAATGGCTATTTTGTAATACTCTGCGTGTTACACCTGTTTTAAGGTTTACCGTAATAATAGCGGCTTGGCTGCCTTGTGCTGTGTCGGCAATGTATACAACGCCATGCTTATTATCGATGACTAAATCGTTTAAAAACGAGGTGTCGGTAATGGTCGGTTTAGCCAGATAAATAATTTTATGTAGTTGCTCTTTGTTTGTATCCCAACCTACTAAGCGCCCAGCGTGATCGGGCCCTGAAGTGTCAAGCATCCATAAAACGCCATCGCTTGATACGTTTATGCCAAGTACGTCGTAAAAACCTTTACCGTTATTGTACGCGTATGCCCATTCTTCATTAGGGTAGGGCTTAGTTGTACCATCGCTTAAAAGCTCCATAATTTTTTGCTTTTGGCCAAAAAAGCCATGCACAGATAAAAACTTTCTACCTGATGGGGTAATAGCAATGTTGCCCGGTGGGTGCTGCGCATCAAAAGTAGCTACTGTTTTTAAATCAGTATTTTGGCCAGCGGTGTTAGCAGTTACGGCGCTGCTACCTAAAAGTGCCGTGCTACACGCCGCTGCTAATAGTAATTTTTTAATATGAGTCATTTTTAAAACCTTTTAAAACACGTTTATTGTTTAAAAATTAAGAGCCTAATCGGCTAAGTCGTTTACTACTAAATCGAGCAGCTGCATCAACTGTTTCGCTTGTGTTGCATCTACACTATCAAATTTACATAAAATATTTTTAGGAATATCGGCTGCTTTTAACTTAAGTGATTGGCCATGCTGGGTTAGCTGCACTAGGCGTTTGCGTTTGTCGTGCTCATCTTTAATAACAGCCAGTAATGATTTGTCGCTCATTTTTTTGAGTATTTGAGTCATTGCACCGCCATCTATCGCGGTTTTATCTATTAGCTCTGCAATTGTTATTTCGTCTTGCTCCCACAGCGCCATCATTACTACGTATTGCGGGTAAGTTAAATTTAGCTCGTTCAAAGGCTCGCGATACGCACGCGCAATGCTGTTAGATGCCATATATAACCGGTGGCATAACTGATTTTTTAACTTTAATTGCTCAAACTGCATAACGTTATCCTTTATTTCGATACATGGTATTTTAATTTGCATGCAAAGTATTTGCAATCTCTAATTACTTGTTCTATTATTTTGCACACAAACTAAATTAATTACTAAACTTTGGAGTTCATTATGAATGTATTACAAAACGTAGCTTACACAGCAAAAGCAACTGCAACTGGCGGCCGCGAAGGCGTAGCTAAATCTGATGATGGTCGTTTAGATGTAAATTTATCAACACCTAAAGGCTTAGGCGGAGACGACGGTCAAGGCACTAACCCAGAGCAATTATTTGCCGCAGGTTATGCTGCGTGTTTTATTGGCGCACTTAAATTTGTAGCAGGTAGCGAAAAAATAGATTTACCAAGCGACACGCATATTAATTCACAAGTGTCTATTGGTGCTATTGAAGGCGGTTTTGGTATTGCAGTAAAACTTGCTGTATCACTAGGTGATATGGATAAAGCTGCAGCGCAAACGCTTGTAGATAAAGCACACCAAGTATGCCCATATTCAAACGCAACACGTGGCAATATTGAAGTAGAGCTTTCAGTTATTTAATAACTAAATAAAGAAAAGTTATAAAAGCACACAACGACAATTAGTCGTTGTGTGCTTTTTTGCGTTTAAGGCATAAAAATTAAATATACGATAAATCGTATATTCACTATTCCATATGTTGTTATTTTGTTTTATTGTGTATGCATAAGCACAGTGAGGACAGTATGGAACAATTCAACCCACTTCAATTTTATAAATGCCTAGCGGACGATACGCGTTTAAAAGCAATGTTGCTTATTAGCGACCAAGAAGAGCTATGTGTATGCGAACTGGTTGCTGCACTTGAGCTAAGCCAACCTAAAGTGTCTCGCCATTTAGCACAGTTAAGACAATGCGGATTATTGAGCGACCGTAAACAAAATCAATGGGTTTATTACAGTATTAATAAAGCCCTGCCAGAGTGGGCTAAAAATGTATTAACGCAAACGCTTACTGCTAACCCTTCATTTTATGAAAATGATTTAACGCGCTTAAACGCTATGGGTAATCGCCCTGAACGTATTACTAGCTGCTGTAACTAACTTATTAAAGGTATTAAATTATGACTATTAAAGTAGGTATTAACGGTTTTGGCCGTATGGGGCGTTTAACTCTGCGTGCAGCAGTTGATTGGCCAGAAATAGAGTTTATTAAAGTAAATGATGTAGCGGGTGATGCTAAAACCCACGCACATTTAATTGAGTTTGACTCAGTACATGGGCGCTTAGCACAACTGGTTTCTAGTGATGATAATAGCTTTAGCGTGGGTAAGCACACGATTGCAGTTACCAACAACAAAACAATAAACGAAACTGATTGGTCTGATTGCGATGTAGTAATAGAGGCCAGCGGTAAAATGAAAACCACCGAGCTGTTAAATCAATATTTAGCACAAGGTGTTAAGCGTGTTGTGGTAACAGCACCTGTAAAAGAAGATGGTATTTTAAATGTAGTAATGGGTGTAAACGATGATCTTTATAACCCAAGTGAGCATAAAATTGTTACAGCCGCCTCGTGTACTACTAACTGTTTAGCGCCAATAGTAAAAGTACTGCAAGAAAAAGTGGGCATTAAGCACGGCTCAATGACTACTATTCACGACATTACTAATACTCAAACAATTATTGATGCCCCTCATAAAGATTTACGCCGTGCGCGTTCGTGCGGTACAAGCTTAATACCTACTACAACCGGTAGTGCAACGGCTATTACGCATATTTTCCCTGAGCTAAAAGGTAAATTAAACGGCCACGCCGTGCGCGTACCTCTTACTAACGCATCAATTACCGATTGTGTTTTTGAGCTCGAGCGAGGTGTTACACAAGACGAAGTAAACACGTGGTTTAAAGACGCTGCAAATAACGAGTTACAAGGTATTTTAGGCTACGAAGAAAGACCGCTTGTATCTATAGATTACAAAACAGATCCGCGCAGCTGCACTATAGATGCGCTTTCAACCATGGTAATTAACAATACTCAACTTAAACTATACGCTTGGTACGATAACGAGTGGGGTTATGCAAACCGTACTGCTGAGCTAATGCTTAAAGTTGCACAAAGTGATTTGGTTTAATCTCGTTTAAAAAGGTTTAACGCTATGTTTGCGCAGTTGGCTAACTTACCGAGCTCTATAAAGCAATATTTAATAATTACTGGTAACTATTGGGCATTTACTTTAACTGATGGTGCGCTACGCATGTTGGTGGTGCTGTATTTTCATCAGTTGGGTTATGGTGCATTTGCGATAGCCATGTTGTTTTTGTTTTATGAAATATTTGGGGTGATCACCAATTTAGTAGGTGGTTGGCTTGGCGCGCATTTAGGGTTGAACAAAACCATGAATGTAGGGCTTGGGCTACAACTTGTCGCTTTAGCCATGCTTTGCGTGCCAGGGGATTGGCTAACCGTTGCCTATGTTATGGCAGCGCAAGCACTGAGTGGCATAGCAAAAGACTTAAATAAAATGAGCGCAAAGAGCGCCATTAAGTATTTAGTACCACAAGACGATGCAGGGCAAAGCCAATTATATAAATGGATTGCCATACTTACCGGCTCTAAAAATGCTTTAAAAGGAGTAGGCTTTTTTTTAGGCGGCTTATTACTAACTGTATTTGGTTTTGTGGGAGCATTAATAAGTCTAATTATTTTACTTAGTGTTGTGTGGGTTATTAGTTTAATTTTTTTAAAAGGCGATATTGGTAAAGCTAAAAACAAACCTAAGTTTAAAGAATTATTTTCTAAATCGCGGGCAATTAACTTACTTAGCGCAGCGCGTTTATGCTTGTTTGCAGCGCGCGATGTATGGTTTGTAGTTGCACTACCTGTTTACTTAGCCGCTCAGTTTAACTGGGATCATTGGTGGGTCAGCGGCTTTATGGCTTTGTGGGTAATTGCTTATGGGCTGGTGCAATCGCAAGCACCGCGAATAACTGGGCAAGGTGATTCAACTTCACATTCGGTCAAAAAAGCATACTGGTGGGTTGCTTTATTAAGTGGTGTAACTGGCATTTTGGCGTTGTTGATGCAATTGGATATAGCGGTACATTTTACGCTTGTAATAGGCTTACTTATTTTTGGTGGTGTATTTGCTGTAAATTCATCGCTACACAGTTACTTAATAGTAAGTTTTGCTAAAAATGATGGGGTGTCGCTCGACGTTGGCTTTTATTATATGGCCAATGCGATAGGGCGTTTGCTTGGTACGGTGCTTTCTGGTTGGGTTTTTCAAGTATATGGGCTTAGTGCGTGTTTATGGGTAAGTGTTTGTTTGTTAATAATGGCGACAATTACGACGGCATACCTGAAAAAGCAGTAAAAACCCAACTAATTGTATTAAATTCAAATTGTTTGATGATATTCATAGCTTCATTTTTTAAAACTACTAAACTATAGCTGTAGATTTAATCAAAAGGTGTATGGAATGCGGGAAATATCGTTAGCAAAAAAGTTACTCTGGCTTACCGTCGGGAGTATATTTATTACAGTATTGGTACTTTCTAGTGTTTTATGGTGGGAATTATCATCAAGCAATGAGCAGTTAGCGAGCAAATCTGAAGAGTATATCGTTGCTGAGGTTGAAGAAAAACTTAATGCTAATGCTGCAGTATATGGTGAACGAATTGCTGGCTTTGTTAACGAGGCTTACCGAGTTCCGTATTCATTAGCCGCATTACTTGGTGATGCTGCAAAACAAAATACGCTAAGTAGAGATACAGTTGTAAGCATAAACCGCTCTATTTTAGAAAATAATACACTTTTATCTTCTATTTATTCTCAGTTCGAAGCTAATGCTTTTGATGGACAAGATGCTCAATTCCAGAGGGGCTTTAAGCATTCTGTTGATGGTGATGGCACGCTCGAAGTCTATATTACTCGGGACGAGAATGGTACGGTAGAACAGCAAAAAGTGGCTAATGCAGGTGACAAATATATAACAAATTTGAACGAATTTGGACTTCGCGAAGCTGAATGGTACTTATGTGCAAAGGATACGCTCACACCATGTATTATGGAGCCTTACCTTTACGAAATTCCGTCTGGTGATTCGGTAATGTTAACGTCATTAACAGTGCCAATTTTAAAATCTGGGCAGTTTATTGGTTTAGCTGGCGTAGACTTAACACTTCCTACTTTTCAAGTGATGACTGAACAGCTTTCTAAACAACTCTATAACGGTAAAGCAAAAGTAACATTATTGAGTGACATAGGCTTAATTGTTGGCAGTAGCCATTATAAAACTAAACTAGGGCGTCCACTAAAAGAAGCGATTAGCTCATCGTTGTACAACGATATTGAAAAGTCAAAAGGACAAAGCGGTATTTTTAAGGTTAATAACGAGTACCTTGTTAATTACCCTATCAATATTAAACTTGCCAATAAGCAGTGGTCTTTAATTATTGAAGTACCAACAGAGCTTGCGCTCGCAGGTCCTGAAGCGTTGGCTGAAAACATGCAAGAAACTGCAGCATCGTTAGGGTCTATTATTTTAGTAACCGGTTTAGCTATAGCTGCAATTGCATTTGTTATAATGAAATTAGTGGTTGGCGGCATCGTTGCACCGCTTCGACAAATTCAACAACGTGTTGATAACCTTGCAAGCTCTGAGGGTGATTTAACGCATACATTGCATGTTGATAGCCACGCTGAACTTATTGCATTAGCTGGTGGGTTTAATCGATTTTTAGCAAAACTACGTGATTTAATTTCTGAACTAAAAGCGGTGTCTGAGCAAACCAAACAGCAAGGCGAGATAGCGCAACACATTGCCATAGATACAAAGCAAAATGTGCAATCGCAATTTCAAGAAATTGAAAGTGTGGTAACGGCTATGAACGAAATGAGCGCAACAGCACTCGAAGTTGCCAGAGCATCAGAACAGTCAGCGCAGCAGGCAGATGAAATTAATGGCTTAGTGGTTAGTAGTGAGTCGAGTTTGTCGTCAGCGATGAGCCAAGTTAAAACTATGTCTGAAGAAATTAAAGAAGCTAACCAAGCGGTTGAAAAAGTAGCATCGCGTAGTAAAGATATTACGCAAATTTTGGATGTGATCCGCACCATTTCAGAACAAACTAACTTATTGGCACTTAATGCGGCAATTGAAGCTGCGCGTGCTGGTGAACATGGCCGAGGCTTTGCGGTAGTTGCTGATGAGGTAAGAGCGCTTGCGTCTAAAACGCGTTCATCGACTGACGATATCAGTAAATTGATCGATAGTTTGTTACACGAAGTTGGCAATGCCTCAACTGTAATAGAAAAAGGCGTAGTGCGCGCACAAAGTGCTGTTGATGAAACCTCAATTGCATTTGATGCTCTTCACAGTGTAGTGGTTAAAGTTGATGAAATAACTAATCAAATTACACATATTGCCACGGCAGCTGAAGAGCAAAGTTTAGTAACTGAAGAAATAAATCGTAATTTAACACTTATATCAGATGCAGCTTCGCAGCTATCCGATTTATCGGCACAAGCAGGCGATAGCAGTGAAGTACTCAACAAGCTTGTAACGCAACAAGATTCAGAGCTTAATAAGTTAAAAACGTAATATTGAACGTAAAAAATAAAAAGGCAGTAATTAAATTACTGCCTTTTTTAATTAAAACAAGCAGTTTATAGGTTTTTCATGAGCGCAAACATTTGATTGATCATAGGTTGGGCCAGTAGTTCAACGCCTGGGCGATTAAAATAACCACGTAACCCTGTAAACTGAATCTGAAAAAAACGTGCGTACTCAATAGCTGTTAATTTATCGCTCAACTCATTTTTTGCTATTGCTTGCTCGAAAAGTACAGTGAGATAACCTTCAAACTTAGCCGCTAAATCTAAACTCAATTCATATAAACTACTGTTTTTATCGGCAAACTCATTGTTAGCTTTTACTAACATACAGATTGCACTCGGGCTACAATCTTTGTTTTTAATTACCACATTTTCTACAAATGCACGTAAGCCACCTAAGGTTGTGTCTGACGAAGATAAAAAACCGTCAATTTGGCTTTTCATTTGCACCGTATAGTCTTTTAGTGACTCACTATATAGCCCCTCTTTTGAACCAAATGCAGAATAAATACTGCCTGGGCGCATATTAACGGCTTCTTGTAAGTCTCGCGTTGAGGTTGCATGAAAGCCTTTTTCCCAAAATAATTGGCTGGCAACACGAACAACATTTTCGCGTTCAAATTTAACCTTATTAACCATTTCATTCTCAATTAATTTGAACAGTTGCTCAATTTTAACTTGAACAGTCGCTCAAAATCAAATAGTATGTGTTTCGAAGTTACATAAACCTAATTATTTTTGGAGCTAAACATGGCAGAATTTACTTTATACACGGCAGAAAATGCACCAGAAGAAGCAAAACCACTTTTAGCTGATTCAGTAGCAGCATTTGGTATGCTTCCTAACTTACATGCAGTAATGGCTGAAGCACCAACATTACTTAAAGGTTACCAAGTACTGCATGACTTGTTTCAAAAAACGTCATTTAATGCAGAAGAGCTAACAGTAGTATGGCAATCAATTAACGTAGAGCACGACTGTCATTACTGTGTTCCTGCTCACAGTGGTATTGCAGCGGCAATGAAGGTTGATCAAGGTATTGTTGACGCACTTGTTAACAAAACACCACTTGAAAACCCTAAGCTAGAAACTCTTCGTGAAACTACACTCGCAATGACACGTGAACGTGGCGTGATCAGCGATGAGCAAATCGAAAAATTCTTTGCCGCAGGTTACGCTAAGCAACAACTACTTGAAATTATTGTAGGCTTGTCTCAAAAAGTAATGAGCAACTACACTAATCACCTTGCTGATACACCAGTAGATGATGCATTTAAAAAATACGTAAAATAAATACGGTTTTATAAATGACAATAGGCAGCTTAGGCTGCCTTTTTTGTGTTTATAAATTGCGATTATTTAAACTTAACGGCTTTTGTACTGCGTGTATAAATACGTTGTTCGGGCTTTGTCCACTCACCCTTTTTTAAATAAGAGATTGATACAATGAATTTATCGTCTTTTAAATCACTTGTAGACTTAACCTTAGTCACTCCCTCTTTACTGCCTGTTACTTCTTCGTAGGCTACAAACTGAGTCGGGCTTAATACTGTTATAGTGCCTTTTGTATAAAAACCTGCTGTTGTGAAGTAATAAAATACGAGTGACTTTTTTTTGCTATCATAAAAAATCGTCGATTCGCCGCCATATTCACCCTCATTAATAGAGTGCATAGTACGAATAGCTTTACCGTTTAGCGTACGTTCCCACCTGCCGACATCCTGAACTGGCTTTGCGCCTGAGACTACCTTAAAGTCGGTTTGCCAAGTGCCTAAGTAAGGCTGAAATATTGCTAGCTCTTTATCGAGGGTTAAGTTGTTTTCGTCCGCGTAACTAAAAGTAAATGAACAGAGGAGCAACGCTAAGAATAACGCTTTAAAATGTGTCATAATTTAACTCTTATTTTTAAATTCTGTGCGTTCAGTATAGGTGATAATTAATTGATAAAAAAAGCCTTAATAACAATATCGAGTCTTTTTATTGCTTTAACTTGGCTAGCTTACATGCTTAGCTATATTGCTCTTTATATACCAATTTATCTCAGTATTTTGAGTATGTTAACATTTTTAATGTATGCCTGGGATAAGCGCAAAGCAATACAATCGGCACATAAAAAAGTAAACCGTACGCCTGAGCGCACGTTGCAATTACTTGCTCTGTGTGGTGGTTGGCCAGGTGCATTATTTGCACAACAATTACTACGTCATAAATCTAAAAAACGTCGTTTTATATTTGTGCTGTGGGTATGCATTGCAGTTAATTTAGGTGGGATCGTGTATTTTTGGTTGAATAGGGGGTCTTTACTCGTTTGACTAAATAGAAGGTTTACTGAGCTAACTTAACCTGAACTTTGGTAAATAATATATTACTCAGAGTTCAGGTTACTTAACAGTATAAATGGCTTACTGTTCAGATTGACTTGTTAGTGCTTCATCTAATCCAACAGTTAAAATAGTTTTTTTGTCAACAACGACCCATTTTCTGTAGGTTTGGTATCCAGCTCTGCTGACTTCAATATCGTATTTGCCTTCTTTTAGCTCAATGGCATCTTGATATACCGGGTTTATGTTCATAATACGAACGCGAGCATCTGCGGGAGTCGTAATAACGGTTAATGAAATTGGTGCTACAACTTCTTCAACATCTACTTTGGCTTCGGTAACAACCTCAGTGACGACTTTATCAACTGTTGAGGTGGTTGAACAACCGCTTAGTAATAGGATGGCTGCAAGTGCGCTTAAGTTTTTCATCGATACTCCATTAAGTAATTTAAAAATGTTGAAGGTTACGAAAAATCTTGGAGGAGTGTCTTAAAAGCTCAACTCGTCGTCCTTGACTCTCGTTTAAAAAGCGGTGGATAGTCTAATATGTATCCACCATATATTCAATTATAGTTATTTTCTTATTGCTACGCTCATCATCTAAACAAACTCTGAGTCCGTAGCCTAACTATTTTATTTACAGCATACTGTCTAACGACTGCGTAATGGCCTCACTTCTTTCGACTAATTGCTCCGCAGTTCGGTACATTTTTCGCTTCATTAGAGTATTAGCCATTGTAATATATCGCTTTGACAAATCTTGTTTTAATGTCACTAGAAGAGGAAAATCAGTTGGTAGATCAGCAGACTCTAAATTAATAAGTTCTTCAAACTCTAGTAGCTGCTTGTAATCCTCAATACCTTCCAATTGTTCAGAGTAACGTTGAAATCTTGGTTGATAAAAAACAATAGCATCCGAGAGTGGGTAGGTAATTTGCTCACCTATCGCTAATTTTTTCTGATAAAAGGTCAGTGCATCAATTGCAGATTCTCTTTTGAGTAAATTTGCGAAAAGGAGTTCAGCTTTTTGATTACTGGTAAATATCGCTTTACCAACATTTAAGAGTGCTTTTTGCGCAATTACGTCATCTTCTTCTACTGCTTTGTCTAACGCTATTTTAAAATTATCAAAATGTAAGGAAGAGGGCTCGTACACGTAGGTATTATCAACTTCTTTTAAGTCTTGAATTAGCTGCGGGATATTATTATTGTCACTTTCGTTATAACGAGACTGTTCTAACAATAAATTAATTCTCGATGTGATATCAAAAATTATTGACTGACGCTCTCTTAGGATGCTCTCTAACTGCACTGAAAGTTTTTCTGAGTCAGGGTAGTAGTCGAGAGCTTTAGAGTAGATTGAAATTGTTTTATCAAAATCTTTAAATTTATTTGAATTATTATTATTAAAGTTATTAGCTCTTTTATCAAAACTGCCTAATATGCTCGTTTGATTTACTCTTAATAGGCCCTGCTTTAATACTTCGTACTGCGGAGGAATTTCAGCTAACTTATCTAAAATATGAGGCCCATTCCAAGACATCCAAGTTTCTACTTGTTGATTAATTGCGTTCGCATTATCAAGTTTTGCCTCTAGTTGCTTTACTTGCACAGTGTTAGCTAATTGATATTGAATAGCTACAATAACTAAAATAACGGATGCTGCGACTAAACCGATCGCTGGCTTTAAATTAGACTTAAGTTTTTTAGAAATAGGTAATAAAGAACTTTGTCGTTGTGACGTTTCTAACGATAGTGCATTATTTATACTTTGCCATAACCAAAGTGGACAATTGCTTGGACGTTTAGCAGTGGTACTCTTTGGTAGTTTATCGGCTGCAACTCGATTAAATGGATGTTTACTACTTAATAGTTCAAACGCAATACATGCGTATGAAAACACGTCATCTTTAACGGTAGCACTGGCACCATTTAGTTGTTCAGGACTTGCGTAGGTCGGTGTATAACCGCCAATATCGCCCAACTCAACATTACTTCTAACGGCATACGCATCTTCAATGTTTTTATGCTTTGCGATACCAAAGTCGAGTACTTTTAAGTCCCCATTACTGTCAAATATGATATTGGATGGTTTGAGGTCATTATGAATCACCCCTCTTGAATGTGCATATATAAGAGCATCAGCAAGCTGTTCTAAAATCACTTTCGCTTTTTTAAATGCCATGCCTGAGGGCTTGTTGCGTTTAATTATTTGTTCTAAAGTTTCTCCCTCAACAAGTTCCATTGTGACGTAATATAAATCACCATCGGAATCTGCTGAAAACACTTTAACGATGTTAGGGTGGGAGAGCTGTTGTGTTTTTGCTGTTTCGTCTTTTAGAAGAGTAATTGCTTCTTCTGAGTATGAAAACTCTTCTTGCAACACTTTTAAAGCAACAAATGCTTCAGCACGATTTACATTTTCTAAGAAGGTATCACGCGCTCTGTAAATGTAGCACATGCCGCCTTGTCCAATTAGTTCTTCAACCAGGTAGCGATCGGAAATCTTTTTTCCGATGAGGTTAATCTTATTTTTAGCAGAGGTTCTTTTTTGATTAGAATCAAGTGATGCAATTTGAGTTTTGTCACTCGGGTTGTTAATACCGCTCATTATAAATCCTTTTATTGTGTTTATTTAAATAATTACAAAGGTAAGCTTTATACTTATTATCAATTTCCCTCTGATATTGTCGTACATTTTTACAAAAAATCTCGACTATAGCAATGTTTCAATTATTGAATATTTATATCTAAATTTTGAAACAGCTAATTTATACGCTATCGGGAATATTTAACAAATGTAACTTTATAAAAATATAAAAAATAAACCCACTTTTGAGCACATACTTAAGTAAAAAAGAGAGTTTAGGGCGTCAATGAATGAGATTAAGTAATCAAGATAAATCAATTGAGGTTTTACTTTTTCATTTTATAGAGAACGGATTTTGGCCGAAATGTAAAAATATTAATGGCCACAATTGTTCAGTATATCGATTAAGTTAATATTTATTTTTACAGTATTTTATGGCTCAATAAAAGTCAGTCTATATTTATATATTAATTTCAATGTTGACAATAGTTTCTCTTCTACTTTATCCTACCGACAATAAAGATTTAAGGGACTGACTTATCAAATGGAACTGATACTAAACATAACTAGTTATCATAGACTCTCACCTGAAATTGAAGCATCTAAGACTGTAGTAGATAAACTCATCTTTGGTCGCTCTGAGACTTGTGATTGGCATCTGCCCGATCCTGAAAAAATAATATCAAGTAAACACGGACAAATCGTAAAAGAAGGTGATTCTTTTTATATTTACGATAATTCAACGAATGGCACCTTTATAAACTTTGCTGTAACCCCACTTGGTCAAGGAAATAGGCAGGTTCTTGCTGACAGTGACGTATTAACTATTGGCGACTTTCAAATTGATGTTAAGTTGGTTGATGATCGCGTTTCACCAGTGAGTAATACCGATTTTTCGGCCAGTCAAAACAGTGATAATAATTACCGTGCGGATAGTAAAGATTCATTTTCACAATCGCATCAGTTTTTAGACGAATCTATTTTAGATGAATCAATGCCTGGAGTTTCTATGGTGCAAGAGCCCTTTTTGAACTCAGGTAACCAGATCCCAGAAGATTGGGATGATTTATCACGCCTGATGAACCCAGAACACTCCGATGCATCAAAACATGACTCTGCGAATGTTCAAGAGTTAAAAACGAATTCTCCACGAGTACAATCGGAAAGTCGAAAAATAGCCCCTAAAGAACAAACTGTCGAGACTGCATCACCAAAAATAGCTGCAAAAAACAGTACTGCGTTATCTGATGCATTTTTAAAAGGTTTAAATATAAAGCCTGAAGTACAAAATTCGTTAAATACAGAAAAGCATTGGTTTGAAATGGGGCAAGGCCTTAATTTATTACTCAATGGCCTTATGGACTCTTTACGTCAAAGAGCGCATGTAAAAAGTCAATTGAGGTTAAATCATACAATGTTTCAAACTGAACAAAACAACCCTTTAAAATTTTCTGCTAATATAGATGACGTTATTCAGAATTTATTCATAAGGAATAGTGCAAGCTTCCTCTCGTCTAAGGAGTCGATAAATGAAAGCTTTATTGACTCTCGCAGGCACGAACATGCGTTATTAGCCGGTGCAGATGGTGTACTTAAAGGGATGTTAGAGCAAGTTTCTCCCCAACAGATAAGTCAGCAAGCAAATGATAATTCTAACGTATTAAAAATTATCCCTGGGCAAATTGAATCTAAATGCTGGAAGTTATATCAGAGTTTACATGATGATTTGTCACAAGACGTTAGTTCCAAAGGGGCAATGGCTATGTCAGATGATTTTTTAAAGGCATACAACGATAGACTTAAAGAAACGCTTTAGAAAGGAAATTAAACAATGTATAAAATTAAGCTCTACTTAATGAGTTTTAGTTTACTATTTTTAGTACTAGGATGTTCTACCGTTAATAAACTTGTTCCGCCTTCAACAGATCTGATTATTAATGTATCTAAGAATGTGAATCCTGATACGTCGGATAGACCTTCACCTGTAGTTATGAAAATATTTGAACTTAGTTCTCGAACTATTTTTGATACACAAGATTTTTTTAGCCTTTACGATACGCCTGAAAAATTATTAGGGCCTGATCTGTTAAAAAAAGACGAGCTTGAATTACAGCCAAATTCAGTACAAAAATATAAAATGAGTCTCAATCGAAACACTCGTTATGTGGGGGTTGTGGTTGCTTATAGAAACATTGATCAGGCAAGATGGAGAGCTGTAATTGAAGTTGATCCTACCGGTTATGATGATATAAATGTCAATGTAGAAGCTATTGCTACATACATGAGAGAGAAATAAAAAAAGGATTTGTAAAATGGGTGATAACACTCGTGTTGCTTGGACTGAAGGGATGTTTTTAAGGCCGCAACACTTCCAGCAATCAGATAAACATATTGCGAATGTAATCCAACAAGTGTGCAGTGGTAACCTTGCAGATCCTTGGGGAATACTTGAGGTAGCAATTGATACTGAACTGCTAAAAGCGGGTCAATTTGCGATTGAATCACTGTCGGCAATTACCCCAGATTTACTACCGATAGATATGCCTCAGTCAACTTCTTTGCCTGAGCCATTAGTGGTCGGCAAAGATATATATGACGAGATAGTTTATCTTGCAATACCGGCATTGAAAAATAGCGGCATAAACTTATCTGCCCCAGAAGAAAATATTGTAACTCGTTATAAATTGAATGATTTATCAGTGAGTGACGATTTAGTGGGGGCGCAATCTCAAGAAGTTATTCAAGTCGCTAAAATATATAGTAAGTTAGTACTTTCCTCTGATGATCACTCTGGTTATATATTGCTGCCTTTAGCAAGAATTCTAGACGTTAGTAGTGAAGGGCAAATAAAGCTAGATAATAAGTATATACCGGCATCTTTAAAAGTAGGGCAATGCAAGCCTCTTTTGGGTCTTGTTCGCGAAATTGGTTCAATGATCAAACAGCGCTCAGAAAGCATCGCCGTTAGATTGTGTCAAGGATATGCAGGAAGTACATCAGTTGCCGACTTTATTATGCTGCAAACATTAAATAAGTATGATGCAGTATTTGACAACTTATTATCAGTCAATAATATCCATCCAAATATCTTGTATATTAGGTTGATTGAGCTTGCCGGAGAGCTGTCGACGTTTAGTACTGTTAATAAACGAGTTCCTAAGCTCCCTAAATACGATCATAAAAACTTGGGTCAAGTGTTTAGCGAAGTCGTTAACTTCCTATATCAGTCGTTGAGTCATGTTATTGAGCAAACAGCAACTGAAATAAAGTTAGAACAAAGCAAATTTGGAATTTCATTTGGTGCATTAAACGATAAGTCGGTGCTAAATTCAGCTCAATTTATTCTAGCAATAAAAGCAAGTGTTCCGCATGAAGAGTTACGTAAAATACTGCCATCACAGATAAAAATAGGCAGTGTAGAAACTATACGTGATCTTGTTAATAACCAAATACCAGGAATAACAATCAGTAGTTTACCTACAGCCCCAAGACAAATCCCATATCATGCAGGTTTCCATTATTTTGAATTAAATAAACAGGGAGAGCATTGGGATAAGTTGCGCTCTAGTGGCGGAATTGCCATTCATTTATCAGGTAGCTACCCAGAACTACAATTAAGCCTTTGGGCAATTAGAACTTAATTTTAAAGGAAGAGTTTCAATGGACGAAACCATTATCAAACCACGCCCTGGTAGATTAGGACGTGATACCTCTAGTAAAGCAAATACTGACAGTGATGCTGATAAAACGGTGATGTCTGTCGAATCGCCATCGACAAAGCTACCAAGTAGCGTCAAAGTGTCTATCTTTAAAAACCCTCTTTTAGAAGCTGCAACTGACTGTTTTTCAATAGTCATATCTATTAGTCAATCAGCCGAAATGACAAATTTAGCAGCTTTAAAACATCGTTGTGTTGAGGCCATAAAGCGGTTTGAAGTTGAAGTTCGCAACCAAAATTTATCTAAAGATATCATCAACAATGCGCGCTACTGCCTATGTGCTATTCTCGATGAATCGGTATTAAATTCAAAATGGAGCTCAATGGAATGGGCAGATGAAAGCTTATTATCTACATTCCATAAAGAAACATTTGGTGGTGAATATTTTTATACATTACTCGATGACGCGCTGTTACAACCTGAAAAAAACAAGCAATTTTTAGAGTTACAGTATCATTGTTTAAACCTTGGTTTTAAGGGCAAATATAGATTAGATACTGTTGGTGATAATAAAGTTGAAGAATACCGTTCTCAGATGTACCACCTTTTAAATCAATTAGATGGGCCAATCAATAACAAGTTATCACCTAATTGGAAGGAGCGAGTTGCTGCAGGTGTTGAACTTAGAAATCAAGTACCGCTTTGGGTGATTTTTTCTGTTTTAGGGCTCGTGTTACTTGCCGTTTATTTATTTATCAATATGAAACTCAATGATGATGTTTTTGCTATCAATGAAAAACTTGCCGTTATTCATCCACTCGCAAATGAGCAAACTGTCGATAAAAAAGACCAGCAACTATTAGTTTTAGAGCAGCTACTACAAACCGAAATACAGAGGGGGATTGTGGTTGTTAAAAAAAGTAATGATCGGATCAGAATTTCCATCAAAAGTGAAAGTTTGTTTAATCAAGGTAATTCACAGTTACTGCCTTCTTTTCAGCCTATTCTTGAGAAACTTGCACTTAGTTTAGAGGGAACAAAAGGCAGAATATTAATTACGGGTCACACAGACGACACGCCTATTAGTACCGACAGATACCCCTCAAATTGGCACCTTTCTTTAGCTAGAGCAACACAAGTTGCTAATTCTATGGCTAAAAGTACTAACCTTAGTGGCCGTTTATGGCCTGAAGGTAAAGGGGCCGCAGAGCCAATCGCCAGCAATTCAGATTCAGCTTCTAGGTCATTGAACCGACGAATTGAAATCGATCTATTATTTTAATGAGGCTGATATGAGTTTCTCGCAAAAATTTAAAAAAATGACATACGCTCTTACATCTCGTACCGCGATGCTAATTATAGGTTTCCTAGCTTTATCATTATTGATTTGGTTTGGTGGTCCTTTAATTGCAGTGGCAGATTACGTCCCTTTAGCAAGTATTGCTGCAAGGTTGCTAACAATATTACTTATATTATTGCTCTTTTCTGTGACGAAAATTTATCGTCTTGTGCAGCAAAATAAAAGAGATGAAAAAATGGCTGATGAGTTAATCGATAGCGATGACTCAGGCGGCAGTGAAGTAAACGAAGAAATCACGACTCTAAAAACAAGAATGAATGAAGCTATCGACTTGTTAAAAGATGTTAAGTTGTTCAAAGGTAAAAATATTTACCAGTTGCCGTGGTACATAATGATCGGCCCTCCTGGCGCGGGTAAAACAACCGTTATTAATAATTCAGGATTGGATTATCCATTAAAAGATAAACTGGGCGTTGATTTAGTTCATGGCATCGGTGGTACACGAAATTGTGATTGGTGGTTTACTAATAAAGCGGTATTGATCGATACCGCCGGTAGGTATACAACTCAAAATAGTCATGCAAAACATGACTCACGAGCATGGGAAGGGTTTTTAGGTCTATTGCGAAAGTATCGTCCACTTAGGCCAATTAATGGTGTGATGATCAGCATGGGTATATCTGAGTTGATGAGTCAGACTAAAACTGAGCGTAACTTGCATGCACGTGCAATAAAGCAACGGCTACAAGAGCTTCAAAATCAGCTTGGGATGACATTTCCTGTCTATGTTATTTTTTCTAAGGTTGATTTAATTGAAGGATTCAGAGAATTTTTTGGCGAATTAACGGAAGAAGAATGTGAACAAGTATGGGGAGTTACCTTTGAGCTTGATCTTGCTAAAGACACCCAGGTAGAAGCGTTTAATAAAGAATTTCATACTTTAATTTCTAAATTAACAGAAATGCTTAATCGCAGATTGATAAATGAAAGAAACGAAGCGATTAGAGCTAAAATATTCGAATTCCCTAGGCAGCTAAGAGTACTTCAAGGTGTCGCTGATGGCTTTTTAAAAGAAATATTTACACCTAATGCATATGAAGAGCTGCCCATGTTTAGGGGCGTTTACTTAACGAGCGCAACTCAAGAAGGAACGCCTTCTAGCTTTTTGAATGATGTTAACTCAGGTAAAACAGATTATATCAATCAATCAAAAAGCTTTTTTATAAAAAATGTTTTAGAAAGCGTGATTTTTCCAGAGCAAAATTTAGCAAGTACAAATAAACATCACGACAAACAAAATAAATGGCTACGCGTTGCTAGTATCTCATTAGCTGTTATTGCGCTATTTGGCTTTTCAATTTCTTGGTACTTTAGTTTTGCATGGAATAGTAATCTAATTGCAGAAACTGAAGAGGCTATTTCGACATATCAAGAGCTTGATTCAGCGTCATTTGATCGAAATAACTTAGTGGTTTTAAATGATAGGTTAAACGCGCTGAGAAATTTACCAGCAAGTGCGCCATTTTTAATGGACTCGGAAGAGTCACCATCATTTGGTTTTAATAAATTAAATGAAATTAAAGCATCTTCTGTTAATGCTTACGATCGTTCTTTACAAACTTATTTAGAACCATTTATCAGCAATACCCTTATAAAAGAAATGGCAGCCCATCCAGAGCACCTTAGTTATTTATATGAGACTTTGAAGTGTTATTTAATGCTATTTCAACCAGAGTATTTTGAAAGTGAAGACATTACAGCATGGTTTGATGCTTACTTAGAAAGAAACCTTCCGGGTGATAAGAGTATTCAAATTAGAGATGAATTAATGGGTCATATTTCAGCTTTGTTGAACAAAGGTATTAATCAAACTGATGTTGATAACCAAGCTGTACGAACTGCACGCGCTGAATTAACTAAGTTGCCTATAGCAGAAAGAGCGTATCAACGTCTGCAAGCTGACTTTCTTAATAGTAGTATTCCGCCGTTTAGATTAACCGATATTGTTAGCTTTGAAAGTGCGCAAAAATTTACGTTTCGTAATAATGGTGAGCTAACTAGAAATATCCCTGGGTTGTACACATTTAATGGATTTCACGGTATTTTTAACGTTGAAAAAAGTAAAATGTTAGGTAATTTAATGGCCAGTAGTTGGGTGTATGGTGAAGAAGCATCAGGCACTTACGATATTTCAAAAGATGAAATAGAAAAGAAATTAGAGCAGCGTTATTTTCAAGACTATATTCATTATTGGCAGTCGTTCTTAGATGACTTAAGTCTTAATCAATATAGCTCACCGGCAGAGGGCGTTAATATTACGGATGTATTAGCGGGTTCAGAAGCGCCAATTAAAAATATTATTACTGCAGTTCAAAAGAATGTTCAGCTGACAAAACTACCGGTATCGGAAAATCAAAAAGCAGCAGGTAAACTGGCTGCTAATGCTGCTGAAATTGCAATGCAAACGAAAGCAAATAGGATCAAGCGATTTTTACCTGACGAAGCGCCTAAGTTCGACATAAAGTTGCCAGGTTACCAAGTCGAAGAAGCATTTGAAGATGTGATAAACATTGATTCTCAACAGCTCGATAATATTCAGAAAAATCTGCGAGAGCTTAATATTTATTTAACCAAGCTCGATCGAGGCGATCAGCTTAAATATTCAATAAAAGATCAAATTAGTGGTAAGAGTAAACCAAGCTTTATACGTCAATTAGAGTTTCAAAGTCGAGATTTACCTTATCCATTTAATAGCTGGTTATTAGATATAAGCAGAGACACTAGTAATATCACCAAAAATAGTGCAAACAGGCACCTGAACGAAATTTGGAAAAGCAAAGTTTTAAGAGAATACAATGCTGCGATTGTGGGAAGGTACCCTTTCTCTCCACAGGCAGATAAAGAAGTAAATATGAAAGACTTTGCTCGCTTTTTTGGACCAAGTGGAACCATTGATAGCTTTTTCAATAGCTATGTTGCGCCTAGCGTTGATATAAGCTCAAGTCCATGGAAGTTTGAAAAAGACATTGGTATTAGCAGTGAAACATTAAAAATGTTTGAACATGCTTATCAAATCCAAACCGCTTTTTTTGATGGTGGAAGTAATACCCCTCGAATAGAATTTGGTTTACGAACATTTAAACTGGAT
Organism: Pseudoalteromonas fuliginea; assembly: GCF_000690055.1. GTDB lineage: Bacteria > Pseudomonadota > Gammaproteobacteria > Enterobacterales > Alteromonadaceae > Pseudoalteromonas > Pseudoalteromonas fuliginea. Next base: position 41,589 of record NZ_JJNZ01000007.1, read on the forward strand.
AAAACAGTGTCTAGCCTTATGATAGAAATTGATGGACAGTCAATGACTTACCGACATGGTCCATTAAAAGTAACAAATTTTATTTGGCCTGGAGCATCTGGTCAAAGTAAAACAAGAGTGGTGTTTACGCCTCCAAATGGTGGCCGCTCAATTAACACAACTTATCAGGGTGAATGGTCACTTTATAGAATGCTTGATGAGCTTAGCGAAAAAAGAAGCCAAACTCGTAACGATCTAGAGCTGCACTTTTCAATTATGGGAAATAATGCAAAAGTCGAATTGTTGCCTAAATCAATCAGACATCCATTTTGGAATACAAGCGTAGAGAAGTTTTCATGTCCGACACGATTATAAATATAGGTTATCTTGGTAAAGTGCCCTCTTTAGGCGACTTTGTTCAAGATAACGTTTCTAAGGCATTTTCTGAGCATTGGGAGCAATGGTTACAAGCAGCCATTGCTGTTAGTAAGGAGCAGCTAGGAGAAGCATGGCAGGATAATTACTTGGTAGCGCCTGTCTGGCACTTTGCCTTGAGCCCTAATATAGTTGGCGACAACGGGGTTATGGGAACCATAATACCGAGTATGGATGCGGTTGGAAGGCATTATCCTTTTACTCTATTGAGTGAGACGCAAAGTGACCCTATTGCTATATTAAACTCAGGCGTGTTTTCTTTAGAGTATGAAGATGTGGTTTTAAAAGTATTAGAGGGCTCGGTTGATCTTTTTTCGTGGAGAAAAGAGGTCACCCAAACGCTTAATATAATGACGGCTGAAAAAAAGCAGGTCAGCTATTCTCATTCACCCGATAAAAACAAAGCGGGTGAGGCGTTTGAATTTTCAGGTACTGAGCTGTCAGATAATGTTTTAGAAGATGCAATGCATGCCATATTACATAAGAAACATGGTGATTATAGCGTTTGGTGGACACATGGTTCATTTAACATCAAACCAATGGTGCTTATTACATCTGCACTACCTCCTGTAAATCAAGTTGCAGCCATGTTAGATGGTAGGTGGAAACATTGGGAATGGAATTATACGCAGGTAAAAAATAGTGATTAGTAAATTTTGTACAAGTTATGCCATTACCCACCGAGGTGTTGTTAGGCAACTAAATGAAGATGCCCATGTAGAAATTAATAGTCATAACCTGTGGGTTGTTGCTGATGGCATGGGAGGCCATGAAGCCGGTGAAGTCGCAAGCCAGTTAGTTGTTGATGTTATTAGGACAAAAGTTCAAGAGCTTGAATTAGATGTTTTAAGTATTTCTCATATTGTGGGGGCGATTGAAGAAGCAAATAGACAGCTCAGTGAATACAGTGCTTCTTATTTAGATAATAAAACGGCGGGCAGTACGGTTACTGCGTTATTTTTAAAAGATGGGAACTACCATATTTTATGGGCTGGTGATAGCAGAGCCTACTTATTACGTGATGGTGAGCTTCAGCAGATATCAAGAGATCATAGTCAAGTAAATGACTTGATTGATGAAGGGGTTATTTCTGTTGAAGAAGCGAAAAATCATCCTCTATCTAATGTAATAACACGCGCAGTTGGTGTTATGGAAAATGTAAAAGTGGATGTTATTAAAGATAAAATAAGAACCGGTGATATATTTTTACTTTGTTCTGATGGGCTAACTGGAGAATTATCTGATGACGATATATGCATGTCTTTAGAACCAAATAGTATTATTGATTCGGGTATGGCATTAATGCACTCTTCTTTAGTTCGAGGTGCAAGAGATAATGTGACATGTATTTTAATTAAATATGATGAAACAAAAGATAATCAAGATATTAATGCGATTAATAATATGGATGAGGCGACGATTCCTTTATTTACTAAATAACATATTGATTATTTTAAATAAGATTGTTTTAAATTATTTAAATGATGTTATTTGAAAGTATACTAAAAATTGATTGTTTATATATTGGCAATAATGAATTTTTAAACACAATTGTAACTAAGCTTGTATTTTAATATAAAGAATGTAATATAAAATCCGCTCCGCTTTATTGGAGTTTTATGGATAATTATTAGGACAATGGAATGTTTTTATTAGATGAATATATCTCCCCTATTTCAGACACTGAGATTGCAGGTATTGATCCCCGCTCAGATGTCTCTCCTACGTCTACATATTATGCTTTAAAAGATTTGAGAAATCAGCTCCGAGCGGCTGAAAGAAATGCATTGGTTGATGAGCAAGGTATCTCCTCTTTGTCGCGAGACTGGTTACCTCTCCTTGAGCAATGTAGCAAAGCAATAAAAACCGAAAGCAAAGATATTGAATATTTGGCATGGCTAATTGAAGCAATGTGTCGTATTTACGGCTTTAAAGGCTTGGCGTTTGGCTTTAAAGTTGCTCATAACCTAATTGAAAATCACTTTGACGATTTATACCCTACACTCGACTCAGATGATGAAATTTGGGATAAAGTATCAGCACTAGTGGGGTTAAATGGCTCTGCGGGTGAAGGTACGTTGATCATACCAATAAAGAGTATTTACTTAACTGATAGTGTAAGTATGAATTCTTATTCTTTTTGGGAATATCAACAAGGATATGATGTTTCTCGTTTGAGTGATGATAAAAGAGAGAAAAAAATTACTCAAGGTGCAGTTGACTTCGAATTAATAGAAAAAAGTGCGGCAGAAACCAGTACTGATTTTTTTGTCTCTCTAAAGTTAGATATTGAAGAAGCGATTGAGCAATTTTCCACGCTTAGTGAAGTAATGGACAGAGTGACAGGTCAACCACAGCCGACTTCTAATATAAAACAGGCACTTGAAGTGAGTTTGGCGGCACTAAAACACGTTGCTGCAGATAAGCTTGAAGCGGCAGAACAAGCGCTAGCTGAAAAGAATGCTAGTGAAAATGTTGAGCTAGAAACTGAGAACGATGCGGGAGTCGAAGGCGTAGTTGAAAAAGCGAATAGCAATGAGATTAATTCTAGAGAAAATGCAATAAGTAAACTAAAAGAAATAGCCACATTCTTTAGAAAAACAGAGCCTCACTCGCCGATGTCGTACACGATAGAACAAGTAATTCGATGGAGCGAATTATCGCTACCTGAGTTATTAAATGAACTAATTACAGATAGTGATGCTAGGACTGGGTACTTTAAGTTGTCTGGCATTAAAATCAGCGAAACTGAAACATAAGTAAAAGGAGTTCTCAATGAGTATCCATGATAAATTAAAACGAGTTCGTAAGCCTAGAGTACATATCACTTATGATGTGGAAACTGAAGGCGCAGCGGTTAAAAAAGAATTACCATTTGTTGTTGGTGTGATGGGGGACTTTTCAGGAGATAATGCTGATGCCTTAAAGCCACTTAAAGACAGACGATTTATACAAATAGATCGCGACAACTTTAATGATGTTTTAAAGCGTATGAGTCCTTCTCTGAATTTATTAGTCGACAATACATTAAATGATGAAGGTTCTCAGTTTGAAGTTAAGCTTAACTTTAAATCGATTGATGACTTTGAGCCAGCAGCTGTTGTAAATCAGGTTGAACCATTACGTAAATTAATGGAAACACGTAATAAACTACGCGACCTAATGACTAAAATTGACCGCTCAGAAGAACTTGAAAATGTATTAGAAGAAGTACTTAGTAATACCGCAAGTTTAGACTCTATCGCTAAAGAGCTTAAATTAGAGGAGACTGAAAAATGAGTACAGAGCAACTAAGTACAGAATTAGAGTCAACGACTGAAGTGAGTTCATCTTTACTTGAACAAGCTATTGGTGCAACTAAGCAAACAGATGCGAGTCGCGCAGAAGAGTTACTTAAAACACTGACTGAAGAAGCCTTGAAAGGGACAGTCCAGTGGAATAAAAACATGACTGTGACGTTTAATGAAGCAATTCAATTAATCGATCAAAAAATATCAAAGCAGCTAAGTGTTGTTATGCACAGTGATGAATTTCAAAAGCTTGAAGGTTCATGGCGTGGATTACATCACCTAGTGATGAACTCAGAAACAAGTGGCACACTTAAAATCCGTGTTTTAAATATGAAGAAAAAAGAACTTCATAAAGATTTAAGTAAAGCGGTTGAATTTGATCAAAGCCAGACGTTTAAGAAAATATACGAAGCTGAATTTGGCACACCAGGTGGTGAACCTTACGGCACAATCGTTGGCGATTTCGAATTTACTAATCATCCTGAAGATGTTGAAGCACTTAGTTTAATGTCTAATGTTGCAGCTGCAGGCTTCTGTCCATTTATTGCGGCATCGTCGCCATCATTATTTGGTTTCGATAACTGGGAAGAATTGACAAAACCTCGCGATTTAGAAAAAGTCTTTGAATCATTAGAGTATACAAAATGGCGCTCATTTAGAGACAGTGACGATTCACGTTTTGTATCTTTAACAATGCCTCGTTTCTTATCTCGCCTGCCGTACGGTGCTGCTTCGAAGCCAGTGGAAGAGTTTAACTACGAAGAGTTTGAAGTTGAGCCTAAAGATGGTCGTTCGGTCAGTACTGAAAATAAAGACTATTGCTGGAGCAACGCAGCGTACGCTATGGCAACAAATATGACAAAAGCTTTTGCTCAATACGGCTTTTGTACTGCTATTCGTGGTGCTGAAGGTGGCGGTAAAGTAGAAGGCCTACCAACACATATTTTCACTAGTGATGACGGCGACCCAGATCTAAAATGTCCGACTGAAATTGGTATAACAGATCGTCGCGAAGCAGAGCTAAGCAAATTAGGATTTTTACCACTTTGTCATTATAAAAATACTGATTATGCTGTGTTTTTTGGTGGTCAAAGTTGTCAAAAACCACAAATTTACTCTACACCAGATGCGACTGCTAATGCTGCAATTTCAGCTCGATTACCATACTTAATGGCGACGTCTCGTTTTGCGCATTACTTAAAAGTGATGGCTCGTGACAAAATTGGTAGCTTTATGGAAGCAGAAGACGTTGAATCTTGGTTAAATCGTTGGATACTATCTTACGTTAATGCAACAGAGGGCGGTGGTCAAGATATTAGAGCACGTTACCCTTTAGCTGATGCAAAAGTATCGGTTAAAGAAATTCCAGGTCAACCTGGTGCTTACAATGCTGTTGCCTGGTTAAAACCTTGGTTACAAATGGAAGAGCTTACTTCTTCTTTACGCCTTGTAGCTAAAATTCCTGAGATTGGTTAACTAACCTCTCTCTAGCGTTAAGGATAATGCATTAGAATGAATCACGAAGAGTTTTCATTTATAAATCAAGACTTCACTTTTCAACAAAAGTCGCAGTCTCGAATAAGTGATAATGAAGCTTTGCTTGATAGGTTTTTAAACGAAAAAAACCTAGATAAAGCATTATTATTATGGCTTGAAGGCTCTTCTGATTCACCTATTTCATGGAATAAGGAGTCTTTAGGTCCCTATCTACAACGTATTATAGTTGAGCTTGATCAGCTGATATCTAAACAACTAAATATAATTATTCATGACAAACGCTTTCAAAAATTAGAAGCTAGCTGGCGTAATATGTGGTGGCTTTTATTGCAGAGCGAGCAATACGATAAAGAAAATAAAGTAAAAGTAAAAGTATTAAACTGTAATTGGATGACCTTATCTAAGGATGTAAATAAAGCGATTGATTTTGATCAAAGCATGTTTTTCCAATTATTATATCAAAGCGAGTTTGATAGTGCCGGGGGAGAACCTTTTGGGGTTGTTATTGGCGATTACGAAATAACAAATACCTTTTCTGAAGGAACGACTTACAACGATATTGATACAATAAAAGAGATATCAAGAACGGCGGCTGCCGCTTTTTCTCCTTTCATCTGTTCCGCTTCACCCAATTTATTTGGCGCTGATAGTTTTTCTGACTTAGGTTATTACTCCGATCTTTTTAATCATTTTGAACAGCCTGAATATGCAAAGTGGCAGAGCTTTAGAAAGATGGAAGAGTCGCGATTTATCGGCTTTACATTACCGCATGTCCTCGTTAGGCCACCTTATAGTAATGACGGCAAACGCCATCAAGATTTTTATTTTAAAGAGCAAATTGTTGACCCTGAAACAGATATGCTTTGGGGAAATGCTTCTTTCCAGTTCGTATCAACAATAATAAGAGCTTACTGTGAGAGTGGCTGGTTTGGTCATATTCGTGGCATTGAACCAGGGAAAGTTTCAAAAGGGTTAGTGACAGGGCTAGCACGAGACAATTTTGCTAATGATACATATCAAAAAGAGGCTAAACCGCCTTTGAATTTATTGGTAACAAGTAAGTTTGAGAAACAGTTTTCTGAGCTTGGTTTTATTCCTGCTTCATCGGTTACAAATACAGAACACATTGTTTTTTATAGTAATGCGTCTGTTCAAAAAGCAAAAAATTATGACTCAAGTGCTGCAAATATAAATGCGCGTTTATCTTCAATGCTGCAGTATATATTGTGTGTTTCTCGTTTTGCGCACTATTTAAAATTATTAGCACGTGATCGCGTAGGCTCATACAGTACTGCGCAAGCATGTGAAAGAGATTTACAGGCTTGGGTAAATAACTATACCACAGCATCAGATTCAGCTTCTGAGCAAATCAGAAGCAAATACCCATTAAGTAATGCAAAGATAAAAGTTAGTGAAAATAAGGCTAATCCAGGGCATTACTTTTCTGTTTTGCAGTTACAACCACACTTTCAATTAGATCAAATGGTTTCTAGCATTAAATTAATAACTGAGCTTAGTCCTCACCATAAAATAAAGGAATAGTAATGAAAAAAATACATAGCTTAATTCGTGAGGGGAAACTCACTGATGCATTGTCATGCTGCGCAACTGAGTTGCAAGATGAACCTTTAAACTTTGATATTAGAAGTATTTACGCAGAGCTACTTTGTATTAATGGTGAACTTGAAAAAGCAGATAAACAATTAGATTTTATGGTTCAAAAGAACCCAGAATTTGCCGTTGGTGCGGTCAACCTTCGTCACTTAATTCGTGCGCAGCAGTCGAGAGTTGATTTTTATCAAGGCAATGGAATTCCTAAACTGTTTCATGATGCAGATGAACTCGACACTTTATTTTTAAAAATGCATGTTGCTTTACTCGAAAATGAAGTTAATGAAGCCGCTGAGTTAGCCCTAAAAATGGAAGCGCTTAGAGCTACAATATCACAAGATGATTCAACTGGAATTCGAGATCTTGATGATACCTTGGGCCCATATTTAGAAGTGTTAGGTACAAATGGCGAGTTTTATTTAGCCAATTTTAATGAAATAGAAACATTAAGAGTACAGCCTAACGAATCACTACTTGAAAGTATTTGGTTACGAGTGGAAATAACAATTAAAGATGGCCCATCAGGTACAGCTCATTTACCGCTTGTTTATGCAAATTCAAACAGCGACATTGAAAAGTTAGGGCAAGTGTCTGATTGGGAAGAACTTAAAGACGAGTTTATTATCGGTAAAGGAATGAAAATGCTATTTGTTAATGATGAGGCAATCACTATTCCTAACTTAAAAATAAACGCACTCGAAACAGCCTAATTTATATTTGAATAATCATGATTGAACATAAGCAACAGCTTCAAGCATCAATTATCGATAAACTTATCGATGATGAGCCCGACTTTCAAGATGCACCTTCTCGCACCGAAGGGATAACGATTAGTGAACTCAGAAAAAATGTGCGAAGAGACATAGAAGCGTTGCTTAATGCGCGAATTCAATGGCATACATGGCCATCACAATATGATGAATTAACAACATCTTGCTTATCATATGGGCTTCCTGACTTTTCGAGTATGTCAGTAAGCTCTCATGAAGGACGAACATTATTGTGTGAGACGGTCAGAGATACGATTTTAAAATTTGAACCACGATTTCTTGAGGTTGAGGTGTTTACTGATGAAGAAGTGCCAATTAATAGAGTACTCAATTTGCGAATAAATGCGCTTTTGTATGCTGATCCCGAGCCTGAATTCATTAGTTTTGATTCTGAAGTTGAGCCAGTTAACTTAGGCATGAAAATTATTGAGGCATCTTTATGAACGATGAATTATTAAAGTATTATAATCGTGAATTAGCATTTGTGCGCCATTTAGGTAAAGACTTTGCTGATAAATATCCTAAGGTTGCGGGGCGATTAAAGCTTAGTGAAGATCATATTGAAGACCCTCATGTATCGAGACTAATAGAATCCTTTGCTTTTTTAACCGCCAATATTAGACAAAAGTTAGACGATAGTTTCCCTGAACTAACGGATGCCTTACTGGGTCAGATGCTGCCAGATTATCAAGCACCAATACCCTCAATGTCGATAGTTAAGTTAGAAGCCGAAAACCTATCTACCACGGGTATTGTGATACCTAGAGCGAGTGAAGTAGAAACAAATGTTGAATCTATGAAGCAATGTAAGTTTCAAACCTGCTATGAAACTTACTTATGGCCTGTAGAAATAACAAGCGCTCAGTTTGACAACAGCCCATTTGTTGCGCCTAAACCGAGGTGGCATGAAAAAGCAAAATCAATATTTAAACTTGAGTTAACTGGTGAATACAAAGGTGTGTCGCTGGCAGAAACAGGACTTGAGAAACTACGTATATTCATCAATGGTCAATGGCACCATACGTTAAAAGTGTATGAATTACTTTTTAAGCATTGTATTGGAGTTGCGATTGATAATGGCGAAGAAGGGATTAAGTACGTATCAAAAGATCAACTTAAAGCTGTTGGTTTCGACGCAAACGAAGCCGTTGTTCCTTATTCACAGCGCTCTTCTTCCGGTTATCGTTTATTAGTTGAAAATTTTACTTTCCCAGAGAAGTTTAGATTTTTTGAGTTACAAGGAATTAAGTCGTCACTGCCTAAAAAGTCTAATCAATGTACTTTGTATTTTTACTTAGATACAGAATCAGCTGAACTTGAAAAACAAGTTGATAAAAATATGTTTTTACTTGGTTGTACGCCAATTATTAATCTATTTGAGCAAGAGCTAGAGCCAATACGACCAGAAATAAGTGAATACGAGTATAAATTAACACCCCGCTATATGGACTCAGAAATATCTGAGGTGATTGGCCTTTGTGAAGTAATTGCTTTTGATCATAAAGGGAATAAGCAGATTGTATCCCCTTTTTACGGACAAACGCACCCTAAATACCAGGGGCATGAAGACTTGTTCTGGCACATACGAAGAGAAACTGCATCTTGGGCCGGTGGTTATGTTGAATCAGGAACTGAGACATTTTTATCACTTGTAGATGCGACGTTTGAAAACAGTGCAATGGAATACGGTGAGGGAAATACAGTATTAACTGTTCGTGCAAATTGCAGTAACCGAAATTTACCTGCAAGTATGCCTTTTGGCGATGATGAGCTTGGGCTACTTATGCCTGAACGTGGTGATGTAATTAAAAAAATCCGCTGTTTAATTCCTTTTACGCATGCAGTTAGGCCAATTTTAGCTGACGCAACAAGGTGGCAATTAGTTAATCATTTAACACTAGATGCTTTTAGTGGTGATGATGCATGTGTCAAATTAAAAGAAGTCCTTCGTCTTTATGATTTTAGAGCTTCACCGCAGACAAAAGGCATGATTGACAATATCTACAGAGTGTTAGTTACCTCTTCAACTGCACGAGTAGTACAAAGTGGTAGGGTGAGTTTTGCAACGGGGAGTGATATTGAAATTACCTTTGCTAATGATGACTTTTCTGGCAGCGGCATGTTTTTCTTTGCCTCTATTTTAGACCATTTTTTTGCACAATTTGCTGCAATTAACAGCTTTACGCGTGTTAGCCTCAGATTAAAAGAGCAAGAACAAATATATTATCAGTGGCCAGCTAGAGTGGGTGATAGTCCTCTTTTATGATTAAGCATATTATTTCTCAAGCATCGCAAATAGACTTTTATAAAGCCGTTTTCATAATAGAAAACCAGCTTAAAAAGGATGGCTTAGAGCACCGTCACGTAGGCTACGATAGTAACCCAAAGCACGAGCTTATTAAATTTACGGCAACTCAAAAGTTTGGTTACCCAGGTAACGCGATTACAAAATTAGAGGAAACAAGTTTTGAAGATGGCCTCCATAAAGTAAATATGCAGGTATCTTTTATGGGCTTAACAGGTTGCTCAGGTGCGCTACCACAATTTTACAGTGAATTGGTTATGCAACGCCTGAGATATAAAGACACCACTATGCGTGATTTTTACGACATGTTTAATCATCGCCTAATTTCTTTGTATTACAGAGCTTGGAAAAAATATAAACCATCACTGAATCATATAAATAAAGATAAGAATAAAGACCCATACACACAAATTTTAGGTTTGTTAAGTGGAGGTTACAACGAACATCAACTTCATTTTTCTGGTTTATATAGCCGAAAGATAAGAAATGCATCGGATCTAAAAAGCATTCTTACTTCTTATTTAGGGTGTGATGTTGCGATTAAACAAATGATTGGCCAGTGGCATGATCTTAAGCCTCAAGAGCAAACACGCCTAGCTAGTCAGGCACTCTTTGAAGGGCAACATGCACGCTTAGGTGTTGACACTGTGATTGGTAAGCAAATATGGGATGTTTCATCAAGCATTGAAATTCATATTTCTTCAGATGACCCCTCGAAAGCTAAATCGTTATTACCTAAAGGGTCTTTGTTTGAGCTTAGCAATAAAATTATAAAAGATTATGTCGGAAATTCAGTTCAATTTCGGTTAATTATTGAATCTGATTTTCATGAGTTAGAGGCGGTATCGCTTTCTAAAAATAATTGTCAACTAGGCGCTAATAGTTTTTTAGGCGCCGGTAAAAACACATTTAAAAATAAACCTACTAAGTTATCGTTTAAAGGATAATTAAAATTAAAAGGAATAGTGTATGTCTTCGATGACACTGAATAAGCTCGTTGAAAAATTGAGTCCCGACTGTAGAAAGAGCCTAGAAGCTGCTGTTGCAATTTGTAATAGTCGTAGTCATTTTACTGTTGAATTAGAGCATTGGTTACTTGCTATGATTGAACAAAAATTAGATGACGTTAGGCTTATATTTGGCTCATTCGATATTGATATTGATAGAGTTCAACAAGACTTAAATCAGTCGCTTGAATCATTAAAAACAGGTAGTGAGTCTTCACCTAGTTTATCCGTTCATGTGACTAGCTTATTAAAGCAATCGTGGTTAAGCACAAGTATAGAATTTACAGATAACCAAATTCGCAGTGCTTATGTTCTTTATACACTCACTAAAGACGATACACTTTCGAGCTTAGTGACTCGTTGCAGTAAGTTATTTAATAAAATTGAACCTGGGCAACTCTTGCATGCCTGGCCAGAAATAGTTGCCCAATCAGAAGAGCGAAACCATTCGGTACAAAGTGCAACTGCACAAACAAACTTAAGTTCTAAAACCCCTAGCCTTGACCAGTTTACTGTTGATTTAACGGCGCAAGCACTGGAAGGAAAAATTGATCCTATTTTAGGAAGAGATTTTGAAATTCGTCAAATGGTCGATATTTTAACAAGGCGTAGACAGAATAACCCTATTCTTACCGGTGAGGCCGGTGTTGGTAAAACGGCTGTTGTAGAGGGACTTGCACTTAGAATCGCACAAAAAGATGTACCCGCAGTGTTACAAAATGTGAAAATTCATAGCTTAGACTTAGCTTTGCTTCAGGCTGGGGCTGGTATGAAAGGTGAATTTGAAAATCGCTTAAAATCTTTAATTAATGAAGTGAAAAATGCGATTAATCCAGTAATTCTTTTTATTGATGAAGCGCACACTATGATAGGGAGTGGTGGTACCGCTGGTCAAAATGATGCTGCAAATTTATTAAAACCAGCACTCGCTCGAGGTGAATTACGTACAATCGCTGCGACAACATGGGCTGAGTATAAAAAGTTTTTTGAAAAAGATGCCGCATTAACTCGTCGTTTTCAGGTTGTTAAAGTTGAAGAGCCAACACCAGAAAAAGCAGTGGCTATGTTACGCGGATTAGTGCCTGTAATGGAACGCCATCACAAAGTATTTATTTCTGAGCAAGCATTAGAGAGCGCTGTTCACTTATCTCATCGCTATATAACAGCAAGACAATTGCCAGATAAAGCGGTTGCATTGCTCGACACTGCTTGTGCGCGTGTTGCCATGAGCCAAGCATCGACCCCCAGTAATATAGAGCAACTTGTCAATAGATTAAGTGAGATTGAAACGCAAGTACAGATGCTAAACCGCGAACAAAAAACGGGGTTAGATCATTCAGAACAACTAGATACGCTAAAAGCTGAGTTAGTTGATATTGAAAAGCAACTTGAGCCATTAAATGAGCAATTTAAATTAGAAAAAGAGATTGTTACAGATCTTAACAAAGCACTCGAATCAATAAACTCCGAAGAGGATGAATCTTCAGCACAGATGCTTGAAAGGTTAAAAGAAAGTAAACATAAACTTGCCTCATACGAGCATAACATGGTGCATTGGCAAGTGGATGAAGAGTTGATTGCACAGGTTATCTCTGATTGGACGGGAATACCCGTAGGGAAAATGCATGAAGATGAAATTCATGGCATTTTAAACCTAGCAAGCCAAATGAAAGAGCGTGTAGTAGGACAAGATCATGCACTTGATTTAATCGCTAAGGTTGTACAAACGTCTCGTGCTCAACTAGCCGATGAAAGTCGACCAAATGGTATTTTCATGCTCGCTGGCCCAAGTGGTGTTGGTAAAACAGAAACAGCCTTATCACTTGCCCAAGAAGTGTATGGCAGCGAAGAAAATGTCACCATTATTAATATGTCTGAATTTAAAGAAGAGCATAAGGTGTCTTTATTGCTTGGCTCACCTCCTGGTTATGTCGGATATGGCGAAGGCGGTATTTTAACCGAAGCAGTAAGAAGGAAGCCCTACAGTGTTGTGCTGTTAGATGAAATGGAAAAAGCGCACCCAGGTGTTCAAGATATTTTTTATCAAGTGTTTGATAAAGGTACAATTAAAGATGGTGAAGGGCGTGACATCGATTTTAAAAATACAATTATTATTATGACTTCAAATGTGGGCACAGATACCACAATGAGCTTATTTGAAGATGAAGAGAGTAAACCAAGTATAAAAGGTTTATTAAAAGCATTACAAGACGATTTATTAGGTTCATTTAAACCTGCATTTTTAGGACGGATTAACGTAATTCCTTATATTCCATTGAGTGATAATATACTGACTGAAATCGCAGGGATTCAAATAGATAAAATAATTAAAAGAGTTAAAAAGAATTATGACGCAAAACTCACTTATAAAAGTGATGTTGTTGAGTATATTATTGCTAATTGTCAAAATGCAGGGTCGGGTGCAAGGAATATACATACGATTTTGCAAAATAAAGTATTACCTTTATTATCTGAAGTTTTATTATCTAGTATGGTAGATGGCAACAAAGTTAGTAGTATATTGTTGTTAATTAAAGATAATGAATTTGAAATTGAATTAAATTAAATTTATTTTTAATATAACTGAGTAATAAGGTTGTTTCTTTAGTTTTAGGGCATTATAATTTTGGTGTCTTAGGTAACTACATGGAATTTTTGAGACATTGTCTTCATCTAGGGAAAGGAATTCTGAAGACCTTTTCATTGCTGTTATAAAGATAATGATTTCAAAGGAATTTTGGGAAACCAAAGTAAATAATCCAGTATTAATGGATAACATTGTTTAATTAAAAGGAGCATTATCAAATGCAAGCAAATACATATTTAAAATACGGTTCAATCAAAGGCGAAACTACTGCTGAGTCTTTCAAAGATTTAATTACAGTTTTATCACTTGATTGGAACGTAAGCCGTGAAATTAGCTCAGCCACTGGTACAGCGATGGATCGTGAATCTAGCTCTACTCGTTTAGGCGATGTAACAATTACTAAACTTCAAGATAAAGCGTCTCCTGACCTTTTCAAAGAAGCAACTATTGGTAAAGGTTTACCAGCTATTTTCCATATCACTAAACAAGGTGATAAAGTTGAAGAAATCATGAAAATCGAACTAACAGATGCAATGATTTCTAGCTATTCAGTATCAGTACAGAACGATCGTCCAATTGAAACAATCACTATCAGCTACACTGAAATGATGATGACTGTTACACCGACAGACGACAAAAATAACATTACTGCGCCACTTGTATATGGTTACAGCGGTGTTAAAGGTCAACAAATGTAATATTTGTTGTCTAATAATGGCTCTGGGCTTTGCTCAGAGCTTTTTTTGATCTCTAGGATGGGAAAAGCAAGGAATGCAAAAAGCAACACAAGATAAAAACGTAATTCAAATTAGCACCCCTGCTGGTAAAGACGCCCTCTATTTAACTCGTTTTGTCGCCCAAGAGGCAATGTCTGACTTATTTGTTATGTCAGCTAATATGTATACGATTGGCAAGCAAATAGCACATGAAGACTTAGTTGGTAAGCCTGTTTCTATAAAAGTAAAAAATGCTGAGGGTGGCGGCGAACGTTATTACCATGGCATAGTCAGTCATCTTGTTTCAAATGGCAGCCGTACAGCGGATGTTGATGAACAAAAAAATTATATTGACTATCAAGCGACAATAGTTCCTTTTGCGGCGTCAATGCGCAACCGTAAAAATAGTCGTATTTTTCAAAAGAAAACAATTAAAGATATTTTTGCAGATTTGTTTGGCCAACACAGCGTTGCCTTTTCAGACAAAACAAGCAAAACCTACCCTAAATACGAATATTGTGTTCAATATCAAGAATCAGATTTTGATTTTATACAACGCTTACTTCAACATGAAGGCATTTTTTACTTCTTTGAACACTCAAACAGCAATCATACACTTGTGTTAGCTGACGATGTTACAGCCTACGAAGTGTGTGGAGAGGCAAAGGTAGTTTATTCAACCGGACACCTTAGCGAGTCGCATGTATCACGCTGGCAAGGTGGTTTAAGCATTGCCCCTGGTAGCTTTAAACGTGTTGGGTACGATTTTAAGCAACCCTCAAGATACCCTGATGGAGAGCAAGCAAATTCTGAGTTGCCAACACAATCGGTATCAGAAATATTCGAATATACAGGTGAGTCTGAATGTCACCCTCGTGCAGCAAGTATGGCATCGGTACAGTTAGAGTCATTGCAAAGAGACATGAAATTATCAAGCGGTAAAAGTGATTGTCGTTCTTTTACCGTGGGTAAATTATTTGGTTTTAAAAAACATGAAGATCCTAGATTAGAAGGAAAAACCTTTGTTATAACGTCAATGATGACGTCAATAACGGTGCCTAATCAATCAGGTGGTCAGCAAAGCGCGGCAGACGAGGTTTACTCAAATCACTTTGAATGTGTACCAAAAGAAATACCATACAGAGCACAAATTAATAAAAAGAAGCCTGTAATCAATGGTGTGCAAACGGCAATAGTGACTGGCGACAGTGCTGACGAAATAATGATTGATCAATTTGGTCGCGTTAAAGTGCAGTTTGACTGGGACCGAGAAGGCAAAAAAGATTCGAAAAGTTCATGTTGGATACGTGTTGCTCAAAATTGGGCTGGTAAAAAGTGGGGCGCCTTTTTCTTTCCTCGTGTAGGGCAAGAAGTACTTGTTGATTTTATAAATGGTGACCCAGATCAACCTATTATTAGCGGCGCAATTTATAACGCTGATTTAATGCCTCCGTATGCATTACCCGCTGAAAAAACACAAAGTGGGATTAAAACACGCTCAACAAAAGAAGGTGGTGCTGATAACTTCAATGAGCTGCGTTTTGAAGATAAAAAAGGCAGTGAGCTTTTATACATACAAGCTGAAAAAGATAAACAACTATATGTTAAAAACGATCAAAATGATAAAACCGATAACGACCATAATGTTGAAATTGGTAACGATCGAAAAGTAGATATAGCTAACAATGACAGCTTAAAAGTAGCTAAAAACCATATTGCTGATATAGGTGAGAATGATACTTTAAAAGTAGGAAAAAAATTAAATATCGAAGCCGGTGATGAAATTATTATTAAAACAGGATCTGCTCAGATTAAAATGAGTAGCAGTGGTAATATAACTATTGAAGGCACTAATATAAATATTAAAGGTAGTAATATAAAAGTGGATGGCAGTGCCATTACTTTATCTGCCGGTTTAATTAAATTAAATTAATGCAATTATGGAAATAATAAATAGTTTTCAAACAGGTTTGAGAAATGGCATTAATAACAATGGGCATGTTGTATATTGTCGTTATGGGTTGCCTCATTTGATTTGTTTACCAGTTAATAGGCCTGATGATCCATTGCTAAATCCTGCATTAAGTCATTTAAAGGCAATGGATGGCTACTATGCACAACAGTTTTTTGTATACTTACATACCTCGTTAAATAGTGAGGATGTTGTATCAGGGTTATATCAGTATGTAATGCAAAGCCCTGTGGCGCTTTCGGATTATACTAAAAGTGAACTAATTGATGAATTATCTCGCTTAGTTGCACATAATAAATTATTAATTATTCCTTTATACGAATAATAGAATTACTTAAAAATCAGTAATAAGACAAGGAGTCTAAATGGGTAAGCCAGCAGCTACAATTGGTCATATGCATGTGTGTCCTAAAACTACCGGCACAGTTCCGCATGTTGGTGGTCCTGTTGTTCTAGGCTCTAGCAATGTATTAATTGGAAGTATGCCCGCAGCTCGCAAAGGCGACATGATGGTATGTATTGGTCCACCCGATAGCATTAAGTCAGGATCTGGCTCAGTTAAAATTAATGAAAAACCAGCCGCAAGAATGGGTGATGATAGCTCCCATGGTGGAAAAATTGTTGTTGGTAATCCGACTGTATTAATAGGTGGCTAACGTTGCTATCTAATTACTTAAGTAACTATGAAGCTCAATTGCTGGTAATTAGTAATGCGCAGCTTTGCCCGTTTACTTCTGTAGGGCATGTTAAAACACTCAAAAAAAGGCTACTAGAGTTATGTTGGTTAAATGCTAAACGTAATAACTTAAGCCAAGTATTTGTTAAGCCAAATTTAGAGCAGCTAATTGTATTTCAGGAAAGTGGACAGACCCATAATTCTATTTCTCAAGCTTGTATAGAAATAATGGCAAACCTTCCTCAAACCGTAAATATTAAGTTTATCAACTGTGTGCTTAACGAGCCTGAGTTACACGCGGTTGCAAAGTTAATTATACGTAAAGTTTTATTACAGCAACACAGCCTCAACCTTGTGCCTTTAATTGATATAAGCACTTTGTTTTTAGCTTATAGCACTGAGGATAAAATTTCAGACCAAGCTTTGAGTGCAATTGAAGAGATTTTATTCGTCACAAGTAAATCGAATACCAAAGAACTAATAAATATTTTTGATAATTTAACCAAAAATGGACTTGTTAACTCACCGTTAATGTCTCTTTTTTTACTATCGCTAAGTCTTGAACAAGTTAATGCTGTTAGTAACTATGCAAGCAACATTGTATCTGTTGATCATACTTTGCAAGTATTACTACAAAGTGGGTTTGTAAAGCTTATCCCGCTTGCTAATACGGTGCTGCATCAAGTAAAAAAGCCAGAGCAAATAGTTGCCTTGATTAAACGTATTCTTGGTGAAAAATTAGATGTACTCGTAAACTTTGAAACACAAATGCAAGCGAGAAATGGTAATGAACAAGCCTGTTTAGATTTTCAGCGGCAGTTACAGGTTAACTGGCCAAGCTATGAAAGCCAGATGTCTTCGCTGAGGTTACTTGCAGGCAGAACATTAAATGAGCCATTAAATGCGATAGAGATGTCAGCAATGGATTGTCAAAGCCAAGCGGTATTTAATCTATATACTTATTATCAGTCTGTTGCCGCTAGAAAAGAAAACTCAGGAACATTGTTATGAGTGCTTTTAGTGTATCAATAGATTATTTATCAATGCCTGCGACGACAAGTGTAGATGAATTACTATATGGTGATGTGACTGCCGCCCTAGAAGGGAAAAAATGGCAGTCGTGGGATGTATGTATTTACGATTGCATCGTAAAATCGAAAGAGCTAATTAATAAAGTAGAAGACTTTAATACGCCGCTTGTTTGGCTTTTGCCTGCATTATCTTATCAAAGTGAGCTTAAGCAATTACTTGAAAGCAGTTTAAAGCAGTTATACCCAGATCATGTTGAACACTTATTATTTTATGGTGTAACGAGTGCACATGTCGCAGTTGCTTTAACTAAAAAAAATCATTGGAAAAAAGTAAATATAATTGCGCTTGATGCAACTTTTAAAGCTGATGCATCAGGGCAATACAGCTACCAAGGTGTTGGCGGAGCATTTGCAACACTTGGGGCAAAAAAAACTGGGTGGTCGCAAGTAAACTACGAAATAACACCCTCAATT
Organism: Pseudoalteromonas fuliginea; assembly: GCF_000690055.1. Classification (GTDB taxonomy): domain Bacteria; phylum Pseudomonadota; class Gammaproteobacteria; order Enterobacterales; family Alteromonadaceae; genus Pseudoalteromonas; species Pseudoalteromonas fuliginea. The sequence continues at coordinate 59,939 of NZ_JJNZ01000007.1, forward strand.
GATTTTGTTAAACATAATCAATTAAACGGTATGTTTACTCGAGTGGCTGAGCAAGCTCAGCAGTCTATTGATATTATTTTTGCGCCAGGAAATGGCATTAACCACGACAGTGAAGTGTGGTTAAACGATTTACAGCTGCTCAGTGCGTTAATTTATGAGCAGACACATTATGAGCTGCCTAATTATAAGTTAGGCCAAATTGGTGCGCTGGAAGGCGTTGTTAATTTATATCAATTAACAACGAGTCCCGTTATTGAAAATCATTGCAAACACGCTCTTATGATTTCGCAAGAACAAGCAAAGCACCAAGCAGTAGCATCATACTTATGGATAAGTGAGGAAGCACACAACTAATGCAAAGTAATACAGTTGTTTTACAAGGAAAAAGTTACCCTATTTGCCTCGTTGCTGGTAAAGGTCAAACGCCATCTGGTTATGCTCCTGTAGTAGCTAACACGCCTGAAAGTGCTAAAAAGCAAATTGCTCAAGTTGGCAGTACATTAACGAGCGATGCAACTAAACGTCTCGACGTAATTAACTTGCTCAACACTGCCGGTGTGAAATGTCCTCGTAGTGCCACAGCACGTGAAACTGCCAGTGTACTTTCGCAAGCGTTAGTTGCAGGTACTGTGAGTTGCTATCACCAAAAAGCAAAGTCGGCTATTCAAGTCAGCGATAATACAAATGCTGGCTCAGCAGGTAAAAAATCACCTAAAAAGGGCGAGTCACCCGCGTCAGGAAAAAGTGCCGCGCAAGCACCGGTAACAAATACGGGGGGGGTAAGCGATTCGACGCCAAGTGAAACACCCATTACTGAGCAAGAATGCCGTTCAGATCCGGTTTCAATGCTATCGGGTGAAGAAATACTGCCGCTAATTGATTTTACTTTAGCAGGCAGTCGCCAATTAATATGGCGACGTTTGTACCGCTCATCCCATGCCGATGTGTGCAGTGTTATGGGAAATGGTTGGCGCCACGATTTTATGGCAAGCCTTACTGAGCATTACCTGCCGCCACCAAAAGTAGGCCCTAAGCAAAAAGGGACTTACTGGTTAGAGTACCAAGATGAGCACGGCGCTAAACACCGCTTTGAAAAAGTAAAGCCTGGGCAATCGAGTTATCAGTTAAGCAGTAACCTTGCACTGCATTATCAAACTAATGGTAAGCAAGTCCTCGTTACGCCAGACGATCAACACTTGACCTTTAAAGCCGGTGAAAATTCATGGTTACTTGAAAAAATAATCAATGAAAAAGGCCAAAGTATTGGTTTTTATTACGATGCTAAAGAGCGCATAAATCGTATAGAAGTAAATAAAGCACGTGGCTGTATTATTAGTTACAACCAACAGGGTTTACTAAGTAAAATTGCGGCTTACCACACAGATAAAAATAATAAACAGCAGCTTATATACCCTGTACTTGCAAGCTATGAATATGACGAAAACAACAACCTTATTCAAGCAACTAATCAGCAAAACGAAACTGAGCGTTACGCCTACAACGCCGCTAATTTATTAACAAAGCGTACCCGAGCCAGTGGCTTTAGCCACCATTTTGAGTGGGATAGCTACTCACCCAGCGCTAAATGTATAAAACAGTGGGGCGATAACAATACCTATACTTACCAGTTTGAATACAACTTAGAGGCTGGTGAAACAACCTGTATAGATTCTCGCGGCCACAAAGAGCACTTTGTACATAACGCACAAGGTAAGCTGGTAAAACATACCGACCCTAACGGCAACGTATGGCAATATACATACAATGCGCAAGGGCAAAAGCTCAGTGAAATAAAGCCCGACAGCAGCACAACGCGCTATAGCTATACACCTTTCGGCCAATTAGAAGCAATAACGCAGCCAGATGGTAGCCAAACCCATTTTGCTTACAACCAACTTGGGCAACGTGTATTAACGACCTTACCTGATGGCCAAACCATTACGCGTAAATACAGTGTGGCTGGCTTATTACAAAGCGAAACCTTTGGCGATGGCCGCACCACATTATACAGCTACGATAAGCTCGGCCAGTTAACCCAGCATATTAATAAAAATGGTCAAATCACCAAATTTATTTGGAACGAGCAAGGCGAGCTGTTAGCCAAACATCTTAACGATGAGCTAATACGTTACAGCTACGACAATTTAGGCCGCGTAAATGCCACACTTAATAACGCAGGTTTACTAACTCAATATAAGTACAATGAGCACGGTCAGCTTACACAAACAATTGCCTTTGATGAAAAAGAGCCTGAAAATAAACAGCATCAATATTTTAGTTACGACGAAGCAGGGCGGTTAATTAGCTCGCAAAACAGCAAAGGCGATACCACAGAGCAACACTTTGAAGGGCTAAGCCAACCGCATTGTGTTATTCAGCCCGATGGCAGCGCACTGCATTTAACGTACGACAAAGAGCGAAACTTAACAGCCATCGAGCGAAGCGACGGCCACGTATACCGCATAAGTTACGACGCGAACGAAAACCCAACGCAAGTAACTGGGTTTGATGGCACGCTACAGCAGTATAAATATGATGCCTGTAACCGCCTAGCCTCAGTAACGCAAAGCAACAAACGCCACGTGAAAATAGAGCGCGACAGCCTAGGCCGTGTAACAGCGCAGCATGCAAGCCTTGCAAGCGACTCACATATTGTTAATAACGCCAATTATTACAGCTACACAAAGCAAGGTAAAATAGCGCGTGCACATAATGCGCAATCAACACTTAAACAAACGTTTGATAAAGGCGGGCGATTACTGCGCGCCGAGCAAGTACATAACCAGCAACAAGCGCATACTTTAAAATACAGTTACGACGAATACGGCAGACGGCAATCACTTACTCTGCCAGACTCAACCACGCTTAAATACAGCTACAACCAGTTTGGTCAGCTAAGTGCTATTCATTTACTGCAAACCAATAGCAAAGAGGTTGAGCTCGCACAGCCGCTTGTAACCTTAAGTTACGACAGCCAAGGTAATATTAAAACCCAGCAGTTTGGTAACAGCATTACCCTTACTCAACAGTTTGATGTATTCAACCGTTTAACGCAGCAGCAGCTTACACATCCAGCGCAAGCATTATTTGATACCTGTACGTATAATTATGACAGCGTAAATCAGCTGATAGCCCGTAAAAATGAAGGCGTAAGCAGCCAAAATATCAATTTTGAATACAACAGCCTTGGCCAGTTAATACAACAAACAATGGCAAGCTCACGTACTGATACAACCACACACTTCCAGTGGGATAGCTTTGGTAACCCGCAAAGCCAGACTGTTCAATCAAACACAAACGATGCGGGCATTAGCGGTACAGACACTAGTGATACAGGCGAGCAGGGTATAGAACATGATGCAGCCAGTAACGAGTATACAGCCAGCTCTTCTATTGATTTAACGCGCGCCACCCATAACGAATACAGCGATTTAGCGCCAAATAGTAGTAAAAACAGTAGCAACGCTGACTCAGTAATAAACAATGAAAGTACGAACAACACCACAATAAACAGTGCCACCGACGCCGACCGCCTAACACAATTTGGCGACAGCGACTTTTACTACGACGAGTTTGGTAACCAAATACGCGAAACCGGCAAAGGTATAAAAACCCGCCGTGAATACAACGCGTTTAACCAGCTAAGTTGCTTTAACAACAACGGCACGCTCACCCAATACGACTACGACCCACTCGGTCGTCGTATCGCTAAGCACACCGAGCACGGTAAAATTGACTACATTTGGGATAACGACCAGTTAATCGGCGAATGCCAACACGGTGAATATACTTGGTATATCAACCTACCAAATCAATTTCACCCAGTAGCACTAATTAAAAAAGGCGAGGTTTACTATTACCACCTAGACCAGCTTAATACCCCACGCTTTGTAACCAACAACAAAGCAGAAGTCGTATGGGAAAACCAAGCCGATGTATATGGTTATGAAGAGCCAGAAGCCGAGCCTGACTTTAATAAAGAAAGCAGCTTCACTCAGCCAATCCGTTTTCAGGGGCAGTATTTAGACGAGGAAAGTGGCCTACATTACAACCGCTACCGCTACTACAGCCCCAAGCAGCAACGCTTTATAAACCAAGACCCGATAGGGTTAGTGGGCGGGATAAACCACTATCAATATACGCCAAATCCGGTGAATTGGGTCGATCCGTTTGGGTTGTTGTGTAAAGAGGGGCAGGCAAAAGTAAAAGCTGCACTTGATGCTAATTCAGCTATTTCGCCAGAATTAAAAGAAAAGCTAATTAAACTGTCTCAACTCCCAGAGGATGCATCTCCTTATACAGCAGATGAAATGGTTAATCATATTAACCAAGGCACTGCTGAACAATTAGTTTCAGAAGCAAACCTTGACTTCAAGCCAGAACCAAAATCTCTCGAGGAATGTTTAGAAAGATTAGATATTGCACGTGAAAATATTATTAAAAATGGTTATAAAGCTAAATATACTGATAGCGAGTTAGTGAAAAAATCAAAAGATGGCTCTGTTGGCAAATCACGTTTTCTAGTCAGCTTCCAACCAGTTAATGAAGATATTAATGCAAAACTAGCTTTCAAAAAACCAAATGGTTTAGTTGCTATGTGGGCTACTAGCTTTGATATGCTAGAAAATGCAGATAGTGATCCTCAGATAATTGCTGATTTATTGGCAACTGGTTGCGATCCAAAAAAAGATTATGTACTTCATATTGTTGACCGTGGTGAAGATTTGAGTGATTTTGGTGAAAATACCTTCGTGCCTACATGGAATGAACTTGAAGAACCAGCTAAGAAACAACTTAAGCCAAAATATCATGATGCAATAAATAGCGTACTGAACTCTGATTACCAAAAACATTATGCGGCGCTCATGCAAGAGTATTGGGCTAATGGTTTAAATGAATTTAATTCAAAAGATCAAGATGAGTTTATAGAAGCCATGAACGATCAGGAGCAAGAGGATAAGTTTGCAGCAAGGCATGCTCTTAGAACCGAGTTCGGTGCAAATAGTGAGTTTACTGGTGATGGTATGACACAGTGCCGACATTCAGGAAACAATCATGGTGTGGTAGAGACTTTAACTTTGGAAAATGATCCCCCATCGATTGCAGAAATGAAAAATGTAACCACAGTCCGTTTAACACCTATTTAAGGGTAAATACATTGAATAAAAAAATACAGCCACCTTTGGGATTAGTAGACCATAATAACTTGAAAACAGGTGAAGAAATCCTTTCAACTATTAATTATGAAATGTTTCCAGATGAAAAAAACCTTCTTATAAAGAAAGGAAATTATTTGGTTATATCGACTGATTTTTATTCAAAAATGAAAAAGAAAAGACGCCTCACACAATCTGAGTACCCACTAACTGCTTTACCTTGGATAATTAATCAAATTGAAAATGGTTTTTTTAAAAAGAAGGATGAAGGTGGCTTTTCAAACTTTGAGCGCAGTATAACCGCTGAGTTTAGCGAAGAGACTATTGGTATCAATATGATGGTTCACTGCTGTGCTGAAAATACTCCTGGCTTGAATATTTGGAATGGGAATAGAAAAAGCTATATTTCTAACAATACACCTCAAAAATGGGACATACCTCACTACATGTTAAAAAATAGTCTGCTAGAAGAATTGAAAAAAATAGCTGATAAATATTCATAGATGTAGCTTCATTTTTATCATAGATGAAAAGGGTATTAGGTTATTAAAGAAATAGGCTTCGGAAGTCTAGTTTAACAGAGTAAATAAGTTCAATGCTGCAGATAAGCTTGAAAAATGTAATTAAATTAAAAGGAGTTATTTAATGTTTGGAAATGAATACCAACGCCACAAAGAAAGACAGTTAAAAGTTCGACTTAGTCATGAAATAAATCAAGCAAGGCTATTTAAAGATATTGACAAACTTCCAGGCTTGACTGGTGCTGGGGTTATGTACATTGACTCAAGCTTTACGGTTGTAGAGTTGAGATCTTATAGTGGCTCATCTTTAACTCGTCCGAAAATAATACTTCGCGAACAACCCAAAAATATGAATCAGCAAGAGTTTGCAGGTCATTTGAAAAATAGTCAGAGTAGTGCACGAGAGTCACGTTTAGTTGGGGAGGTTGCCGGTACAGTTTTAAGTTGTAGTGCAGCTGTGTTAGGCTGGATAGTCGTTTTTGGTAGTGCTGCGGCGATCCCAATTTCTGGCGGAACAAGTTCTGCCGTTACATATTTAGCAGTGGCTGCCAGTACAGCGAGTTCACTTCAATGCATTAACGGTGGTGTCAGAACCTATAACGAAAGTGTAAACCCTGAATTAAACGACTTATATGACTCTAAGGAATGGTATCAGAATGTAACTATGGCACTTGATGTAGTTTCATTGGCTGGAGCTGCCGCTGCCGGTGCCGCAACTCTAAAAGCAGTTAAACTACTAAAAGCAAATACCAATAAAACTACTGAGGCTCTTCTAAAAGGTCTTTCTAGTAGTGAAAGAAAACGTTTAACCCAAGATATAATTAGGTTGAACCACCCTGGCGTTTCTAACCAAGTATTGAAGAGGATGGTCAGAAGCGGACAATTCCCTAAGCGCTATAGCGGTGTTCAAATTACCCAAGCATTGAGATTACAGCTTAAGGATACTATTGGCGCATCTTTTAGTTTTGGGGGAAGTGCGTTATCTGGAACAGTGAATTCACTCGCAATTGGAATATATGAGGAGTTGAGTAAGTAGTGTCTAAAAACGATGAGGTATTTCTATTATTTCCACCATGGAAGCTTTTACGTAGGTTTCTATTAGTAACAGTGCTCTTACTTTTGGGGACTGTATACTCCGGAATGACTGTGTTAACGCAATACTTCGATGCAGAACCTGAGTGGCTGTTAGGCATTTTATTTTCTACAGGGATAGCATTTTGCCTTATAAATTTTAAAGTAAGTCAAGGCTCTTTTTTTTGCGCAAATATATTAAAATTCTATGCTTTATTTTTAGCTTTGATTTGCTTACCGACTTTTATAATTTTAGAAGGTAATGGTTATTACATTGCTACAGCTATCAATATAGCCTTTATGTTGCTCTCTTTTTATTTAATTAAAGGAGAAAAATACCAAGGTCTTATTAAATATCAGTATGATTTTTTTAAAGATATAAGAGACGCTCGTGCAGCTGTCGAAAAAGAAATGGCAAAAGGAAATAATAAGAAAAAAAAATAAGGCCGTATTGATGTACTTACTTTACTGATAAGTAAAGGAGCTATTAACGCTTTAATTTAAAAAAACAACTAAGACATCCACTTTAATTAATGGGTGTTAATTTACTACTAACACGTTGTACTTAAAAAACATAACACAAAAGAAAAGGACACTTCGATGCCAGCAATGAAATTAATCCAATCTGTAGGGATGGGCGGCGCAAATAAGCCAGACGATATCAAGGCAGTGCAAAACGCTTTAAATTCACTTCTTTCCCTCATAGCGACTACTAGAAAACTTACTGTAGACGGTCGTTTAGGCTCACGCCCTGAAAACTCTAAAACAGTAGCGGCTATAAAGCTCTTTCAAAGTAAAGTGGTAAATATGGTACGCCCTGATGGAAAAATAGATCCAAATGGCCGCACCCATAGAAAAATCAATGAAAAGCTGGCGAGTGCTGTAACAGCTGCGATTGTTCCAATATCTGGCAATTTAAAAGTAACATTAAAACAAAATATGAAGAAATATGAAGGTAATATTCCTCATATGTATTTAGACACAAAGGGCAAAGTAACAGTTGGCGTTGGTCATTTATTAAAAGATGTTGAAGCGGCAAAAAAAGTACCTTTTACCTTTCGTGATACGGGTGCCATTGCCTCGGTAAAACAAATTGAAGATGAATTTAAACTAATTAAATCAAAGCCTTTTGGGAGTCAAGCGGCTCCTTTTTATAAGCCTTTCACTAAATTGGTCATTACAGAGGCCGTAAGGGAAGCTCAAGTTGAACAGCATATAAAAACATTTGAAAGTGAGCTTAAAATTATTTACGGTGCGTCAGAATTTTCAAGTTACCCTAACGATGTAAAATTAGCGCTATTTGATATGATTTTTAATTTAGGTATGCCTGAGCTTAAAGACGAGTTTCCAAATTTTAATAAACATATGAAAGTATGTGATTTCAAACAAGCAGCCATTGAATCAAATAGAAAAGATGTATCAGCTGAGCGTAATACTTATGTCCGCAACCTATTCAAGAGTGCCAAATGATAAAAAAAACGACTTTACTTATATGTATTAGTATCTCTAGTACAGCATGTGCAAATATAAAAGAAAATAAAATAGCTCCAACATATAGTTTAGAGAATAAAACTAATGGGTATTTTATGGAACCGGAAGTGTTGGAAACGCCGGAGCAGGTTAATGCTTTATTTAGTAAAAACTGGTTTTATTCCTATGAGGTTGTTTTAGGTAGTAAGCCAGCTATTAAAGTTGATAGTTGCAAAGTTTTATCTAAAGCATTGCAAGAGGGCTATAAATCAGCAGATTATAAAGAGCATGTCGCGTTAATTGCTACTAATAAAATTTGTTCCACATGGGTTGATATGGGGAAATTGAAGCCTTCAAAAGAAAGCTTTTTAAGTTCATTTAAGCACAGTTTAGCATTGCCTAAACAGATGCCGCCTGAGTTGTCTTTAATTATCTCGAACGATGACGAGCGCCGTTTAGCAAAAGCGAGTAGCTGGGGCGAAATGAGCCACATTAAAAAAGTGGAACCTGTAAATGATGACCAAGCTATTTATTACGACAACAGTGGTGGTATTCAAAGGTTAACGATAATGGCCAAGGGTGACTATAACCATGATGATATTGAGGACATAGTTCTGCATATGGCAAATGCAGTCGAACGTGGTAGTTATTCTTCTTCTTATAGTTATATTGTGACACGACTAGCCGCCGATGCACCATATACGTTAATCAAGCAGTTTTAATCACTTAAAAATATAACAATGACACCCATCTTAATTTTTGTTTGGTTAAGTTGGGTATGTGGTTTAGTTTTTACAAGGTATGTTACTTTATAAAGCGGTTATTGAGTTGACCTAAAAGAGATATACTACTTAATGTAATGCTTATTTCTAAGTACAAAATGACGAAGAAATTAATTTTACTTGCATGTATTAAAAATAAAATAATAAAGACATCCACCTTAAATGATGGGTGTTCACTTATCGCTGACAAATTGCATCTAAAAGAGATAACGTTAAAAAATGGACTTTTTGATGTCAACAATAAGAATAGTACAACCGGTTAGGTTGGACGGCTTTAATAGTTTAACTGATGTAGAAGCGGTACAAACCGTGCTAAATAAATCACTAAGGCTTACCTCGCTTACACAAGCTTTAATTTGTGTTTTATTACTTGCGATAAGTCATACCGCTTTAGCGTCAGAATGCTTTAATATAAAAGTAACTAAGCCTATAAAAATTGATGACAAAACAGGGCTATTGCAGTCATTGAAGTTTGAGCAAGTTAAATTACTCCACAAAGATAAGTCAGGTATTTGCTTGCCTACAAGGGATACTTACATCTTGTCTTTTAGTGAAGGGAGCCCTTTTATTGCCACTCGATTAAAAGGCCATACGCCAGAAATAACATTGCTCGAAAAAAGCAAAAATTATTATGCATTAATAAAGTTTTATGCAGGTAACAAATTGCAAGTGCTAAAGGGATATCAAATCATCAACTCAGAGCTATACGCACTCACTAATTTCACTCTAAGTAGTAATGTAAGCAATATTAGTATTGATGAAGGGGTTATTAGCGTAAAGAATACTAAGTTAGTTGAAGATCACTCCATTGATTCAGTTACGCTTTATAACTTTGATTTATCAGGTGTATCAGTTAAGCATTAAGTAATGTATTTACTAAATAACTAGAATATTGAACTACCAAGGGTATTTAAAAAGCATGATAAAAAGTAACCTTGGTAAGCTTGTTCTGACTACTCCTTTGTTTTTCATTGCGTCATGTAATGCAGCTCAAGGTACCTCGCAAGTTATATTTAAATGTAATGCGGATGTGCCAACACCTATTGAGCTGATTATTAGCAAAGTAGGTAATAAATTTCACTTAGCTAAATTCACTATAAATGCAGCCACAGTTATTGATTCAGCAGACTTTAAAGCTGTAGAAAAATCAAGCTATCATCGCTTTTTAGTTACTGAACACAGTTTGACTTTTAATGAGGGGGAAAGTGAAGTTATAGTAAGTGATTACTATAGCGAAGAGCTTGATACAGTAACAAAGGAAAAAACAGTCACACTACAAAAAAATGAAATAAAGAAATATTGGGTTTGTGACAGTACTGCTATTAGTAAATTAGCTTCTATTGAAGATTTTTAGCCAATTAAAAGCGCTGATCGCGCACACTATTTTATTAAGTCTTAATTTTTGTGCTAATGCTCAACATACTGATTTATTAGAGCTTGATGGCTTTAGAAAAGCGGTTAGTCGTGCTGACTATTTAGCTAAAGTAAAAATTATTAAAGTAGACTCTTTTCAAGAGGCCGATGGTTTCCAAAGGCATATTTTTATTGCAGATGTAATTACAACCTATAAAGGGACAACTCATAAACAGATTTCTTATGATATGTTTGTTGAGAAAGGTGAAGATGTAATGTTTAACTCTGCACCTATTTACTTAGCACTTTGTAAGAGTTTAAGCGGGTCTTATTATTGGCCTGGTACGGGTTCAGAGTTTAAACCTACACCTGTAATTGATGCTTGGGTAAATGAAAATAGAGATTCGATTAAGCTTACACGCAAGCCTGCAGCTTGGTGTGACTAACTTGGTTTTTTGAATAACATTAAGAATATTAAACATAAGGAAATACAGTGAATAAGATAAACACGGATGTAAATTATAAAACAATGGCCGGTAATGCGCGCTTAGTGATGCTTGGTGAATCGAGTCATAGCACTGCTGGTTATAAGTATGAAGCAATAAAGGCAATCAAACAGCTAAAAGCTGCTGGTTTCACGCATTTTGCAATCGAAATGTTACCAAGAGCTATGCAGGAAAAAATAGACTTTTATCAGCGCACAGGTAAAGGCTTTAATGTTATACAGCAGTATTTTAATAAGTATTGGACCCATGGCTATTTAACACCTCATGCTTATGGTGAACTTGTTAAGGCTGCGCGCGATATTGGAATGAAAATAGTCGCGCTCGACGTGTTAGTTGAAACAATGGATATAATGGATAGTGTATGCTCTTCAGAGAAGGGTATAGGAGGCGATTGCTTTGATACTCATACTTATAGAAACGCACTTTGGGCAGTTAATTTAGCTACTATATTAAACCGTTCAAGTCAGAATAGGGTTGTTGCTTTTATGCATCGCTTTCATGCTGTACTAAATGCAGCAGACCAGCCTGGTGTTGATGTATTTCTTAAAGATCACAATATTTTCAATGTACGCTTTATCGACTTTATCGGAGGGTTAAGTTGCATAAGTGATAGACGCTGCTCAGGTGACTCTAATCAGGATAAATTCTTAAAAGAACGCTATTTTTATCGAGAAGGCTACCCGTACGAATCATCTGTTAAATCTTTTCAAGTGCATATACCTGAAAAGCGTGTGAATAGTGATGGTTCACTACAATGGTAAAAATAATATCAATAATTATCTTTACTTGGTGTTTTGTATTTTCTTCGGTTTTGAGAGCATCACTTTTTCCTAGTATAGATATTAACTCCTCTAACCTAACTGTAGAGAAAGCCGCTAAGCAATGCGAAAAGAGCTTAATGCATGCACCTGATCAATTAGAAGCATGGTGTGAAAAAGCATATAGTCTTGGTGATTGGGAGGCTTTGTATTACATAGGCGTGCACACTGGAGATGGGTCTCGTTATTTAGAGGAAATTAATTCTCGTATTGCAAATAACGAGTATAGTGCTTTAAAAAAACTTGCTTGGATATACCGAAGTGGCCACTTTGTAAAAAAGGATTTAAAAGAATCTGCACGATTATATGAATTATATTTACTCCATGATAATGAAATGAATTTTCAAACTGTTTCGGCACATTTTGAACTATCAACTATTTACCAAAAGCTTGGTATGTGGAATAAAGTGATTTCTCATACAGATTATGTAATAAATTATGCAAATAGGACCGATTGGGAGCATCGCGCTCAATATATACAAAAGCAAGCCAAAGCATCATTAGCTGAAAATGAATCATTAAATGAAAACTGAAATATAAAGGAGCTATTAACGCTTTAATTTAAAGCGCTATAGAAATTACATGGAACAAAAAAAACAGAACACACTAACCAACCTCGTTTACGATATATACGAGACCCCCACTTTAATAGAAGGGCATCGACCGCTTATTCAGCCTTTACTTCTTGATTTAGTGGCTACAGCGCCAGATGGCTTTGAAGGTATGGCGACGATGATTAATACTCATATTTCAAACGGCTTTAAGTTTAAAAATCCTAAAATACAAAAGTTTGAACTTGAATCTGGGTTATTAAAACTTAAAACTTACTTTCAAAAAATAAACCGTTAACGACTTATTTTTTAACGTTGAGTACTTAAATCAATGGTTGTTATAGGTCGGTATATTCATTCATTAAACAGTATAAGAACATACTTTTAAATCAGAGTTAAATCTACGATTTTGCCCTGATGTATAGCGCAGTACGGATAAAAAACAAACTGGTTGTTTTTTGTTCCAAATGCATGCAGTATAATTGTATTTTATTAGAGTTTTTAGTTTTAATAAGTTTGATTATCGCTTTTTATTTAAAATAAAAAGCACTTAAAGAGTGTAATTAAATAGAAATATATATTACGTAATGTATAGCTAAAACTTGGGAGATAGTTTGCTTTGTTATTATCACGTTTAAAGATTTCTTTACTGGTAGTAGTGTCTATTACCGTTATTTTTTTTACTACAACACAGGCTTTTGCAGATATGTTTGGCTTTTCAAAAAAGCAGGATTTTACTTTATCAGTTCCGATTAGTGGTCAACTGCTAAATGATGGTAAACCACTTGCGAATATTACCATATTTAAGTCATTCACTTTTGGTGATGAGTATTTAGATGAAACGACGTCAGACGATAATGGTAATTTTTCTTTTCCTGAGCGAGTTATTAAAACCTCTAAGCCAGCGAATATGTTCGATAATGGGTCTCTAATTCAGCACATCTACATAAAAAAAGATAACTCGAAAGATATTGTTTTATGGTTTGCCAGAATTGGTTTACATAAGCAAAGTAAAACTTTGAATGAGTATTTAAATAATCTAGTGTGCGACATTGCAAAAGAGCCTCAAACTTACGATATACCGGTTGTTGAAGATAAAGAACACGTTTTTACAGTTTATACAGCCTGTAAAATTTAGTTTATAAACAATTTAAAAGGATTTAGCATGAATACATTAACACCTGCACAAGCGGTACAACTCGCGTTACTTGCTTATGATGCCAAAGATATCAAAAGTACGGATCTAATTAATAACTCTTTATCTCCGGCTTTACGTGGAAAGTTTGACTTTTCTGTAAGTCCTAGTTCAGTACAAGGTGTATCAGGCGGCTTTATTTCGCACCTATTTGGATTAAGTTCTGGTTTTGGCCTAGTTGGTCACGGAACGGGGGCTTTTAAAGGGGAGTCTGTAATTGCTATTAGAGGGACCGATACAATACGTGATGGCTTAACTGATGCTCATTTTGGTTTAAGTGGTGGTTCAAACGGTAGTATGGTGCATGCGGGGTTTAATAAAACATTTTATACTATGAAGCCTAAGCTACAAGAGTTTGTCACTGCTAATATTAAGAATAAAATGACGGGTGGTGTTCATGTTGTTGGTCATAGTTTAGGTGGTGCTTTAGCTACGTTATCCGCTGATTGGATCAAAGCGGAATATTCATTACCAGTAAAGCTGTATACATTTGGCTCACCGCGAGTAGGGCTTGAAGGTTTTTCAAGGGCAGCGACATCGAGAATTGATAAAATTTACCGTTGTACCCATGGCGCTGATCCAGTTGCTAAAGTCCCTTTATGGCCATTTTCACATGCACCGTATAATGGGCAAGAAATCCGTTTAGATAATGGGCAAGGCCTTAAAGGTGCTGCTCATAAGTTGGACGGAACGCCTGGTTATATTAATACGGCAAACAGCAGTGATTGGAATAACTTAACCGTAAAAGCTAATCATTTTCTAAGCACACCAGTGCGTTTAAAGTTTGAAGATAGAAACCAAGCTTCATTTAATGCGCATTGGTCTGATAAATTAAGTGCGGCATTAATCACCTTGTTAAAAGATGCGGGCTATTACAGCGCTGTCGCTGCACAAGCAGCTATTGGAACCGGATTAACGTTTTACGATATGCTTGCTCGTACTATCGATAAAATAGCAAAGGCGTCTGCATCATTTGCAGTACAAACGCTAGGCTTATTAGGGCATATGTTAGTGTTTGCCGGTAAAGTTATTAATAAAGCTGTAGAGCTTACTTACAGCTTTATTAAATGGGTGTTTGATTCTACGTTAGGTGCTTTATACCGAGCTGCTAGAGATGGCTTAAATGGTTTAGGTTAAAAGAGATAATTTAGTTAACGCTGAAAATAGCTGCTCGAGATTGATTTATTATCCAGAGTTCAGGTTAGTTACTACTTTCAGGGCTTGTTTATCTTTTGGAGTTCAATTTACACCAGTATGTTTTATTTTTAGACAAGGCAGAGCCTATGCAATGTGGTTATTTCCCACAAATAGGTGATAAAGTAATATAAATGCCAAGCATGCGTTTCTCCTTGGGTTCGTCCTAGGGGGTATTTGCTTACATAAATGCAGGTAAGGGCGTGAACAGGACGCGGAAACTTTGCTCTATTTTTACTTATTCTTTCATCGATGTAAGAATAAGTACGCATGAGCAGTTACCGAGCTCACTCGGTTACAAGCCTCAAATAGCCCTAGTGCTTTAAAGCACTGACAAATAATTTCAAACGTTTTTACTCTTGCTATACCAACCCGCAAAAATACTTAATCAATTTGAGGGGTTAAATCTGACGCTAACTGCGTTAAAAATTTCTGTCTTGTTATCGACACGATTTTTTTACCTCAAAATAGATCACTTAATTAGGTGAATTGGTATTATCAACTTTATCTAACAATACAGCACCACTTTGTTGCTCTCCTAAATGATCATCCTTATTGTAAATAGGGCAGTTTTTAAGTGATAAACAGCCACAACCAATACAGCCATCTACTTTGTCACGTAAACGCTGCATATAAGCAATGCGATCGTCGAGCTGTGCTTGCCAATGCTTAGAAAGCGCTGACCAGTCTTGCTTGGTCGGGGTTCTGTTGTCTGGTAGTGTGGCTAGCGTGTTTTTAATTTCCTCTAGCGTAATTCCCATTGTTTGCGCTGCCTTTATGACCGCCACACGGCGAAGTACATCGGGTTTATATCTACGCTGATTACCACTATTTCGCCAACTTCTTATTAAATACTTAGTTTCGTAAAAATGTAGGGTTGATACTTTTACACCACTTCTTTTTGCCACATAGCCGACGGTTAGGTTAGCTTCTGTTAATTTTTTTTGTTCTGTGCTCATTTTAAATCCATATATTGACCTCAATAATGGTTGAGGTTTTAAGCTGCTCCCAACATAAAAAAGGAGCGAGTTAAATGCAATATAAAATTAAAAAAAATTCAGTAATAATTTATTCAAGTGCACGTAGAGAAGGAAATACATCAGCACATGCTAATAGTTATGCAGAGCAAAATGATATTCGCGTTATTTGTCTTGATGACTATAAAATACCGCCATACTGCTATAGTAAGAACTATAAAAATGATGATTTTTATACTGTTTTTGAGTCGTTACTCGATTATGAACATTGGATTTTTGCATCCCCCGTGTATTGGTATAACACCACGGTACAAATGAAATCGTTTATCGATCGGATCACAGATTACATGGACGACGAAAACTTAAAGCCTAAGTTACGCGCGTTACGTACAAAAGAGTTCTCGTTGCTATCAAATGCCTCTTCTTTTGAAGCCCCTGATGCCTTTGTACAGATGTTTAAGCAAACCTTTGGTTATTTAGGTATGCGCTTTGTAAGCCATAGCCATAAAAATACGCAATCGGCAGCATAATAAACAACCTATTCCTCGACGGGGTGTTTATTTTTAGATGTTAACACGCAGGCAATATAGCGGCTGCGTGTTATTACTCCTTTATAGAAATAACATCCCATAAACGCTGTTCGAGCAGAGCGAAGGTGTTGCACTTCTTTCATTTATTGATTACAAGTTTTGCATCGTAATTAAACAGTCTTTAATTTGAACGAACTTCATCCAAAAAGATCAACACGCCCTGCTTTTGGTAGTATATTAAATAGGCTTGATTACTTAAAAACACAGGATTTATGAAATATTTACTATTACTTTTACTTATTAGTCCGCTTTCACAAGCTAATAAACTCCCGATCAAAGGGTTTGGCAGCTTCTATAATGTACCAAAACACGAGCCAATTAGTGCTTCTACCTCGTTTAGAATAGCTTTTGATGTTAGCGAGGGAGCCAAAGAAGGCGCGCAAAATAATTCAATAAATTCGTTAGCGCGTTTTATTAACATGCATGTAGCGCATGGTGTAAAGCCTGAAAATATACAACTCGCTTTAGTTGTGCACGGTAGCGCAAGTGTTGACGTGTTAGCTAATAGCGAATATAAAAAGCGGTTTAATATTGATAATAAAAACCGGTACTTAATTGAACAATTACTCGTAAATAATACACAGGTTTTTGTGTGTGGTCAGTCAGCTACACATTTTAAAGTTACTCCTGAACAGCTTATTCCAGGCGTTAAAATGTCACTTTCTGCGATGACTGCTCATGCCCAACTACAACAGCAAGGCTATACGTTGAATCCATTTTAATGATAAAAAACATTTTATGCTTTGGCGACTCTAATACTTGGGGTTTAAACCCCGTTACAGGAGGGCGTTTTGACGAAAGTATTCGCTGGACATCACAATTAGCCACAAAATTAGGGTCAGGCTTTAATATTATTGAAGCAGGGCAACCCAATCGTACCTTAGTAAACCATCCGCCGTATAACGGTTCACTTTCGGGTGTTAGTTATTTAAAACCTTATTTGGAAGAGTATGCGCTCGATGTAATTATTATTGCACTTGGGACAAACGATCTGAAAAAGCGTTTTAATTTAGCTCCAGAATGCATTGCTCTGGGGCTAAATAATTTAATTAATGATATTTGTGATTTTTATAGTTTAAATAATCAACATGATGAAAAGCCAAAAATAATTATTTTGAGCCCGGCCTTTGTACGTTGTAGAGGCCCTTACAAGCATGTTTATGAAGGTGCGGAGTGCAAAAACGTTGCGCTAAAAGAGCAATTCAAAAATATTGCACAAAATAAAAAAATTATATTTATTGATCTTCAATCTTTAGTGCACGTATCACTAGAAGATGGAATTCATATTTGTGAGAGTCAGCATCAAGTAATAGCCAAAACGCTTTACGACGTTGTGAAAAAGTAAACTTGGTTAAGCCATTTATTTATTTTTTAAGTCATTATGTATTTATAAAATGTGTATTTAAAGCACACACTATATTAGTAAGGATACGATGAAAAAAGGCCATAAGAAATCAATAATAGCACTGCTAACTGGCATCTTGGTTTTTGTGACAGGGAGCTTGATACTACTTTATTTTGCAGGCCAAAAGCTAGCAGCTACAATAAGTGAAGACGCTACACACCTAGTTAAGCATATCGATACCGCAGTACAAGAACGGCGCAGAATTCTTACTCCATTAAATAACCTCGGTTTTAAACAATGTGACCAAGCAACGTTGCTTGAGATGCGTCGTGCTTTATTTGATGCAAAATATGTAATAGATATAGGTTTTTTCAAGAACGATCAGCTTGTATGTACTACAGGAGCTGGGTTGTTAGATAAAGTTATTAATGATAAAAGCCCAGATTATATTATTGTAGATGAAAATATTCGAGTACGCTTTGAACCTCAATTGTATTTATTGTTGTTTAGTGACCGCCCAATGGAAGTTATTATAGTGCGTCAAGGTGACTACAATCTAATAATAGATACTAAAGTATTCAATGATGACGTAATTAGCTCACCCATGTGGGAAGTTGTTTATAAACATAAGCGTTCTATTAATCATTTGGCAGGGCAAAGTGGTGTTTACGATACGTTAGTCAATAATGTTTATCTTCCTTATGAAAGGCAGCTGATATGCAGTGAACAAAATAGCAATTACTGCGTTGCACTTCATATGCCTTGGAATAATTTTTTTGCTAAAAATCACTTTTTACTAATTATATCCCTCATTTTAACCTGCTTGGCTGGAGTATCGAGTGCATTACTTGTTGATAATCTGATTGCCGATCGTCGTTCTACATTTAATCGTATTCGTTTAGGCTTAAATAAAAACTCTTTTTATTGGACCTACCAACCTATTATTTGTTTGCAAACAGGCACAGTAATAGGTTGTGAAGTACTTGCTCGTTTTAAAGATAAATATGGAACACTCTACCCAGATCAGTTTATTCCGTTACTCAGAAAAAATAATTTAACTTGGAAATTCACTGAAGCAATGATTGCAAAGGTGCTCAAGGAACTTACAGCTATTGATATTTTACCTGAGGGTTTTAAAGTATCGCTTAATATATTTCCATGTGATGTAGAGCAAGGAAATGTATCATCTTTAACGCAAGTTTCTGAACTTACTAATTCTCGATTTATTATTTGTCTTGAAATTACCGAAGATGAATACCTTGATACCAGTATTGCTCATGCACATTTTAGAACGTTGGTTAAATCGGGTTTTAACTTGTCATTAGACGATTTTGGTACGGGTTATTCTAATTTAAAAAATTTACAAAATTTGAGCTTTCATCAGTTAAAAATAGACCGTACATTTGTGCAAGATATAGCAACTGAGGGTTTAAAGGCTTCTATGATCCCGAACATTATGGAGCTTGTGAAAAAGTTTAATTATACCTGTGTTGCAGAGGGCATCGAAACTAGTGAGCAAGAAGCTATTTTAAAAACTGCGGGAGTGCATTACGGGCAAGGTTGGAAGTACGGCCAACCAATGAAGGTTGATAAGTTTCATGAATATATGGCAAAACAGAGTGTTTGAATTTAGATATTTGTAATTTTTAAAACATATAAACAAACGTTATTATAAAACCAAAATGTTAGGAACTTAATCATAATGAAATCAATACTAAGTGTTTTTATTTTTATATTACTGAGCGCATGTACATCGCAGTACCCAAATCAGCACGTTACAGGTAAGCAGTTTCCCAATATTAGCGGTGAAAGCTTAGAGCAAAACATAGTGACTATACCCCGCGACTTTAACGCAGATAAAACACTGCTGCTTATTGGTTACAAGCAAGACAGCCAGTTTGATATAGACCGTTGGTTAATTGGTTTAGATATGGCGGGTGTAACGCTTCCAACTTACGAACTACCAACCATTGCAGGTATGGCACCACGTATGTTTAGCACATTTATAGACAGCGGTATGCGCAAAGGCATACCTAAAGAATTATGGGGCGGGGTAATTACTATTTATAAAGATGGTGAAGCGGTACAAAAGTTTACGGGTAATCAAAGCCCAAATAACTCACGTGTGGTACTTATAAATAACAGCGGCGAAATTTTATATTTTTATGACCGAGGTTTTTCGGTTGATGCGTTAAATAAATTAAAAGCGAGTATTGAGTAATTCACTTTATCCTTTAAATTTATTTTCTTAGGTTAATTAAAGTGAAAGGGAGCGAATGCTCCCTTTATATTGTATTTTATTTAAAACGCGTAACTTACACTAAAGCGCGTTGTACGAGGCATAATGTAACGACCATTTGGTGCATCAGCATTACGTGGATCACCTTCTGTAATGCCTTGCTCATCCGTTAAGTTATCTATTGCTACTTGAAGCTTAATGCCTTCCATTGGTTCTAGTATTAAACCTAAATCAACTTTTTCGTAGCCATCGAGTGTTACAGTGTTTTCGTTATTGCCAAAGCGATCATCAACCGCTGAAAGTGTACCGTATAAAGTTGCATACATACCTTGTAGCTCAAAGTCGTAACTTGGCGTTACACGTACTTGCCATTTTGGTTGGCGCTGGGATTGGTTGCCATCGTTTGTTGGACTTTGAGTAATTTCAGCATCTTGTAATGTGGTGTTTAAATTAACAGAAAAACCAGACTCATGGTTAAAGTTATAATCGAGCTCTATACCGTACGCTTCATTTGTTAAAATTTCTGCTGGTACACCTGGGCGACGTACAAAGGTGTCGCCTTTTACTTCGTTTACAAATACGGTTGCATAAAAGTCGGTTGATTCAGTAATTAATTTATAACCTAGTTCACCTTGAGTAATTTCTTTAATAAGCTTTTCGCCACCTTGGTAAGCATCAAAATTATCTCTAAAATCATCAAAATACGGCATTTTATAACCACGGTTAACACGGGCAAACACACCCATATCATTGTTAATTGAGTAGTTTAAACCTGTAGTCCAAGAGGTTTTACTTTCATCGTAGCTAACGGCTTTAGTAATAATGCCGTCAAGGCCTTCATCTACACTGTAATGTACTTCGTGGTTTTCTTGACGTACGCCAACATCCAGTGTGAATGCATCAGCAAATTTGTATTCACCAGTAACATAAAACGCGTGAGTTCGGGCATCACCTGTTGAGCTAATATCGTAGTTAAAATCACAGCCATCGGTGCTTTGGTTGCATTCAATACCGGTTAATGCTTCGCCACCTGATTCAAGTACATGGTATGCAGTGTTACCTAAGCTCCACCAATCTTTTGCCGAAGTGCTTGCGGTGTAGTAACCAAATGTTGTTGATAAATCACCAAACTTTTTTGAAAAAGCTAAATCATTAGTAAATGAGCTAATTTCTTTAAGCACCACCCATCGTCCAAGCTGTTGAACAGGTGTAGCGCTTGCATATTCAGTATTTGTTACTGACCCAAACGCCGTTTGACCGTTATCAGCGACTGCGCCAATGGTTGTTGCTGAGCCACTTGGTACTAAACCGTAGGTGTTTGCATCGCCTTTAGTAATGTTAAAACGGTCTGAAAAGTGCCAACCATTTTTAAGTTCGAGCTTAATACTACCGCCTGAAACATGACCGTCCCAGCCTCGGCCATCACCTAAGTCAATATCGTGTGCTTGCGAATCTGGCCCTGTAAATATTGTTGCTTGGCGATTTAGCGTGCCTAGTTGTGTGTATTGTGCGTCAATACCATCAACATTGAGTGGCGTTGGTAAGTACCACGCGCCGTGGTCGTCAGTTTGGCGGGTATAAAAGTTAAGCTCGCCGTTATCTAAGTTTTTAGTGATGTTAATTGTAAATTGGCTGCCTTTTTCTGACGTAAAGCCCGCATCACGAATACCTGGTGAACTTTTTACATACCCGCCAACCATAAAGTATAAATCGTCAGTAATTTCACCACTCATTACAGCATCAATGCGCTGTAAGTCGTAATCAGAAGTTGTGTATTTAAATAAGCCTTCTGTTTCTTCGCCACCACGTTTTAACCTAAAGTTGGTTGTTAGCCCAGGTTGTCCGTTTGATAAAACAGGGTTTGGCCCACCACGTAGTGCTTCTACAGTTTCAATGGTTTCATCAACACGAAACATTGATGAATTTTCTAAAAACGATAAGGTTGACGCTGGGTAAATTGGTGAACCTTCAATACTTAGCGTTAAAAATGGGGCATCTCCACCGCCAGGAAAACCACGAACAAATACATTCGCGCCTGACTCACCACCTGAGCTTTCTACCCAAACTCCAGGTATTGCTTTAAATAAGTCAGCGGTGCTTTTTGGAGACAATTTAATAATTTGTTCACTATCGATATTAGTTACCGCATAGCTGGCATCTATTTTTCTTATTCCAACACCTGTGGGTGTTCCTGATACTACAATACGCTCAACTTTTTGTTTTTCTTGTGTTTGCTCTGCAGCAAATGCGCATTGAGTGCTAAGCGCTAAAGTAATGGCACACGCTAGTGTACTTTTTGCTTTACTGATTTTCATGTGTGTGATCCCGTTTTTAGTGTATTAAACAGTGTATTTCTGCAGTCTTTTTACTAAAGAACATTGTAAATAGGCTGTGTATATTGAAACCTTAGAGATAAATGCAAACGTTTGCAATATTTATTTGTAAATTATTTATGAATTTATATAGTTTATTTATTGAGCTTATTTATATGTTAAACACTTTTTAGCTCGTTGTTCGCGCCAGCAAAAAATAATAATGCTATATTGTCAGCGAGTTAGATAATTGTATTGATCAGTGGTAAGCGACTATTTAGGAAGATCATGAATAACAAAAAAATTAAATTAACTGATTTAGCGAAACTAGCAGGCGTGTCTACCTCTACAGTTTCGCGTGCGCTTAATGATAACCCGCTAATTAAACAAGAAACCCGCGACAAACTTCAGCGCTTAGCTAAAGAGCATAACTTTAGTCTTAATACGGCTGCAAGTCGGTTGCGGACACAAAAAACCAATGTAGTTGCGGTTATAATTAACCTTGACGAACAAACAGAGCAGTCGATTAGCGATCCGTTTTTACTTAAAGTAGTGAGCGAAATTAATCTTGCACTTAATCAGCAAGGATTAGAGCTTTTACTATCTAATTCAATCATGGCGCAAGATGATTGGGCTAATTATTTTATTAATAGCCGCCGTGCAGACGGTATTATTGTTGTAGGTCAAGGTAAAAACCAAACCAATATAGAAAATGCAGCTAACGCAGGTATTCCGCTGGTGGTATGGGGAGATCCTAAAACACCTAGCAACTACCCCATTGTAGGAAGTGACAATTACTTGGGAGGCTTGCAAGCAACCACGCATTTAATAGAGCACGGAGCTAAAAACATTGTATTTTTAGGCGATCCAGAACATGGTGAAATTAGTGAGCGTCACAGAGGGTACTCTGCCGCATTAGCATCCCATAAATTAGAGCAACATGTTGTATCTATTGATATTACAAGTAGCTCAGCGTATCAGTCAATTAACCAATTACTGCGTGAAAAAGGCCTTTATTTTGATGCTATAGTTGCATGTAGTGATATGGTTGCCTTAGGTGCCATGAAAGCCTTAAAAGAGCGTTATGTAAGCATTCCTAATGATGTCGCTCTAGTAGGTTTTGATGATATTGCTATGGCCGACATTAGCCACCCTTCATTATCAACTATCCGACAAAACACACAGTACGCAGCCACGCTATTAGTTCAAAAGTTGATGCAGCAACTAGCTGGTGAAAAAGTTGAATCACAAGTAATTGATATTGAACTGATTACCCGCCAATCAAGTAAACGATAGTTTATAAATCATGTTGAGTTAATGTTAAATTTAAAATGCAAACGATTGCATTGGGGGCTGTTCTAAACTAAACTCAAACCTCACTGATATAAACACACACTGTGTATGCACTTGTTATGGGCATACAATAAAGGTCGTTATAGCGTTTAAATAACGCTTTAAAGCGAGGGTAATTATGAGTAAAACAAAAGTCACACTGGCAATTGCAGCAAGTTACTTTATTTTCGCTATTTTGTTAAATAGCGTGGGCACCGTTATTTTGCAGGCAATAAATACCCTTGGGGTAAGTAAAACAGAAGCTTCAGTGCTTGAGGGGTTTAAAGATTTATCCATTGCGATAATGTCATTTGTAGTGGCTTCGTTTATTCCTCGCCTAGGCTATAAACTGGCCATGCTTGGGGCACTTACTGTTGTTGCCCTTGCTTGTGTAAGTACGGCTTTAATTAGTGACTTTTATGCGTTTAAAATTTTATTTGCCGCCATTGGTTGTGGCTTTGCTGTGGTTAAAGTGTCGGTTTACTCTATTATCGGCCAAGTGACAGATGATGCAAATAGCCACTCTTCATTGTTAAACACCATTGAAGGCATTTTCATGGTTGGTGTGTTAAGTGGCTATTGGATTTTTACTGCTTTTATAGATCCAAACGATTCAACCGCGTGGCTCAACGTTTATTACTTACTGGCAGCGCTAACCCTAATTGTTATAGCGAGCGTAATTGCTGCGCCTATAAAGCCCGCCATTATAAGTAAAACTAAACGCTCCGGTTGGTTCGATTTTATCGCCATGCTTAAGCTAACATATCAACCGTTGGTACTCATATTTATAATTAGCGCTTTTTTATACGTATTAATTGAGCAGGGCGTAGGTACTTGGCTACCCACATTCAATAATGAAGTTTTAAAACTCCCTGTGGCTATTAGTATCCAGCTGGCCAGTATTTTTGCTGCGGCACTTGCATTTGGGCGCTTAGTGGCAGGGCAAGTACTTAAACACATTCACTGGTTTGTTGTATTGAGCAGTTGTTTAATTGCGATGGCTGGCCTCATACTTATTACCCTACCGCTTACTGAGAATGTTACTGAAAATACAGTAATTAGTTTATTTGATGCACCACTTGCTGCATTTATTTTACCGTTAATTGGTTTTTTCATGGCGCCTATTTATCCGGTACTTAACTCAGTTATGCTCAGCGCTCTTGAAAAACATCGCCATGCAGCTATGACTGGTTTAATTGTAGTTTTTTCAGCACTTGGTGGCACAACAGGCTCAATAATAACTGGTTATGTGTTTGAGCACTTTAGTGGCCAGCATGCGTTTTACCTTTCTTTGGTTCCCATTAGTTTGATTTTTATTAGCGTGATTTTTTTCAAAAAGCGAACCGACGCTATCTCACAACACGCAACGACAGCTTAACAGTAAGGAAAGTTATGAGTTTTTTTGACAGCCAATTATTTAAAGATGTTCAAATGCAGCATGTATTTAGCGACTGTAAAACATTCGCAGATGCAATTGCGCGTGTTAATTGGCAAAGTGCATGTAAAAGCTATGAACAATTAGCGCCTTTAACTAATACGCAGCTTAGTGAGTTTGTAAACGCACACTTTATTACTTCCCCAGTGCTAGCAATGGGCACTGAGGCTGATACGTCATCGGTTAAACATTATATAGACTCGTTATGGAATGGCCTTAGAAGAGAGGCTGATACCCCAAAGCAAGATTCATTACTAGCACTAAAGCACAGCTATATTGTGCCTGGCGGGCGCTTTCAAGAGATTTACTATTGGGATAGTTATTTTACAGCATTGGGTTTAATCGATGCAGATAAAGGTGATGTAGTTGAAGATATGCTACTTAACTTTGTCGATTTAATTAACGATTATGGTTGTATTCCAAATGGTAACCGTCGCTATTATTTATCACGCTCGCAGCCACCGGTTTTAGCACTCATGGTCGAATTATTATGGGAACATACGCATAGTAAATCACTCAATACGCAATGGCTTGCCATGTGTGTTGCAGCACTTGAAAAAGAATATATATTTTGGATG
This sequence comes from Pseudoalteromonas fuliginea, assembly GCF_000690055.1. Lineage (GTDB taxonomy): Bacteria > Pseudomonadota > Gammaproteobacteria > Enterobacterales > Alteromonadaceae > Pseudoalteromonas > Pseudoalteromonas fuliginea. Next base: position 85,364 of record NZ_JJNZ01000007.1, read on the forward strand.
CAAGGCGCTCAGTTGCTTTCGACTAATGTATTGAGCTCAAAGCGGGTAGTAAGAATGCCTTGTGGTGGTATTTTAAATCGTTATTGGGACGATGTAAGTGAGCCAAGGGCAGAGTCATTGCGTGAAGATTTAGCGCTAGCGGAAGGGTTGGCGAAGGAGAAAAAATCTGATTTTTATCGTAATATTCGCGCAGCGTGTGAGTCGGGTTGGGACTTTAGTTCTCGTTGGCTTGGTGAATCTAATTTACTAAGCTCTATTCAAACAACTGATATTGTTCCTATAGATTTAAACTGCCTTATGTATAACTTAGAGAATCAGTTAAGCAAATTCTTTCAATTGCTCGGCAATAGTGAACAAGCAGAGCATTACCAATTACTTGCTAGCAATCGCAAGGCGCTTATTAATGCTTACCTTTGGAATGAACCAACCGGTTTTTTTGTTGATTATAACTGCCGTACAACGACTCAATCTCCAATACTTAGTGCAGCGGCAACTACTGCTTTATTTGTTAATTTAGCCAGTAATGAGCAAGCAACTAAGGTAGCTACAAGATTAGCCAATGAATTTTTAAAAGAGGGTGGCATTGTTACAACTATTACTCAAACGGCTCAGCAGTGGGATAGTCCAAATGGTTGGGCTCCACTACAATGGTTTGCGGTAAAAGGGCTTAATAACTACGGTATAACACAATTGAGTACACATATAATGCAAAATTGGGTAAATATGGTTGAGCAAAACTTTGCAGCAAATAGGTGCTTACTCGAAAAATACAATGTGTGCACACCAGCGGTTTTAGCCGGTGGTGGTGAATATCAAGTACAGCAGGGTTTTGGTTGGACTAATGGTGTAACGGCAAGATTTTATACGTTATTAAATAATCCAGAGTTTTAAATAATTGGGTTACTTATAATTTTTTAATACCATTATCGGATTGTATGTTACCTATAACTTAGGTAATGTTGCATAAACGTTTCATGGATGAAATTTATGTCACATAAAAATCACGTGTTTGTAAGAACAACTTTTCAGTCATCTTTCCACTCTCATAGTTACACCGCTATATTAAGAACACTACAAGCGCTGTTTACCGATATAAAAATGGATGACACAGTACCTCAGCTAGAAGAACGATCGCATTATGATTTGTTTTTGATTGATGGCACTAAAAATAATTGGCAAGACCTTATTCCCACCGATTTAATTTGCTTAGCGAAGCACTGTAACGTTGTTGTCTTTAATGTTGAGCGAGAAACGGTATGTGAAAAGAACTTACTTCTCAATCATTTCAATGGCGTATTTTATAAATCGGATCCTCCAGAAGTTATTTTTAAAGGGTTAGTTAAAATAAATGCTGGTGAACTCTGGTTTGCACGAAAAATTATTTCAATCGCATTCAATGATATTTTGGCTGTAGCATCATCATTTAACAGTTTGTACGATGGTATAGAAATAAAAAAAGATGATTATGATCATTTAACTAAACGAGAAAAATCGGTTATTTATCTCATAGCGCAAGGTGCCAGTAATAATGCTATTGCCGATAAACTTAATATAAGTGATCACACAGTAAAAACCCATTTATACAGTGCGTTTAAAAAAACTAGTTCGCGTAATCGAGTAGAGCTAGCTAATTGGGCACAACGTTATATTTCTGTTTTACTGCCAATGGCTAAATAACCTTTTCAGGATCAAATTTTTGTATAAATAAGGCGACTTAAAAGTAGCCTTATTTATCTTAATTATTAACTTACTTTTTTGGCCCATAACCCTTTATCAATGCCCTTTGTTATTAGGTCTGTAAGTGCTTTTTCTATTGCTTGGGTAACACAAATACTCATAGGTTCGTTATCACTAAAGCCAGCTTCTGCTTCAGCTAATCGTTTGTAACTTACGTACCTAAAAAATCCGGCACGCATTTCTTGGCTCAGTACTTTTTTGCTGGTTGCTACCGATAGTAAGACTTGCCCTGTTCGTACATCAACAGCACGTAAGTATATTGAAATAGCATCTTCACGGTAAAGCTCTGATGCGCCTATTCCAAAGTATTCCATACCTAAACCACCTGTTTTTACATTGGTGTCGTAGCTAATAATACCGCCTTCTAAAATTATTTTGGCGGTTGTTAATGGGGGTAAATCTGGTTGATTTGGATTATCTGATTGAGCCGCCCGAATGATTTTTCGCTCTGTTAGTATATTTTGCAGACCCTCACGTTCAACCGGTGTAAACCAATCCGACTCATGTAAGGCTTGTATTAGTATTGAATTAGCCCCCTGAGTTACAGCGGTAGAAAATGAGCTCACATTTGTTTGCGGTTTATATTGACCTGTTTGATCTCTAAATGAATAAACTGAAACAGGAATACTACCCATGGGTTTGGGTAGGTTTTTTAAATCAGAAAAAATTTCTGTGGGTTCTAAGCTCATTGCTTGCTGCTGCTGTGGTGGTATTAAATTTCCCAAACTTGCGCAGCCCGTTAAGCTAAGAACTACAATTGTTATAAGTAGTTTATACATTATCCAAACCTCGGTACTTCAATGATCACCACGGTGTCATCAATTATATTTGTTATTCTTACGGTAATGCTATCTGTGGTACTGGTTATAACTTCTATTTGGTAATCGCCACTCATAAATATGGAATCTTGATTGAAAATACTGTCGTCTATGTTTTCACCAAACGCCATATCTGTTATTTCTCTTACCATTCGATTTAAGTAAGTGCGTTCTAAAGAATCTTGAAATTGCTCGGTGTAACTTTTTTCTATTACTGGCGCTTTATGTTTATTTTGAGCTTGTGCTTTGCTAAGTAGCATATTCGCATTGAGAGGATTACCGCCAAAGCTTGGGTTAATTGGGGTATAAATTATTTCAGTCGCGGCGGCTGAAAAGCTTAATGTTGTTATTATAAATATTATTATTCTCATTTTACCATCCATTTATGGCCATATCGGGAGACGACACTGCCATATTTTCACGAGCCATTGCATCAATTACGGTATACACGGCTTGTTCAACACGTTGATCTAGTGGCTCTAACCTTCGGCCTAAGTATGTTGCATACACCAGTCTATTGTTCATTATTAAAGAAAGTTTAGTGCCTGCTTTTGGGATTACTGTTTCTTTAATTTCAATATTAAACCCTGCAGTTGAGGGTAAGTCTCGCCAGTAATTTGAGAACTCGTAATAAAATTGATGACCAAAGCGACTAATGCTTCTATCGAGTAATAAACCGTCTATTTCCAACTCATCAGCTGCATAACCTGCAGTGCTAAAAGATAATGAAATTACGAATAAGAAACCAGCGAAGCTATTTTTTTTATTGTTCATAATTAAAAGGGGAGAGTTACTCTCCCCAACCTTTGCAATTACATTTGTGTAATTGTTGCCGTATTACCATCACCCATTTGAGTAACAGATACTGTACTGTTAAAGCCAATGACAGCGCCTTCAACAATATTATCGTTACCCAGCTGAGTTACGCTAAATGATACGTTTTCACCGCCAACTAAAAAGGCTGATTGCTCTGTTCCGCCAACCCAGTTATTTTCACCTTGTTGTGAAATATCAATGCTGTGGTCGTTGCCTTCAACCATTAAATCAATAACATTCATTTCGCCAGTTTGAGCAATATCAATTTGACTACCGTTACTGTCTAAAATGCCAGCAAGTGTTAGCATTGTTTCATTTAGAGAACCATCTTGAACAATATCAATATCGTTATCGTTTGAAGTAAGTGAAGTGTCTGGGTAAGACGACTCCACAACAGCGGTATTATCTTGGCCTGTTTGTGTTAGATTTATGTCGTTATCAGAGCCATTAAAGTTAACTAAATGTGCTGAGTTAAATTCACCTACCTGATCAATCGTAAATTCATTATCAGAACCTAACACGCCCATGTAAGCGTCATTGAACAAACCATTTTGATTACTTGTTAGCTCATTATTATCACCAATAAGTTCAGCGGTAGCAGTGTTGTATGTATCTACTTGAGTAATGGTTACTTCATTGTTTTGACCTTCAAATAACGCTGAGTCTGCGGTGTTGTTACTGCCTTCTTGGTCAATGTCTATTTCGTTATCATTACCCACAACCGCTGCAAATGTTACAGCATTTGTATTGCCATCTTGTTCAATGGAAAACTCGTTAGCGTCGCCAGAAATAGCACTGAGTGTTACCGCATTACGATCGCCATCTTGCTCAATATCAAGCTCGTTGTCGTTACCTTGTAAAGAACTGACTTTAAAGGTGTTCCAGTAACCTGCTTGCTCTAAATCGAGTGTATTCTGATCGCCAGTGAGCATTGTTATTTCAGCTTCATGCCATTCACCAGTTTGCAGCGAAGTTATTTCGTTGCCATTACCTTGCATATCCATGTTGTAGAACCAATGACCGCCAGTGCCTTGTTCTACTTCAATCAAGTTGTCATCACCAGTTACTGTATTTATAGCTTCGTTATTGACCAAAACACCTTGGCCAACCTGTGTTACAAGTAAGAGGTTATTATTACCAGTAACTTCGGTTATTAATCCATTCGCAGTACCATCTTGAGCGTATGCTTGTGAGTTGCTATCACCAATTGTAGTTACTTCAGCATAGTTACCAAACTGTGCTTGGGTTACTTCTGTATCGTTATTATTGCCTGTTGTTGTGACAAGCATGGTATTGCTATCGCCATTTTGTATTAACAATGCCGTATTGTTGTTTAATGTTTGAGCAAGTGTCATTGAATTAGCTGTACTTGCAATAGATACCTTGGTGTTAAGTTCAGAGCTAGATACTGATTTATTACCTGTTTCAGCATATGAGGCAAAGCTAGTACTCATTGCAATTGCAACCGCGCAGCTTAGAATTGATTTGTTCAACTTCATTATTTTTCTCCTTGAAATGATAAAATCAAACACCTTAAATGTTATAGGTTTTAATAAGGTATTTGCTGTCTCAGCATGCCGTGCCGATATAATGTTTTGTGATCCGCTTTAGTTACTTATGTAAGTGAGTGAAGCGAAATATATGATTATTGAGTAAAAACGAGTCTTGTCATAAAGCTAACACTGACAAAGTTTAAGCTTAAATTCATAATCAAGTACTAACTGTATTCCTCAATATGAATTTCTTAAATCATCATTTTTTACCAATTTTTTTTATTTTATATTTCAAATGGTTAAGCTTATAACCTTGCTTTTTTAGATTTTATTCGAAAAAAGCAGTAAAAAAACATGACCCTATATTGGGTAGAGGTAAGTGTAATAAATTCATTATAATGACTGTATTAGGTGTTTTTTTTTGCCAATTCTAGTTAAAAATAATGGTTTTTTGTTATTTTTAATCTTTATTACTTGTTTAATTTGGTGTTTGGTTGTTTGCTTATATCTTGCCATGTGATCCCTTGTACTTGAAGTAGTGAAAAACTTGCTTAGTGTTTCTAAGCCTTCCCTACTATGGATAGAACAATGAAAACAAAATTATCTATTATTACGCTCGCGCTACTACCTTGTTTAGCTTCTGCAAAGTTACCTGATGCAGGTGCACTGCAACAAGTTACTGCAAGTAGTGACTCTATAATTGTTAAATATAAAAAAAATACAACGCCACAAATGCGTAAACAAGTACGCGCTATGGTTAAAGCTAAAATATCGGATTTAAATAATGATGAGGTTGATGATAACTTTACGTCATTATTTTCGGGCCGTTTAGCTAAGTTTAAAGTCTCTGGTATGAGTACCAAAGAAGCTATTGAGCGTTTGAAGTCAAATCAAGCTATTGAATATGTAGAGCCAGATTACCGAGTGAGTATTGCTACAAGCTCTCCTAATGATCCTCGTTTTGATGAACTATGGGGTTTAAATAATGAGGGCCAAACAGGTGGTGTTACAGATGCCGATATTGATGCACCTGAAGCGTGGGACATTTCTATCGGTAGCCGCGATATTGTAGTGGGTGTTATTGATACAGGTGTTGATTATAGTCATCCCGATTTAGTTGATAACGCATGGGTTAATGCGGGCGAAATTGCTGGTGATGGTATTGATAATGACGGCAATGGTTATATTGATGATATTCATGGTATTAACGCGATTACAGATGCTGGCGACCCAATGGATGACCAAGGACATGGTTCTCATGTGTCAGGCACAATCGGTGCAAGCGGTAACAATTCAACGGGTATTGTAGGTGTAAACCAAGAAGTATCTATTGTTGGTTGTAAGTTTTTAGATGCGGCTGGTAATGGCTCAACATCAGATGCAATTAAGTGTATTGACTATATGGTTAACCTTAAAAATTCAGGTGTTAATTTACGTGTTCTAAACAATAGTTGGGGTGGTGGTGGTTTTAGCCAAGCTTTAGCTGATGCAATTACAGTAAGTGAGCAAGCTGACATTTTATTTGTTGCCGCTGCCGGTAATGATGCAGTTGATAATGATGCAAACCCGCATTACCCATCAAGCTATGAACACGAGAGTGTTTTTTCTATTGCGAGCACTGATAGCAGCGATAATTTATCTGACTTCTCACAATGGGGTTTAACCAGTGTTGATATGGGGGCACCCGGTAGTGCTATTTTATCAACAGTCCCGGGTAACGGTTATGCTACTTACTCAGGCACTTCAATGGCAACACCTCATGTTGCAGGTGTTGCTGCACTTGTGTTGTCAATCAACCCAGATTTAACAACCACAGAACTTAAACAGTTATTGATGAGCAGTGGTGATGTAAATACTGCATTACAAGGTAAAACGGTTGCTGGCACTCGACTCAATGCAAACCAAGCATTACTTGATGCAGACCCAACCCCGAGTTTTATAATGTCTGTGACACCTGTATCACAGCAAAAAACAGTAGGCGAAACTGCATCGTATACATTTGAAATAGGTTCTATTGCACAGTGGGATGGTGAAGTAACACTTGATCTAACATCTAGTCTTGGTGGTGCATATTTATCTGCATTAACAGCACGTCCAGGCGAAACAGTACAGCTTAGTGTTGAGACCGATGAAAATACGCCATGGGGTGATTATGAGTTTACTGTTACAGCAACATCAGATGATATTGTTAAAGAAAAAACAGTAAGTTTAATGTTACAACCTGCTGGTTTAAATGACTTTACGTATAGTAATGAAGAAAATCTACCGATCCCTGATAACGATCCATTAGGCGTTAATTCGGTTATCACAGTTGCTGATGATTTAACTATTTTTGGTACTTCAGCAGATGTAAATATCACACACACGTGGTCTGGCGATTTAGTACTTACACTTACTTCACCGCAAGGCTCTGAAGTCACTCTACAAAGTAATCAAGGTGGTAGCGAAGACGATATTGTTAAAACGTTTACATCAAGTGTATTTAATGGCGAAGTAGGAACCGGTGATTGGACATTAAATGTTGTCGATACGGCAGGTATAGATACAGGTAATATTAATAGTTGGTCACTTACGTTCAGTGCTATTGGTGAAGTAGGTACACAACCACCTCTTGCTAGTTTCACTGTTGATACACAAGGGTTAACCGCTGCATTTGTAGACACAAGCAGTGATGCTAATAATGATATAACACAGTGGAGCTGGAACTTTGGTGATGGTGCAACATCAACTGACTCAAGACCAGTACATGCCTATGCCCAATCAGGTAGTTACGATGTAGAGTTAACGGTTACAGATAGTGAAGGTAATACTGATTCATTTACTCAAACGGTTGTTGTAAGTGACGTGACCCTTGAGCTGAACTTAAAACGCGCTAACAAAACACGTTTAGGTACAATGCGTGTAGAACTTAGCTGGGAAGAAGTGGGTGCAGAGTCATTAAGCGTTTACCGTAATGGCGAGTTAGTTGATACCGTTTCAGATAACGGTCGTTACCGTGATTACGTGCGTGGAGCTACGTTACCATCGTACGATTACCAATTATGTGTAACAGAAAATGTGTGTTCGAATATCATCACCGTTTCTTTTGAATAAATTTTATTACATCTAAAGTAATTTAAGCCCAGCAAAGCTGGGCTTTTTTATGTTTACGATGAGGGTAATAAGTAATTAGAATTTATTTTTAATGGATTACAGCTATGCTTTTTTATACGGGTGGGTTTTAAGCCAGTGCTCGGCTATTTGTTCACGCGTGGCAAACCAAACTTGCTCATGCGATCGGGCATATTCTAAAAACCGTGCTAATGCTTTTATTCTTCCTGGTCTGCCAATTAAGCGACAATGCAAACCTATCGACATCATTTTTGGGGCGTTTTCACCTTCTGGAGCGCCTTCCTCGTATAGTGTATCAAAGGCATCTTTTAAGTAATTATAAAATTGATCGCCTGCGTTAAAACCCTGCACGGCAGCAAAGCGCATGTCGTTTACATCAAGCGTGTAGGGCACTATTAACTGTGGTTTACCTTCTTTAATACTGTAAAAAGGTAGGTCGTCGCTGTAATCGTCGGCATCATATAAAAAATTACCATTTTCAACTACAAGGGCTGCTGTGTTAGGGCTTGTGCGCCCTGTGTACCAACCTTTGGGCTTTTTACCGGTAAGCGCTTGAATGATTTCAATGGCTTGTTGCATATGCTCGCGTTCGGTTTGCTTATCTATATTTTGATAATTAATCCAGCGCAGGCCATGGCTTGCAATTTCGTGGCTTGCTTCAACAAAGGCTTTAGCTACATCGGGGTGGCGCTCAAGGGCCATCGCCACTGCAAAAATGGTGACCGGTATATCGTATTTTTTAAATAAACGCAGTAGCCTCCACACGCCCGCGCGCGAGCCATATTCGTAAATAGACTCCATGCTTATATGGCGGTCTTCAACATGGGGGGCACTGACTATTTCTGATAAAAACGTTTCAGCGGCTGCATCACCATGTAATACACAATTTTCGCCGCCTTCTTCGTAATTTAATACTACTTGCACGGCAATGCGGGCTTTATTAGGCCAGTTTGCATGGGGTACATCTGGACCATAACCAATTAAATCGCGCGGGTAGTTTTTAAAATGCTCACTCATTTTATTGCTCCTTTTTAAGTGCTGTGAGCCAAGACCCGAGCGTTTCGCGCTCTGTGTCAGTCATTTTGGTCATATTAGCCAGTGGCATATCTTTGGTTATAACCGCGCGGGTATGAATAAGCGTGCTGGCTTTTTTTACATCACTAATAGAGTCGAGCTTAAAGCCTAGCGGCGCTGTTTGAAAAAGCTCAGAGGTAGGTGTTTCGCTGTGGCACTGTGTACAGTGCTTACTAATTATATCCCACGCTTGTGCGTCGGTAATACTTGCTTGTAAAGGCGCGCTTTCGCCTGCATTTGTTGGTGTACTGGGCCAAGGGGCTATGGCGAGCATAAGAGCAAAAAAGGCGGCAATACCGCTTACAAGTACTGAGGGCTTATTAACGCCTTGATGCTTTAAGTTAAAGTAATGGCGTATCCACATACCAATACCAAACAGCGCAATTAAAATAAGCCAGCCAAAGTTGTGGCTATACGTATAAGGAAAGTGATTGCTAAGCATAATAAATACTACAGGTAATGTGGCGTAGTTATTATGAATAGAACACAGCTTTGCCTTTAAACCTGGCGCTGAATCAGGGATTCTACCAGCTTCTACTTCACTCACCATGTAGCGCTGCCCTGGCATAATAATGTGATACACATTGCCAACCATACACGTGCCAATGAGTGCGCCTACATGAATATACACAGCGCGGTCGCTAAATAATTGATCAACCCCAAAAGTCCACAGAGCTAATAAACCAATAACTACAGCAATAAACACTTTGCCGTTTTCAACCAGCGGGGTTTTACACAATAAACGATAAATACCATAACCTAAGCCAATAAAACCAAGGGATGCGCCAATAGCTGCAAATTTACTTAGCTCACTTTTACTGTTATCAATTAAGTACACATCGGCGCCAACATAATAAAGTAAGCTAAATAGTAATATACCGGTGATCCAGGTTGTGTACGCTTCCCACTTAAACCAATGCAGGGTATGAGGCATTTGTTCAGGGCCATTTTGATACTTAGCCACTTCGTAAAAGCCACCACCATGCACGGCCCATAAATCGCCTTTTATGCCTTTATCTATTTTCCACTGCGGTGGTGTTTGTAGGTTGTTATCAAGCCATGCAAAATAAAATGAAGCGCCAATCCATGCTATACCAGCAATAACATGAAAGTAACGCAGTACTAAATGAGCAAGCTCAAATAAATAGTTTTCCATAACGGTTAAGCCTCTTCTAATACCGGTGAGCGGGTGTCTGAAAATTGATTGTTATCATCGCGCTTATACACACTTTTACCCATAATGTAGGTTTGCTCAACGCAGCGGTCGTCGCCTAACATCATCATTGCAAATAGTTTTTCATGTAGGGTTTTGGCATGCTGTATTCTAAATTTTAAAAATGGGGTTGCTGAACAATCCATTACAATAAAATCGGCTTCACAACCGGCTTCAAAATTACCAATTGTCCCTTCTAAATCAAGTGCTCTAGCCCCGCCGAGTGTTGCTAAATACAGCCCTTTAAATGCTGAAAACTTTTGACCTTGTAACTGTTGGATTTTGTACGCTTCGTTACCTGTTTGTAGCATAGAAAAGCTTGTTCCTGCGCCTACATCGGTACCCATGCCTACGTTTATGCCGTGCTCTTCACAGGCTTTTAAATTTAAAAGTCCTGATCCTAAAAATAGGTTTGAGGTAGGGCAGTGCGATATTGCCGCATTGTTATCTGCAAGGCAGCATAGCTCGCGCTCAGATAAATGAATACTATGGGCAAATACTGAGCGTTTACGTACCATTTTTGCTTGCTCGTACACGCCTAAGTAGTCTTTGGCTTCTGGAAATAGCCCTTTTACCCATTCGCACTCGTCTTTGTTTTCCGATAGGTGTGTATGCAGGTAGGTGTCTGGGTATTCTTCAAGCAATTGAGTACATTTTTGAAGTTGCTCAGGGGTTGATGTAGGAGCAAAACGCGGTGTAACTGCGTAGCTTAACCTGTCAACATTGTGCCATTTTTCAATGAGGGCTTTAGATTCGTCATAACTTGTTTGCGCGCAATCAGATAAGTCGTCAGGGCAGTTACGATCCATCATTACTTTACCGGCAATCATGCGTAAATTGCGTTTTTGTGATTCTTTAAAAAACGCATCAACCGATTGCGGATGCACTGTGCCAAATACAAGGGCAGTGGTTGTGCCATTGCGCAGCAGCTCGTCTAAAAAGCGATTAGAGATCTCTTTTGAATAATGCTTACATGTAAACTTTTTCTCTGTCGGAAACGCGTATTCGGTGAGCCAACTTAGCAGTTGCTCGCCATACGCGCCTACCATTTCGGTTTGCGGCAAATGTATGTGTGTGTCAATCATACCAGGCATAACGAGTTTGCCATCGTGGCGGATAACACGCGCTGATTTATCAATTGTTGGCAGTATGTCGTGCTCGTAGCCAAGTTTAACTACTTTGCCGTGCTTGATAACTAATGCGCCCTTTTCAAAAAAACGATGGGCGTTTTCGCCAGTAATGGCAGGGTCGTCAACAAAGTCGAGTATATCGGCACAAACTACTGTTAAGTTATTATTGTTTTGTGTGCTCATAGTTAGCTACCTCTGTATGTAGAGTAGCCAAACGGGCTAAGCAACAATGGGATATGGTGATGTTTAGTATCTTGTAATCTAAACGTTATTTGCGCCTCTGGGTAAAACGCAGGGGTAGGTTGGTTTTGGTAGTAGCTATCTAAATCAAATACTAGCTTATAGGTTGCAAATTCTACTTCTGTATTTAGCCAGTCGGTAATTCGCCCATCGGTATCGGTTGTGCCTTGGGTTAGTTGTACCCATTCGTTATTTGTAAGTTTAAATAGCTTAACAGCAACGTTTGCCGCAGGTTTTCCGGTGCTGGTATCAAGTATATGGGTGGTAATAGGGCTTTTGTTCATACTTTTATTCATAGCAGTGACTCCAATCTTATTTTTGTTATTTTGGCTTGTTCGCCCGCGGCTATATTTAGCTCTGTACTGCGGGTGTTGTGTATGCGCTGCTCTATGAGTTCGAGCATTTGTTCGGCCGTTTTACCGGTGGCGCACACAATAAAAATAAAGCCAAACTTGCTAAGGTACTCTTTATTAAGGGCAATCATTTTGGTAAGTACGGCCTCGTTTGCTTTGCTCATACCTGATTGCTCATGCCCCGCTTTTTGTGCGGTAGCAGCGTATTTTTTGCTAAGGGTTGATAAGTCGCCTATTTGCGGGTGGCCTTCAAAGGCAGCTAAATAGTCGCTCTCGCCAAGGCTATCCCATATGCTTTGTGCGCATTCAAACAGCTGTTGAGCACTTTTAAATGGCATTGCTTTTATCATGCCCGCTACCCAGTTAGGGGCCGCGCAGCAATGCTCAAGTGCTTGTTTTGCTTGTGCATCATTTAGCGTATTTATTTGTAAACTGCTCATGCGTTTACTTCCTCCTGCGTGGTGCTAATTAAGGCATTTTTTAGTGTGCGCCATTGCAAGCCTTGGCGTTTTGGCGCTTGGGTTTGCATAGCCTGATAAAGGCCAATTAGCTGTCCACTAATCGAAATAGCCACTTCCATTGGCAATTTGCCCGTAATGTTATTAAGCCCAACAGGGCAGGTCATTTGCTGTATTTGGTCGGCTGTAAAATCGCGATGGGCTAGGCGTTGCTTAAAACGTTTGGCTTTAGTGTCAGAGCCAATTACACCAAGCCAATTGGCATCAGCGCGTTTAATAATGGCTTGGGTGAGGGCAAAATCGAGCTGGTGGTTATGGGTCAATATTAAGTAGTTGTTAGACTTAGGTGCACGCTTTACTTGTTCTGTGGGCTCTTCATCAACCACTTTTACTACGTTATTTGGAATAGTCTGTGGGAATACATCTGCGCGGCTATCTATCCAACGTATGCGCATAGGCAGCTGTGCCAATATACCAATAAGCGCTTGTGCTACATGGCCTGCGCCATAAATGTCGAGGGTAAAGCGCTCGCATTGCATGCATTCAAGCATAACGGTGGCAGCTCCGCCGCAGCACTGGCCTAAATTTGCACCTAGGTTAAATTGCTCAATTACTTGGGCGGCTTCGCCTTTGGCAAGTAGTTCGCGGGCTTTTTCTATTACTACGTATTCAAGGTGGCCACCGCCAAGAGTGTCGTAAATATGCTCGCCGCTTATTACCATTTTTGAGCCTGTGCCGCGTGGGGTTGAGCCATTTGTGCCAAGTACCGTGGCAATTACATAATTAGTGCCGCTTTGTTCGTGCTCGTTTATAGCCTGCGCCCAGTTTTGAGTATGAAAACCCTGAAACGACTCATTTAAATTAGTCATGTTGATGCTCCTTAAACCAACTAGCGGTTTGCTCAATTGCACTCAATACTCGCTCTGGGGTTGCGGGTGTATCCAGTGGGGCTGTGTATTTGTAATCAGCCACACTACTTATGGCATTACGAATAGCGCTCCATACACTAAAGGCCAGCATAAATGGCGGCTCGCCTACGGCTTTTGATCTAAACACGGTGGTTTCTGGATTTGCTGAGTTATAAAGATTGACGTTAAATTCGGCAGGTGTATCGCCAATGGCTGGTATTTTGTAGTTGGCTGGGCCAAAGCTTGCAAGCTGGCCTTTATCATTCCATTGTAAGTCTTCAGTTGTTAGCCAGCCCATACCTTGCACAAAGGCGCCTTCAATTTGCCCTATATCAAGTGCTGGATTAATTGAACTGCCTACATCGTGCAGTATATCAACGCGGGTTACCGTGTTTTCGCCAGTTAGGGTATCTACTTCTACTTCGCTGAGCGCTACGCCGTGAGCGTAGTAAAAAAATGGGCGGCCTTCACCTTTAGCTCTATCGTAATGAATTTTTGGTGTGGCGTAATAACCGGTAGATGAAAGCGATATACGATTCATATAAGCAAGATTTGCAAGTTCGCTAAAGCTAATTTCCCCTTTACTAAAAGTAATGAGGTTATCTTTAAATACAACAGTGTTGCTGTCTACTTCAAAGTGCTCGGTAATAAAATCAATTAAGCGCTCTTTTATTGTGTTTACTGCATTTAGCGCCGCCATACCGTTTAAGTCGGTACCGCTTGAAGCTGCTGTTGGCGAGGTGTTTGGCACTTTGTCGGTACGCGTAGCACTAATACTTACCGCGTTAAAATCCACCCCAAAGCCGTGGGCCACAATTTGCGCAATTTTGGTGTTTAGTCCTTGGCCCATTTCGGTGCCGCCGTGGTTTAAATGTATAGAACCATCGCTATATACATGTACTAATGCACCGGCTTGGTTTAAGTGTTGTACCGTAAACGATATACCGTATTTAACCGGCGTCATCGCAAGGCCTTTTTTGATAATAGGTGACGATACGTTAAATGCTTTAATAGCCTCTTTACGTGCCCAGTAGTCACCCGACTCCTCAAGCTGAGCAATCATATCTATTAAAATATGTTGCTCTACGGTTTGATGGTACGGCGTGGTATCGCGGCCTTTTTTATATAAATTGAGTTTTCGGATCTCAAGCGGATCTTTACCTAATTTAGCGGCTATATCGTCCATTATTAGCTCGCCCATAATCATTCCTTGCGGGCCACCAAATCCTCTAAATGCGGTATGGCTTACGGTATTTACTTTACAGCGATTACCCTTAATTGTGGCGGCTGGGTAGTAGTAGGCGTTATCGGCATGAAACATGGCGCGGTCTACTATTGCATCTGATAAATCGGGGGAGTAGCCACAAAATCCGTTTACGGTAATGTCGGCACCTTCTATTAAACCATTTTCGTCAAAACCAACATGATAGTGATTATAAAACGGGTGGCGTTTACCGGTTAATTTAAAATCGTCGCTACGGGCTAGGCGCATTTTTACTGCGCAGCCAAGGTGGTAAACCGCAAGGGCTGCAAGGCATGCCCATGGTGCGCCTTGGGTTTCTTTGCCGCCAAAAGCACCGCCCATACGGCGGGTTTCTACGTTTACAAAGCTAAATGGCTTTTTTAAAATTTTAGCAACTAAGTGTTGAACCTCAGTAGGGTGTTGCGTAGAACACTGAACATGAATGCCCCCGTCGTTATCAGGTTGCGCCAGCGCTATTTGGCCTTCTAAATAAAAGTGTTCTTGCCCGCCTATGTTTATTTCGCCTTTAAGCTGGTGGATTGCGTTATTAATGGCTTGTTCGCTGTTACCACGGTTAAGTGAATGGGGCGGCCTTACCCAGTGCTCTTTGCTAATGGCTTCTTTAATATCAAGTATGGGTGTAGTTTGCTCGCACTCTATAACCACTAAACGTGCAGCGCGGCGCGCTATTTCATAGGTGTCGGCAACTACTACCAGCACAGGTTGCCCGTGGTATTGAATTTCATGGCTGGTCAGCAGTACATCACCTGGAAATACTGGGCCAATATCTAATTTACCCGGAACATCTTCGGCAGATAAAATACGTTTAACGCCTTTAACTGCTAGTGCGTGACTGGTATCAATTGATTTAATAAAGCCGCTTGTAACAGGGGCGAGCACTGGGTATGCATGCAGGCAACCGTAAGGCTCAGGATTATCGTCGGCAAAATTTGCACTGCCACAAACTTGTTTAATAGCGCTTTCGTGATATTTAGATTCTCCAACGCTACCACCTTGCGCTTTTAGTTTATCCATTTCAAAGTGACGCATGTGAGATCCTCGTAATGGCAATGTTGTTATTGTTGCGTGCTTGCGGCTCACAAAACTCAATACCAATGCGTTGTAATAAGTTTTTGCTTACCGTAGTGCGATAATGCGCACTGCTTCTTACATCGCTCATAGGCGTAAAGTCATCGTTAATAGCCGTTGCTGCGTCTATAAAACTACTTACTTGTAATGATTGAGATATCAGCTTTTGCTCAATATGCTGCGCGCGCTTAGGAATAGCTGCCATACCGCCCATAGCGCAGCGGGCTTGAGTAATCATGTTTTGTGAATGCTCTATAGCAAGCACCAAACACACGGTAGATATATCGTCTTCAAAGCGTTTTGATATTTTATGACACGCCAGTTTTAGTGACTCTGGGCGCTTTGGGATGGTGAACTTACTAATTACTTCATCGCTTTTAAGAACTGTTTTTTTGTAATCAATAAAGTAGTCGGTAACTTTAATAGTGCGCGTACCAGCGCTGCTTAATAAATCCATTGATGCATTAAGAGCGATTAAAAGGGGGGCGGGATCGCCAATAGGAGAGGCATTCCCTATGCTGCCACCGAGTGTGCCGCTGTTACGTACTTGGCTTGAGCCTAAGCGTTCAAATAGCTCTTTTGACTCTGGGTAATGGTTATAAAACACCTCAACAAATTGGCTATAAGGTAGTGCTGCACCAATGTGTAACTCACCGTTGTTATCTGCCAAGGTGCAAAGATCCTTTACTTGGCTAAGGGAGATAATTACATCCGGTAAGAGCATGTTTTGGCTAAGCTCAATGGCAAAGTCGGTGCCACCAGCAACTAAATGTGCATAAGGATAAAGCGCTTTTAGCTCAACAAGTTGTTGGGCAGTTTGTGGTAAGTAAAATTTGCGAGGACCATTTTTTAAAAATGGAATATCGTCATCATATTGCGTATTAAGTGATGCTTTAAATTGAGCGGCCATTGCTGAGTACGGTTCAGCTTTACGCTCATAGCTATAGGCTTTTTCGGCTGCAAGTAATATTGGGCTATAACCTGTACAACGGCATAAGTTACCACCAAGTGCATGAATAACCGCTTTTTTACCAGGGTACGTTGGTTCATTAATATAAAGAGCCAACAAACTCATTATTATACCGGGCGTGCAAAAACCACATTGCGAACCATGACACTCCACCAGTGCACGTTGTACGGGGTGTAAATCGGTTAAGTTTGGGTATAAGCCAGTAGTCACAGCTTCTACCGTTACTATATGTTTTGCATGCGCATTACCTAATAACAATAAACAGCTGTTCATTGTTTTGTATTGCCAACTAGTTTGCCCGTTTGCATTTATACGCTCTTCACCCACTAAAATTGTGCACGCGCCACAGTCGCCAGTTGCACACCCTTCTTTGGTGCCCACTTTCCCTTTTTTGGTGCGTAGCCAGTCCAAAATGGTGAGACTTGGCGAACATTCTTGTACTTCAATTGGCGTGTTATTTAATAAAAATTGAATCACACAGACCCCCTTAACTTTTATAAAGCCTGATACATAAAGGCTTGGCGTATGTTTTCTCTTGTTGTTTGCGCACGGGTAACAAAAATACTTTTTCATCTTTAGTTAGCTTATTGCAGTTACTATGCCATTGTTGACCGCTTGGTCAGTTGGTGATTCGAAGCGGCAAAATTGTCGAGGTGTAGGTAATAACGGCGTAGCCTTAAAAATAAAGCTAGGTAAAGTGGATGCTTTTAATATGTGGGTCCAAAGGTGAAAATGGTGCTGGTAAAAACACATTAATGAAAATGCTTTATGGTGTGATTAAACCTGACCAAGGGGACATGTTTTTTATAATGAATATAAAAGAACTTGCTGATACGCGCGATTTAGCAGCACGCTTGCGGTTCGAGTTATAACAACGTCAACACGTTATGGTATGTTATTAAAATCACATAAACATTTGAATAACCTAAATTAATTGTGTTAAATTACGATTAAATGAAAATGCGGACTTGATTTAAATGGACTCTCAAATTGATTTTTCTACCTACACTTTAGATGAGCTTTACTCATCAGCGGAAGCTATAGATCGCGAAGCCTACCCAGATCGAGCAAAGGAAATAGACAACTTAATTAAAACGCGAGAAGCACAGAGCCCATCTGAAAATATTGTATCAAAAGTAGCAGGAGAAAAAGCAACGCGCTCAGATAGGCTAGTGGCTGCTATTGTTGATGGCGTTTTAGGTGTTGTTTGTTTTATACCTGTATTCATGCTCGTAGGGTTTGATAATTTAAGCCAACCAACACTTACTTTATCTGCAGGTTTGCTAGGTTATGGCATATTAAGCACGTTAGTGCTTCATGGTTACCTTATGTACCAACGCGGACAAACAATTGGTAAATCTTTAATGTCTATCCGTATTGAAAATTTAGATGGTACACAAGCAAGCTTTACTACAATTTACTTTAAACGCATGCTTTCTATGCAACTATTATCACTTGCACCTTCGGTAGGTCAGTTTATAGCAGGTCTTGTTAATCCATTATTTATACTTGGAAAAGATAAACGATGTTTACATGATCATTTAGCGGGAACAAAAGTGAGTTATGTAGATTAATCAGGATATTAATTATGGCAACTTTGCCCGGATTTAAGTTTGATTAACAAAAGTTACAAAATGGCGTATTTCACTAAATTGGTAATATAATTAAAAAACCTTACCGATTTTTTTGACTAGTAACCAAGGATGATTATGAAAAACAACACACAGCTAATTTTAGCACTAGCGGCTTCTTTAATTTGTTACTCAACATATATATTATTCATTGGTTTTCTTACCGCGGCGAAAATCAATGAGGTGATAAATGAGAATATTTAGGAACACAAACGAGTTTGATAAACTGTCGAGGTGTTACGCATGTATTAAATGTGGTACTTGGGTGAGCATAAAAGCCCAAAACTGTATGCAGTGCCAGCATAGTTTTACCAATAATGATAAAAGCTCAATGCAAACACTCTATAATCAAAATAAAGAACAAAACTGGCAACATGCAATATTGCCTATTATTTTTGTAATATTGGTAATAGCTTTATTGTTCATTTAATTTTTGCTTAAAATTTAAAAGTGCTCGACTGCAACTCTGTAACAAAATCCCTCTGTACTTTAACGTGTAAAAACTACCCATAATTAAAATAATTACTCTTGTTAATCCTTCACTAAATATCACATAGCTAACGTTTTTTAATAAATTAAATAAGCTTATAAATTTCAGTTACTTAAGTTGTTGGTTTATTTATATTTACTCAGTTTTTTGGCACGTAAGTTGATACAACTCCTAATAAACTTTAAAAAGGAATTACCATGACTGCTGAATACTTTATGGTACTAGGGTTACTCGGTGTTGCATTTTTTGCTGTTGCAGGGGCATTGCTTGGGTATGAAAAAAACATTAGTGGCTTTGGCGTCGTAGTGGTTGCAACCGTTACTGCACTAGGGGGCGGTACCCTCAGAGATATACTTTTAAACAAACCGGTATTTTGGATTGCAAGCCCAGAGTATTTATATTCAACCTATGGGGCCGTTATAGCAACAATTGCCTTTATTCGATATTTACCGCGCGTTAATAACTACTACTTTTTATTGGTAGACGCTGTTGGTATGGCGTTATTTAATATTATGGGGATAGAAAAAGCACTCATTAATGGCTCTGGCATGGTGGTCGCAATTACCATGGGCATTACTACAGGTATATTTGGTGGTTTAATACGCGACGTAATTTGCCGTGAGGTGCCAACTGTTATGCGCAGCGAACCTTACGCCTCTGCGTGTTTAGCGGGTGGTGCAGTCTATGCTGCTTTATTTAGCCTTAATGTAGATTACATTTGGTGTATTTTAGGCTCATTTTTCACGACTATTTTTTTAAGATTAGGTTCTTTGCATTGGGGTTGGCATTTAACTATTTTCAGAAAAAAAGACTTCAGAGATCAAAGCGACTAATTTTAGTTACGAGTAGCTCGCGTTTGCATGTGGTACTCGTAATTATCCTCATCCGTTATAGTAAAACCCAGCCGCTTATAAAGTCCTAATGCTGGGTTGTTTTTAAGCACAGTGAGTTTAATGGGTTTTGACTGCGCATTTGTAATTACTTGTTCAATAACCGCTTTCCCATACCCTTTATTTTGATGCAATGGATGTATTTGTAATTGCATTATTTCAACGTGTTGAGCGTGCGTTTGGTATTTTAAAGTACCAATTGGTACCTCATTTATAACTATAAGATGGGAGCAGTCATATTGATCATCAAGCCTTAAAACATGCTGTTGATCTGTTAAAAATAACCCAGCATTTTCTAAGTGTTCGACCATAGTCAGTTTTCTGAGGCTTAATAAGTAGTCTCTGTCTGAATATGCTGCCTTTATAAATTTAAAAACCATAGTGCTCCCTTGCAACAGCCTTAATGTTTATATTTGTAGAACTAATCAAAATAAGTGCGCAGTATTAAATGTGCAAGCCAAGCTAACAAAGGCAATACTACCAATACCCAAGTGCTTTCCACCAAAGCCCGCCAATAATTCCCCATACACTTAAATTAATAACGCTCATTATAAGGCCCATTACCCACCAGTCTTTTAACGATACATAGCCTGAGCCAAACACTATGGGTGATGTGCCTGTTGCGTAATGCGTTAACGACATCATGAGTGATGAGGCGCCAGCTAATAGTAAACCTAAAAATAAAGGCGGAGCGCCAAGCGCTAAACCTGCGGCGTAAAATGCGGCAAACATAGCAGTAATATGTGCTGTGGTACTGGCAAAAAAGTAATGAGCGTAAAAATACACAGCTACCAATATAATAGCCGATACAATCCAGTCAAAACCCAGTTGTGCAATATTGCTCTCAACAAGTGTTGAAAACCACGTTACCAAACCTAGTTTATTTAAAAAAGTGGCCATCATTACTAATGCTGAAAACCAAACAACGGTATCCCACGCAGACTTTTCTTTAAGTACATCGTCCCAGCTTAATACACCAGTCACTAATAAAACCGATAAACCTAAAAAGGCCACTGCGGTTGTGTTAACTGCGTAGTCAGCCCCTAAAATCATTGCAGGTACGTCGGCCCATAAAACAAGCAGCATAGCAAAAACACCCACCATTATTTTTTCGCCATAACTCATTGGGCCCATTTCAGTTAATTTAGATTCTGCGTAGGTTTTAGCGTCGGGCGTACTTTTAACTTCAGGTGGGTAAATGGCATAAACAACCAAAGGCACAAGGGCAATACATAGCAAACCAGGAACAAGCGCTGCGAGCGCCCACGTACTCCAAGTAATACTAATATTTGCACCGGTAGCATCAGCAATCAGCTTTACAATTAGAGGGTTTGGCGCAGTCGCCGTAATAAACATAGCTGATGTAATAGGGTTTATATGGTAGCTCACTAAAGCAAGGTAGTGCCCAATTTTACGAGAGGTGCCTTCCTCGGGGACGAGCCAAAGCTTGTTGCTATCGACTTCATAATTGGGTGAATAATAGCGCCGCCTCGCGCGGTATTACTTGGCGTTACAGGTGCTATAACAAGTTCAGAAAGTGCGAGTGCATAGCCAATACCAACTGTTTTTTTACCAAAAAGAGAAATAAAATTATAGCCAATACGATTTCCCAGACCAGTTTTAGCTAAACCCCGAGAAATAATAATAGCAATACCAATCAACCAAATTAATGAATTAGAAAAGCCACTTAATGCATCTTTAATAGCGCCAGATGGGCTGTCATTAGTTACGCCGGTTAACGCAACAGAAGTAATAGCTAAAATAGCAATGGCGCCGATAGGCATTGCTTTACCAATAATGGCAACTACAGTACCAATAAATAAAGCGAGCAAATGCCATGCGTTTTCGGTAACACCTTGCGGAGGCGGTACAGCAAACCAAAGTAGTAAAACAATGGCTACAGAAATCAGTCCAGAGGTAACTCGAATATCAGTACCCTTCATTAAAATATCCCTAAGTTTTAGAAATGCATGCATTCTGTGTATTGAAAAGGCAACGTTATTCTACTTCATTTAATAATAAAAAAGATGACGCACATCACATGAATATTAGACTTATTTAATTTTATTAATAAAGAGGAAATAAACTATAAACTAAAGTGATTGATTACATTACCCGATAAGAGCTTACAGTGTGCTTAATCAACTATGATTATTAAGAGTTAGCTTGAATTGTTTTATAGGTTCGTAAGGTCTTTATAAACCTCAACGAATACTTGGAAATACAATGAACTTAAAATTAACCAACAACGTGATTACTTTTTTATTAGCGAGTAGCTTTTTGTTACTTGGCTTATCGTTTGCGTTAGGAGCAAACCCTAATACGTTAACGGCTACGTTTAGTTTTTATGGCGTTGATTCGCTAATGTCTGTATCTGCGTTAGGTTTAATTAGTGGCTCATTTATGGTTGCTCTAGCGTTTGCCACCGTGCTCGCTCGCCTTAAACTAATGAAACCTACGCCAGCACTTTTACTTGCAGCAATTATAAGTTTAGTTGCATTACTTACCTTGTTTGCCAGTAACCGTTGGATGGCGCAACTTGGTGGCTTTCCAATCATTGGTAGCGGGCAGGGCATAATTAAATACTTTGCTGTAGTGCCTTTGTATGTATTTTTGTTTTATAAAGACAAACTTACCGACAAACAACACGTACTTTTAAACTTTATACCGGTTGCTATGGTTTTATTGTGGATTGGCGGCATGAAGTTTTATGAATTTGAAGCAAAAGGCATTGTAAGTTTAGTAGAAACCTCACCGTTTATGTCGTGGTTATACACGGTATTTAGCGTACAAGGCGCGTCTAACGTGATTGGCGGGTTTGATGTATTATTTGCTGTGTTATTGGGCTTAGGGCTATTTTTAAATAATAAAAAGCTAATTATTGTAAGTGGCTTAGCGTGTTTAAGCGTATTTATGATGACCCAAACATTCTTAATTACCGCCACCGGTGCATTTAGCTCTTCCACTTTATTGGATCGTTTAGGGCAATTTGTAATTAAAGATTTGTGGTATATAGCCAACCTTGTTGTTATTGCTTTTTTAATGGTTTTTAAACCGACTAAATAAAGAGGACGTTATGATCAGTTGCAACCAATACGACTACATCGAAATTGCTTGTATGCACCATTTAAGCATTGAGCTTATATTAAAAAATGGTGATGGTGTATGCGGGATAGCAACTGACACAAAGCGCAATGCTAATAGAGACGAATGCATAGTTGTTAGTGTAAATAGCGAGTTGCAACTCATTGTGCTCACTACAATTAGTATACTTAAAGCGCGTGAGAAAAACCCATACTTTGATCATGTGAATTTTGAAGTAAAGTAAATACCTCACTCATTCGTTTTTATCATAAATATCTCAGCGAGTCTGTATCAATCAATATGTTTATGGCTCGCTTATCTAACCAATGCTTTAGCTAATTACGTGCTAAATACATAAAGCCAAAATTTTCCTATTACTTTCTTTTATTCTTTACTCGAGTTTTTCCACCGAACAAGTCTAAACGCCAACTATTAAAGCGTATAAAAATGCTAAACCAGTATAAGTAAGCCTCAATAAGCCTTAACTAGCCCTTAGTATCCGTCCGTTTGTTAATTATGGTCTAAAGGTAGCTACATAAATAAAGCTCTATTTTTGTTTTGTCCAATAACATTATTAAACACCGTTTTGGTGAAAAAATTACAAAGGGTTTTTTGTAACATATTTAATTACTTGTTTACACTGAAGTTGTTTAGTGGAATTATTGAACACTGTAATATACGCCGTTTTGGGGCGTTATAACTCTCAAAGTGTTGTTCAATAAGTTATACGTTTAGGAGGTTTGGTGAACGGAATCTGTGCATTGTGTACGAAATCAGCGAAGCTTAAAGATAGTCACTTTATGCCTAAAGCTGTTTACCGATCAATTAGTAAAGGTTTCCCTGAACACGGAAAAAACATTGTTGTGATTAATGGTTCTAATAAATCAGCAGCCTATACTGACAAGCAAGCTAAAAAGTATTTACTTTGTGAGCGTTGTGAATTGAAATTCTCCAAAAATGGGGAAGATAAAGTAATATCTTTTATGGCTCGTCCTAACGGTTTTAAACTAGCTACAAAGATAAAAAAGTTTAAAACGTTGTCTCATGTAAAAGATGAAATATGGTATTTTCCACCAAGCGACGAAATAGCGTTTAATTTCATGTACTTTGCTGTAAGCATTGCTTGGAGGTTGTCTGCAACAGATTGGAGTGGGTTCGGTATTCCTGATACAAAGAATTCAATTCGTGAAGAAAGCATGATTGCTTTTTCAGATTACCTATTAGGAAATACTGAACTTCCTGCAAATACTTATCTAGCTGTATATGTTGATAATCAAATAGTAGATACACCATCAATGGGCTTTCCAACTATTAAAAATCATGATGGCTATCAACATATAGTGTTTAACATTCCTGGTCTAAAACTAAGCCTGTTAGCAGGCAAAAATCCAGGAGCGGGTATTAGAGAAACATTCTCTATTAATACAACTAACGTGTATTTTGTTAGTCGTAGTTTAAAAACACACCCTGATTATCATTTTATGGTTAACTTTTTAAAAAATGAATCAGTTGCAAAGGGTCGGTTACTGAAAGAGCGTATCAAACACGTAACAACACGCCCTGAGGTGGACGACTAGTCAAATTTAGCTATTAATTGCAAATTTTAAAAGTGGTGAGCCTCTTTGTTTTTCAACACTTAAATGTAATCCTTATCGATTTAAATACCAGAGTTCTATATAGGCTTACCCTTCACTTTTTACTGCTTATTATACGCTTTAGCCCAAATCAACTATGTAACTACAACGAATAGAAAAACCAGCCACTCTACAAATATTTGCCTTGGAATAGTGGGCAACTAAAACCTAAATATATCCATACCTCTTGATGGCTTCGTCCAATAAATTGCGCTATCCCCGCTTATTTTCACTTCAGCGATATCATCAAACGCGCCGCCCCTAAAAAGATTAACTAAGAGTTAAATAACAATACTTTAGTAAACGCTAGTTCATATTACGTCACGTAATATCTATACAGAACTTTAAGTTAAACATACGTTCGTGCAGCGTTCCCATTTTTATTTGACTCAATTTATTGGACATTCTTTTTATGAAATTAAAGTTATTTATCGCAATTATTTTTAGCACTTCGATGTCGTCTTACGCGACAGAAGCAGTAGATAAAACGGAGTTTTCATTCGAAGACTTAAAAGCCCTAGCAAAAGCCTCAGCCAAAAAGCCCTATACGCTAACTAAGGTGCCAGCCCCTGAGCTTATCGATAAAATTACGTATGACGAACATTGGAAAATACGTTTTAAAGAAGATGAAACTTTATATCCAAGTGGAAAAAAGGCACCTGTACAATTATTTTACCCTGGGCGATATTTTCCAGAGCCAGTAAGTATTTACATCAGAGACGATGAAAATCAGGTACAAAATGTACCTTTTAGTAATGACGTTTTTGATATGCCTGATGACAGCCCAGCTCACGATCTCCCAGAGGGGTTTGGATTTGCAGGCTTTAGAATAATGCGCCCAGATATGAAACCAGATTGGATATCTTTTTTAGGCGCGTCTTATTTTCGTACCGACGGGCCAGAGGGGCAATATGGACTGTCGGCTCGAGGTATTGCAATTAATACGGGCATGAATCAGCCAGAAGAATTTCCGCGCTTTTCTGCATTTTGGATTGGCCCCGCAGAGAAAAAAGGTGAAAGTGTGTCTGTTTGGGCATTGCTTGAAGGGCCTTCTATCACTGGTGCTTATCGATTTGGTTTAAGTAAAGATAACAAAGAAGCCAAAGGCCATATTACCTCTGTAACGGCTAATTTGTATATGCGCGCCGATGTTGAACGCTTAGGCGTAGCACCGTTAACCAGTATGTATTGGTACTCACAAAAAGATAAAACAGAAGCTAAAGATTGGCGCCCAGAAATTCACGACAGCGATGGCCTAGCTATTCACACAGGATCGGGCCAATACGTTTGGCGCCCATTAAATAATCCTCAGTCGGTGTCGACCAATAGCTTTATTGATGAGAACCCAAAAGGGTTTGGTTTAATCCAAAGAGATCGTGACTTTAATAACTACCAAGACGATGGCGTATTTTACAATAAGCGTTCATCAGCGTGGATTAAACCTACTGACGATTGGGGCAAAGGCGCAGTACAGTTAATAGAGATTCCAACAAAAGATGAAACGTTTGACAACATTGTGGCCTATTGGGTGCCCGAAAAAGAGGCGCGCAAAGGTGATGAGTTTACCTTTTCTTATGATATTGAATGGCGTCCACTCGATCCAAAATCAAAAACGCTTGCAAGCGTTGTAAATACTCGCCAAGGCTTAGGCGGAATTCCCGGCCAGCCTATTCCTGAAGGCGTTAACAAGATGGTGATTGATTTTGAAGGTCCAGTATTTAAAGGCTTAGATAACAAAAGTGGTATAAAGCCGATTGTTGAAGCCAGCAACGGTGAAATACTAGAACCTATTGGAGTTTATCCGGTAGTTGGTACAAACCAATGGCGATTAGCGTTTGACTACAAACAAGCTAACAACAATCCGGTGAACATACGCGCGTATTTAGTTGATAAAAATGATGAAGCTATAACTGAAACATGGGTAAGTGATGCAAAGGTAACGATTAAATAAGCATTAAAGTAAAACGGGTGGCTATATTTTGATTTTCTGTCAATTATAGCCACCATAATGTCTTTTAAAACGCCAATCAAAACACCATTAAAACTCCCTTTTATATCCCACGTAAAATACAGTAATCGATTGAATCAAAATATGAACTCGGCTATGGTTTGTTTATCAATAAAAATAAAAAAACGAGTTAACCTGCAGCTTGTTAGTTGTTTTGAGGGATTGTATGTTTTTTTTGAGTAAATTATGTTGTTGGGAGCGAGGCCGACAAAAATCAGGCTACGATAAAATGTTGATTTGTGGTGCTACGTGGCCAATTAAATTTGATACATATTTGCTTAAATTCCCACAAGGAAGTGAAATAGCACCACACACAGACAAAGTTGAATCTGGTAAACACTATCGATTGAATATAGTGCTTAAAAAAGCAGATTTAGGTGGTGAGTTTATTTGCAGTGATCCGATATTTGAAACAAAGCGAGTTAAGCTATTCCGCCCTGATGTAAGTGAGCATCAGGTATCAAAAGTTATAAAAGGTAATAGATATTTACTCAGCATTGGGTGGATAAAAGGGGGCTCTAAATGCTAGATTTAAGACCTAATTGTGAATGTTGTGATAAGAATCTACCTGCACAGTCCACAGAGGCTTTTATTTGTTCATTTGAATGCACATTTTGTTCTGGCTGTGCTCAAACGGTATTAAATAACGTGTGCCCAAACTGCTCAGGTAATTTGGTTCAGCGGCCAATTCGCCCTTTGGCTGCACTAAAAGATTACCCAGCATCGACTAAGCGGGTATTAAAAGAAAGTGGTTGTGCGCCAAACACATAAGAACACAAAGTATAATAATTACATTTTCTGAATATGGAGATCTGATGAGAAAATCCTTTGAATTTACTATTAAGTCAATCAAAGTTAAAATAATTAACACTTGGTTTAGTGGTGCTAAATTATATGTGAATGGTGACTTACGAGATACTGACAAAACTTTGTTAGCTATTAGGAATAATACTTTACTATCTGCAAATTTAGGTGAGTTGGGTGTTCTCGAAATCAAGCCATTATCGGGTTTAATTACCGTCGAAATGGATGCATATTTGGTTAATGGTACAAACATTCAACATGTATATAGCTCACATAAACGCCTTAGCCTAAAAGAGCAAAGGGCAGCTCGATAAAGCTACTTTAAATAACGTATATTTCTGCATTTACCTGCCTTCAGTAATAACCTCCAAATGACTTTGAGGAGGTTTAAGCCCCTAAGCATACCAAGTTAATATACTTGGTTTACTCGATTACCTTAAATCACTCACACTCTTTCACATAAAGTAAAAGCGCGCTGTACATTACACTTAGTGCCTTTGTTACATCGCTGTCGATAACCGCTTCTGCTGGGTGATGGCTTATACCGCCAGGGCTGCGTATAAACAACATGCCAACGGGGCAAATTGGAGCGATTGCCATTGCATCGTGCCCTGCGCCTGAGGCAAGTGAAGGTGATGTTTGGTTATTGAGTTTACATGCGCTTGAGAACAAATGCTGGATAGTGGTGTCGCACGCTACGGCATCGGCGGCATGCGTCCACTGCCAATCAAGCGTTAAATTGCGTTTGCTTGCTATAGATTGTGCGCTGCTTTGTATGGCGCTTAGTAAGTTAGCGAGATCGGTGTCGCTTTGTGCGCGTGCGTCTAGGCTTATGGTTGTTTTGCCTGCAATCACGTTTGTAGCCCCAGGGCGAGACTGTATTTTCCCTACGGTGGCAACTTCGCCATTTTTAGCATTACTTGCTAGTTTTTCAATTTCGGTTATTAATTCAGCGCAGCCTGCTAGTGAATCCTGCCTCAAGTTCATTGGGGTTGTACCCGCATGACCGCTTTGGCCTGTTAGGGTAAGCATGGCGCGCTTTGCTCCTGCGATTGCAGTTACAACCCCTAACGCCTGATTAACCGATTCGAGTACAGGACCTTGTTCAATATGAGTTTCCCAGTAACCTAGTAATTCGTTTTTGTTTAGTGCGGCCTTTGCATAGTCGTTGGGATTTAAACCAAAGTCCAGCATGGCTTGGCGCATAGTTATGCCGTTTGTGTCTTGTATATTTAGCCACTGTGGGTCAAATTCGTTAGCGAGGGCTTTTGAGCCAATTAAAGTTGTGGCAAAGCGGGTGCCTTCTTCATCGCAAAAGCCCACTACATCTAAATGAAAGGGCAGGTCGAGCTTTAACTTATGTGCAAGCGCTGCAATTTCTATCCCCAGTAGTACACCTAAAATACCATCAAACGCACCTGCGTTTGGTACTGTGTCGAGGTGCGATCCTATAATTAAACGTTTAGCATGTGGGTTTGATGATTTAAGCCGCCCCCAAAGGTTGCCCACTTCGTCTTGCCACGATTGCATGCCTGCCTCAACCATCCACGATGCAGTAACAGCGTTACACTCTTTGTGCTCTTTTGATAAGTACACGCGGTGAATACCGCCTTGCATTTGCGATAGTGCGCTGAGAGTTTTACAGCGAGATAAAGCGCGTGTTGCGTATTCATCAGCAAGCTCTTTATCTAATAAAGGGCTGTGTTGTGGGCTTACAATCGTCATGCTAAATCCTTTTTTTATTTATAGTGAGCAAGGGCGGCAATGGCGGCTTCGCCTTTAGGGCCTTTGTAACCGTTGGCATGTAGGCAAGCGTCTAAGCTTGCAAGTGTTTGTAATACAGCATCTTTTCGGGCGTTGTAGCCCATAGTGCCAATACGCCAAATTTTTCCATGCAATGGGCCAAACGAGGTGCCAATTTCTATTCCGAAATCGGTTAGCATTTGTCCGCGTACGTGATCGGCATTAATGCCCTCGGGTATATACACACCCAGTACGTTGTTCATTTTATGTGTTAAATCACCAAATACATTTAAGCCGAGCGCTTGAATGCCTGTTAGCATGGCATCGCCATGTAATTTGTGGCGCGCTACGCAGTTATCCACGCCTTCTTCAATAACAATGCGAGCACATTCTGAGGCGCAATACAGCATGCTGGTGGCTTCGGTGTGGTGGTTAAGGCGCTCCTCCCCCCAGTAATTCATGATCATGCCTAAATCAAAGTAGTTTGAGCGTACAAATGGCTCGGTGCCGTCGGTATGCTCCGCTGTACGAATACCCGCCTCTACTTTTTTACGTTTTTGGATCCAATCAGCGCATTTGTCGCTCAGTGTTAATGGCGCTGATCCAGAAGGTCCGCCTAAACACTTTTGCAGACCAACCGAAAGTGCATCGAGTTTCCACTCATCGGCAGGAAGTTCGTTACCCACAATAGAGGCGGTAGCATCACAATAAAATAGTACATCGTGCTTTTGGCAAATATCGCCAATATGCTCAAGAGGTTGGTTCATGGTGGTGGATGTATCGCCTTGTACCATAGCAAGTACATGGGGTTTTACATCAACAATAGCTTTTTCGATTTGTTCGGGCGTAAACACTTCGCCCCACGGTACTTCTATTGTGTGCACCTTTGCGCCAACGCGTTCTGCTATTTCAGCAAGTAGGTGGCCAAAGCGCCCCATAATTGGCACAAGTACTTTATCGCCTGGGCGTAAAATTGAGCATAACACGGCTTCAATCCCTGCGCGCGATGTGCCATCTATTAGCATGGTCCATTCGTTTTTAGTTTTAAAAATTTCGCGGTAACGTGCCATGGTTTCGTTCATAAAACCGGTCATTACTGGGTCGTATTGGCCTATAAGCTGCGCCGACATAGCACGTAAAACACGAGGGTCGGCATTAATTGGGCCTGGCCCCATTAATAAACGCTGTGGTGGGTTTAAGGTTTGAACTTGCGTGTTATTAAACATATTTTAGGCTCCCAGAGTCTGAATAAGCATGCGTATGCCGGTTATCATTAATACAACGGCAAAGGCGCGTTTTAGTTGTTTTTGATCCAGCTTGCTACCAATTTTTACGCCAATAGGCGCAAATAAAATAGTTAGCGGAATAATAAGAAAAAAGGCAGGGAGGTTAACCAATCCCCACGTACCTAGGGGAGCATCGGTTGGCGTTGTGCCAATACTTAATAAGGTAATAACACCTGGTAGCGCAATCAATAAACCAAAAACGGCCGCAGTTCCTACTGCAACATGGGCGCGTACATTAAATGCGTTTAGCATAGGTACGCCAATAGTACCGCCGCCTATGCCAATCATTACCGACAAACCACCTACAATACTTGCCATAACGCCTTGACCAAATTTACCTGGCAGTTGTTTTACAAGCGCGGGTGCGCCGGCTCTAAATAACATGTTTAAACTGACTAAAATAGCAATACAGGCAAACATAAGTACCAGTGCATTACCGCGTATTGAGTGCGCTAAGTAGCTGCCTACAACGGCCATAACTAAAATAAATGGTGCCCAGTATTTTATTAGCGCAAGGTCAATATTCCCTTTGCTATTATGCGAGCGAATAGATGAAAGCGAAGTAGGTACTATGGTTGCAAGTGATGTAGCGGTGGCTATCATCATTGCCGACTCTGGGCTTACGCCAAAACCTTGCAGTAAAAAATACAGCACAGGGACGATAACAATACCGCCGCCTACACCAAAAAGTCCTGCTAAAATTCCGGCAAAAATACCGGTTGCTATTAAGGCCGCTACTATTGGCCATTGGTTTATTATTTCTGACATTGTGTTCCTGCTGTAGTTACTGTTGCACGTCCATCTGAACGAGGATCTGTTGCAGCTTCAAGGCTTGTAGGTGTATCTAAAATCGCCCCAGCGTGCCCCATCATTTCGTTATTATTATCAACGCTTACCCAATCGTGGTCACGTTGATTTAATTCATGTTCTATATGAAAAACTAACCCTTTTTCAATTTTTAAATTTGTACTTGTATCGCCCCATGTACGTCCAAGTAACCAACGAGGGTCGCTAATCGCTTGTTTTATTGATTTATTTCGCCATGCGTAGCCTGCAAAAACAGCGGCTTGGGTTTGTGGCTGCCCTTCTCCGCCCATTGTTCCGTAAGCAAGTCGACGACCATCGCTAAACTTTGCCAGTGCTGGGTTAAGTGTATGAGCCGGCTTTTTATTTGGAGCAAGGGCGTTGGTATCTTGATTGTTTAAACTAAAGCTTAAACCACGGTTATTCCACACAAAGCCGCCTTCACTCATTAATATTCCGCTGCCAAATTCCCAGTAAATACTTTGAATAAAGCTGACTAATTGCCCGTTTTTATCTCTGGCTGCCATCCACACAGTATCGCCAGGCTCTGCGTTAAATGGCCACTGCTGTGCTTTACTCATATCAATATTGTTAGCAAGTTCGCCTAAGCGATTATCGGTTAGTGCGTTTTTATAATCGTCTCCTAATGCTTCAGGGTCAGCCCAAAGGGTAGGGCGATGGGTAAAGCTTTGTTTAGTTGCCTCAACAATTAAATGTGTCCAGTCGGCATCGGTTTTAGCTAAATGCTTTAACTTATTTACGGCACCAATTATTTGTAGTGAATGCACGCCTTGTGTTGGCGCGGGTAAGTTGTAGCAATCAATACCACTGAGGTTTGCATTTAGCGCAGTAACTACCCCGGCTTTAGTATTTGCAATGTCACCTGCGGTAATTGAGCTGCCTGCTTTTGCTAAGTCGGCGGCAAATGAGTTGGCAAGTGCGCCTTCATAAAATGCGTTTAAACCATGCTTTGCTAGGTATTCAAACGTTGCTGCAAGTTTAGGGTTTTTAAAATGTTGACCTGCTTGCAAGGGGTTACCATTGGGTATGTAGAGGCTTTTAAACGCCTCATTGGTATTGTTAGCAGCGGCTAGTTTTTCGCAGCCTGCTTGCAAGCTTTTTGTAACGGTAAAGCCCTCGCGCGCAAGCTCAATAGCGGGTGCTAAAATTTTTGACAGTGGTAGTGCCGCATGCTCATCTAGTTCAAGCGCTTTTTGCCAGCCGCGTATTGTGCCCGCTTGAGTTAGTGCGCTTAATCCGCCGCGCTCTGGTATTTGCGTGAGCGGGTTATACGCCGTTGTATTAGTTGCAGCGCGGCCGCAGGCGTCAATAGCTGTGGGCGTTTTTTGATTTGGGTTATCGATAAGCCAAAAGCTGTCGCCACCAATTGAGTTCATATGTGGATATACAACGCTAATAGCAGCGGCAGCCGCGACCATAGCCTCGGTAGCTGTACCGCCTTGTTTTAGTATATTTATACCCGCCTCAGTGGCCGAAAAATGAGACGCGGTAAATGCAATATTGTGTGTGGTCATGCCGGTGTGTCCTGTTTAAAATGTGCAGCTAGGTGCTTAACGCAAGCAAGTAGGCTTTTATCGTTACCGTGGCTCATCATTAATGAAAAACCATACAGATGATCATTTGCTAAATCAGCCAGCGGTAAATGCACTTGCGCTGAGCTACTAAGCCCTGCAATTGCCGAAAGCGTAATAATTTGCATGCGTAAGGCGCTTGTGTCGGCGCCTAATTTAGGTGCGGTTGTAGGTGTGGTTGGCAAAAATAAACAGCTGTTTGTATTTAGGTTTTTAGCTATTAGTGTTTGCCATTGGGTTTGTACTTTTAGTGCTTCTTGTTCTTCTTGATCAGTTAGGGCAAGCGCCATATTAAAACGTGCCGCAATTGCTGGAGCAAACTGGGGAAGTTGCCCCGGCAATTGAAGCCAATCTTTATGCGTTTTTGCGATTGCTCGCCCTTGCAGTACTCTAAAACTATCCGCAAGTTCATTTAATAAGCTGCTGTTAGGTAGTTCAAATTCTTTATGGTGCTTAAAATTAGGCTTGGTTTTTTCAAGCAATTGTTTAAGTGGGGCTTGTAAAACAGGGTCAACGAGTTCAAATAACGGCTCACAAATAACTAAGGTATCAACGTTATTAATAGCTTGATTTGGTAGCAGTACATTACCTACATCGCTTAATAGCTCGGCGCTTTGGGTAAGCCAACCTATGGTATCAAAAGGGGGAGCCAACGGTATTAGGCCGTCTTTTTCAATCACGTTATGGCTTGGCCTTATGCCATATAAACCACAATAGCTGGCGGGTATTCTAATTGAGCCGCCAGTGTCGGTGCCTAAGCCAATATCAGCTAAGTTTGCAGCAACTGCAGCAGCAGACCCCATACTCGAACCACCGCAAGCATGCCCTTTTAATTTAGGATTTTGCGCAGTGCCATAATGTATATTATTACCTTCTAAGCTATAAGCCAGTTCGTCAGTATGGGTAAAGCCTATAAAGTTACAACCAGCGGTCATGAGCTTATTAACCGAGCTTGCCGTATTTTGAGCCGGTTTAGCTGTTTTAAACCAGTGTGGGTTGCCTGCGCTGTTACGCTCGCCCTTTACTGCAAATACATCTTTTACAGCTAAGCGATTGTTTGCAAGTAGACCAGATTGGTTTGTTTGCCACAGGGTAGGACCATGGTCACAAAAAATACCGGTCGTATTATTATTTTTGGTACTCATATCACCACTCGTTATAAAAAATCTGACCAAGCAGTTCAGATTTAGAGTGATTAAAAAGACGGATTAATTTTTATTATTTTTCAGCTCACTGCGTAACATCTTGTTTTTATTTTACAGAGCCTGATCCGCTTTTTAATCGGTTAGCTTATTATATTGTTTAAAACCTAAGCAAGAGGAATGCCATTAATTAAAATCCTGTCCAACTGGTCAGGTTTTGTTGGGTTATATGAGATTTGTAAATGTGGGCTATAGAAATAGTGAGATTAAAATGAGCCAAAACAAACCAATTTGGTGCGCAGATGCACCAAATTGGTCTTTATTTATATGGTTTTGAGTGCTAAATAAGGGGCGTTTTACTGATGATTAAACCGTTAATATCGGCGTAAACCCAATCGTTAGGTTCAATAGTGGTGCTAAGCATGGTAATAGCTTGGTTTTTATCACCAAAGCCGCGCTTTAAGGTACTACGTGGTGTAGAGCCTAGCGCCATTACAGGTAAGTTCATCGTGGCAAGTATTTCAATATCTCGGCAACAGCCATTTATTATTACGCCTTCCCAGCCATTACTTAAGGCACGTTCAGCCATAATATCGCCTATAAACGCAAAGCGTTTGCTCGCAAATCCGTTTATAACTAACACTTTACCTTTACCATTTTCATGCAATATATCGGCGGCAAAAGAGTTGTCTTCTGGGCAGGTAACGGTAACTACTTTGCCATAAAACGTGGTTTTTTTACCAAAGTGATAAAGGCCGCTGTCTGCTACTTGTACTTTATCGCGATGATCGTCAAACAAATCGGGTGTAGTAAAGGATGTCATGGGTTAAGTCTCACTTTGCTCAGGTATTTTAAGACCAATACCTTTTAAAATTATGTGGGCAATTGATTGCGTAATTTGTGCCACATCGGTTTCGTCGTACTCTAATTTGTTCATTACGAGTAAAACCTCAGCCTGAAAGTCGGCGTAATATTGCGTGGTAGACCAAATAGTAAAGAGCAAATGGTAGGGGTCAACCTTATCCATTTTATCTGCGTCCATCCATGCTTGAAGTACATCAACCTTTTGTTTAACCCAAGGGCGGGTATTGGTTCTAAAGTAGTTTTGTAAATAAGGGGCACCGCGCAGTATTTCACTGGCAAATAAGCGAGATTGCATTGGCTGATTTACGGCCAGTATTACTTTGCTTTTAATATAGTTATAAAGCACGGTAGCTGGATCGTCGTTAATTGTGACGTTATCAAGCCCTAAGTTCCAATTAGCTATTATGCGGTCGATCACAGACTCGTATAGACCATCTTTACTTTTAAAGTAATACAAAATATTAGCTTTTGGCACCTGCGCTTCTTTAGCAACCATGCTCATACTTGCTCCGTCGTAACCTAATTGCGAAAACAATTGCTCGGCGGCATCTAAAATTAGTTTTTGGTTTTTCTCGCGTGTCACTTCTTTTTTATTTGGTTTTATTTGTGTGGTCATTATAGAGTTTGCGTGTTTAACGTATTGATTGATTGTAGCTTTACTGACCAAAAGGTCAATTACTAAAAAGGGTGAATGCTAAAAACAAACGAGAGGTTTAAGCTATTAACCTTGATTGTTTAATTAAATAATTACTGTTAGTTTAGTTTAGTTTCAAGTTTACGAGTAGTACTTTAGGTTTAATATGGAGTTTTTAAGCAAAAATAAATACACGCTTTATGGAGTCGCTGCAATATTACTATGGAGTTGCTTAGTTGCATTACTTCGGGATATTTCTGAGTTGTTTAGCCCCATAGGTGGTGCGGCGGCTATGTATTCTGTCAGTGCTATATTTTTAATTTTGGTTATGGGAGTGCCCAAGTTTAGTGGGTTTTCAAAACGTTACTTGGTAGTAGGTACTTTATTATTTGTAGCGTACGAAATTTGTTTAGCGCTTTCTATTGGTATGGCAAATAGTCGTCATCAGGCAATGGAAATGGCGGTTATTAATTATTTATGGCCCACGCTGACTATATTGCTCTCTATTATTATTGGTCGTAAAAAAGTAAATTTCTGGGTTTACCCAAGCATGATCATTGCTTTTTTAGGCGTTGCTTGGTGTATTACGGGCGATCAAAAAATGTCACTCGATACGCTTGTTACTAACTTTGCTGATAATCCTGCTACTTATTTAATGGCATTAGCTGCAGCGTTTATATGGGCTATTTATTGCGTAGTAACGCAAAAGCTGAGTAATGGTAAAAATGCCATTACGTTATTTTTTGCTGTTACGGCAATGAGTTTGTGGGCGCAATATGGTTTTAGTAATGAAGCGCCATTAACGTTTTCACTGGGCTCAAGCATAACATTGCTATTAGCTGGTGTAGTCGTGGGGAGCGGTTATGCACTGTGGAATCAAGCTATTATTGGCGGTAACTTAATGCTTTTGGGCACGCTTTCGTACTTTACACCGGTGTTTTCTACTATTATTTCGGCGTTGTATTTATCTATTACGCTGAGTGCTTCGTTTTGGCAGGGGGTTGTGCTGGTAACAGTAGGCTCGCTAATTTGCTACTTTGTAACGCGAGAAAAGCCTAAACAACCTCAAATAGCGTCTGCAACATAAGACTAATTTTATTAAAAATAAGCCCTATTATTTTAGGGCTTTTTATTGCGTGCAGATTATTTTGCATTATTTACCTTTGCTAGTAACTCTATAACTTTTTGTTGACCAAATGTTTGTGCAAACTGCTCGGCTGTTTGACCGGCTTTGTTTTGATGCGCGTTATCGCAATCAAGTGATACGAGCGTTTTAGCGATACTAAATTCACCTCTAAAAATAGCGGCCATTAGCGCTGTGTTGCCACGGTTATCTTCTAAACAGGCATTGGCACCTAAGTGCAAAAGCGTGTTAACCGTGTTTTTATTGCCATGATAAGTGGCAATCATTAACGCGGTATAGCCTTTATTGTTGTAGCTGTCGATAGGAATACCGGCATCTACAAATTGCTCTATTACAGCTGTGTCGTTTGTGCGTGCTGCGGCAAAGTAATAAGCAAATAAGCTATCGTATTGAGTTTTTGCAGAATGTTGGGTTTCAACTTGCGTACTGGGTGTTTGTGTATCTGATGTATTTTGAGCGTAAACGCTACTGGTAAAGCTCAGTAGTAGAGCGACTATAATTAATAAATTACGCATAACCATTGCCTCTTATAAAAGAGGAAGGGGTTTATTCCTTCCTCATGGTTGTGGTTTAAATAGCTATTTAGTTGGGACTAATTGCTTTTAACTAGTTGCTTATAAGTTAGCGGCTAGTTGTTTAACCATTTTAATATCGCCTTTTACAGCTTTAGTTAAGCGTGTACCGTACTCACTGTCTGCTTTGTAAAAGTGGCTAAGCATTTTGTGTTTAACACTGCTGTTTTGCACTTTGCCTAAATCGCCAGCTAGGTTATTAATTAGGTTTGTACGTTCTTGCTTGCTAAAACCACGGTATATAACACCTGCTTGCGCGAAGTTTTGCTGCTTTTTAATCGCGGCTTGTTGTACAAAGCCTTTTAGCTCTGTGTTACTTCTACGTGCAATTGGGTTTTCAGCTACGTTTTCTTGGCTTGGCTGGTAGTTCACATTGCTTGTAGTGTTACCAATATTCATTGCGCCGTCTTGGTTGTAGTTCACCACTTCAACTTTTGCACGGTTAATTGGCAATTGCTGGTGGTTAGCACCTAGGCGGTACATTTGTGTATCAGCGTAAGAAAACATACGACCTTGTAATAAACGGTCTTCTGATGGCTCAATACCTGGAATAATGTTTGCCGGTGCCATTGCTACTTGTTCTGTAGATTGGAAGAAGTTAGTTGGCATGCGGTTTAAGGTCATTGTTCCTACTTTAG
The DNA here is from genome assembly GCF_000690055.1 of Pseudoalteromonas fuliginea. Classification (GTDB taxonomy): domain Bacteria; phylum Pseudomonadota; class Gammaproteobacteria; order Enterobacterales; family Alteromonadaceae; genus Pseudoalteromonas; species Pseudoalteromonas fuliginea. Next base: position 122,977 of record NZ_JJNZ01000007.1, read on the forward strand.
TTTCTTTAATGTCTAACCACATTTTTGTTGCATCTAATGGGTTGTAATCAAAGTCATCAAGCTGCGACGGATCAAGCGTTTTAATGTATAGATCCCATTTAGGGAAGTTACCTTTACCAATTTCGCTGTATAGGTCGCGTGTTAAGTGTTGGAAGTCTTGGCTTTGCACTTTAGCTACTTCTTTTGCGTCAAGGTTATCAATACCTTGTTGGCTTACCCAATGAAACTTAACGTATTTAACATCGCCCGATTTATTAATCATTTTGTATGCATGTACACCCCAACCGTCCATTTTACGAAGACTTGCTGGTGTACCGTAGTCACTGTAAACCCACGTTAGCATTTGTGTAGAAGCTGGTTCATGCGAGAAAAAATCAAAAAAGCGATTAGGATCTTGAATGTTATCAACCGGAGATGGTTTTAAAGAGTGAACCATGTCTGGAAATTTGATTGCATCGCGAATAAAGAACACAGGTAAATTATTACCTACTAAATCCCAGTTACCTTGGTCTGTGTAAAACTTAGTTGCAAAGCCACGTGGATCGCGCAGTGTTTCTGGGCTGCCTTTTGAGTGAATTACTGAGGAAAAGCGAACAAATACGTCTGTTTCTTTACCTGCTTGTGCAAACGGTGCTGCAATTGTTAAATCATCTAGCTCTTTTGATGCTACAAACACACCGTGTGCGCCAGTACCACGAGCATGCACAACACGCTCTGGAATACGCTCACGTGCAAAGCGTTGCAGTTTTTGAATTAGTTGCACGTCTTCTAGTAATACACTGCCACGTTCGCCAGCAGTAATTGAATTTTGGTTGTCGCCAACAGCTGCGCCGTTATCTTTAGTAAGAGGTGTTGCTGCGCTTGCCGGTAATGCTATTGCAAGTGCCAGTGCAGTGAGTGTTAATTTTGTTTTGTTTATTTGAGTATTCATTGTCGACCTCATCTATTTAAAAGTGCCGGCAGTGGTGCTGGCTGTTAATCTGTTAACGATAGTATTAATTTTATTAACTTCGGTAAAACTGATTAATTAGATTGATGTGATTTGTAAAATAGATGAAATGAATTTGCAGATACACTTTTTACATTAATGTAATTTTTTTACTACGACCTTAGTCGCAATATGCTTTTATAAAATTTATTAAATACAAAGGTTTTTAGTTTTATCTGGCGGTATTTTCACCAAGCTGGTGCGTTTTATACTTACAGTGTGTTGACATATTCGCGCAATAAAGGGAATATGCTCAATCTGTGGGCTTATGCCCAAGATTGGGTTGTACTAAAAAGTTGCACAATATTAATCGCGCTTAACTCGTTATGCTTAAATTAGCTAAATTAAACAGTTTGAATAAGGTGACAAGATGAATACTAATATTGAGCTAGTGATATTTGATTGTGATGGCGTTGTTATTGATAGCGAAATTTTAAGCGCACACGTACTCATTAATATGCTTGTTGAAAAAGGCGTTGAGATTGACCGCGCTTATGTACAGCAACACTTTTTAGGGTGCAACTTTAAAACAGTAAGCCAAAAAATAGCGGATGCATTTAATGTCACTCTTCCTGAAAGCTTTGAAGGTGACTACCGCGAGGCACTGTTAAACGAATTTGAAACCGGACTAATCACGACTGACGGTATAAAAGACGTACTTAACAATTTAGCTGTGCCTATTTGTATAGCTACTAGCAGCAGCCTAGCACGCACCGCAAAAGCGTTGAGCGTAGTGAGCTTAAGTAAGTACTTTAGCGATACGGTTTTTACCAGCAGCGAAGTTAAGCGTGGCAAACCAGCCCCCGATTTATTTTTACATGCAGCTAAACAAATGGGTGTAAAGCCAGAGCATTGCTTAGTAATTGAAGACAGTAAAGCCGGCGTAAACGCAGGAATTGACGCCAATATGCAAGTACTGCATTACAGCGGTGGGCACATATGCAAGGCTCTGTTAATCATGTACACAGTGCTTACCCAAATGTTGATCATTTAACGCATTGGCAAGATTTTTTTAGTGCATACCCTGAACTTAAAAAGCAGTAAACACGCAGCTTTTTAAATACACAAAGTTTTAAACGCGATTTGCTCGCCTTACACACTGACAGGCAAGCAAACGCAAAATATAAATTTAGATGGTTTTGCTTTACTAAAAACAAAACATGGCAAAACATCATGCGTTTATAAGCCAAATTATAAAAGGCAAAGTATTTAGGTACTATACCAATCTGCTTGAATATGGGGTTTATTTAACGATAAGAAAATTGCACTGTAACTAGGCAAAAATTTTTATATCTAGTTGTTCTAAATATAAAATTTTTAACGACGTTATGGGGTAATTTAACTCGTTAAATTATTCAAATAGTTATGCAGATTGGTATCAAATATTTTGCTGTTAACAATAGGAAATACCATGGCAACGAGTCCACACACACAAACATTTAAAGATGTAAACGAAGAGCAACTTCCTGTTGCTAATAATAAGCTTCACGGCTGGAAACATTTTGCAGGGCTATATGCTGGCGAACATGTTGCGGCTACTGAATTTGTTATTGGTGCAACGTTTGTTGCATTAGGCGCTTCAACCATCGATATTCTACTTGGTTTATTAATAGGTAACCTGTTAGCAATGTGTTCTTGGTGGCTAATTACTGCACCCATTGCAGTAGAAACCCGCTTAAGTTTATATAACTACTTAAACAAAATTGCTGGTAACTCAATGACCAAGCTCTATAACTGGGCTAACGTGGTTATTTTTAGTGTTATATCGGCCGCTATGATCACGGTATCCTCCACCGCCGTGCGGTTTTTGTTTGATATACCTGCGCAACTTGATTGGTATCCAAATAGCTTTTGGTTTGTAGCCATTGTTTTAGCTGTTGGATCTATTGTTGTATTTGTTGCGATGTATGGCTTTTCTACGGTTGCTGACTTTTCAAAGCTGTGTGCGCCGTGGCTATTTGTTATATTTATTGCAGGCTCGTTCGCGTTATTCCCTGAGCTTTCAAATCATGTATTAGGTTCTACCTCTTTAAGTAGCTTTAGCGACTTTATGACCATAGGCGACTCCTCCATATGGACAGGCACCAACGCCGATGGTGAAAAGGGCATTGGCCTATTAGAAGTGATTGGCTTTGCATGGGCTGCTAACTCAATTACTCATTTTGGTTTAATCGACATGGCTATTTTTAGATTTGCTAAACGCAAAAGCTATGGCTTTTTTTCTGGTGTGGGCATGTTTTTTGGTCATTACTTAGCGTGGATCTCTGCCGGTATTATGGGCGCAGGTGTTGCGGTATTACTTAAAACAACTATTTCATCACTTGATCCGGGCGATGTTGCATACCATGCATTAGGTTGGACTGGTTTTGTTATTGTAATTATTGCCGGTTGGACTACAGCTAACGCAAACCTTTACCGTGCAGGCCTTGCAGCACAATCTATATTTGTTAATCAATCACGTGAACGCACCACCGCTATTGTAGGTGTTGTAACCGTAATTATTGCGTGTTTCCCATTTGTATTTTCTCAAATGCTTCCGCTACTTACCTACGCAGGCTTATTAGTTGTACCAGTAGGCGGCATTGTGTTTGCTGAGCATGTGCTATTTCCTAAAATTGGCCTAACACGTTACTGGGCTAAATATAAAAATATTACCCGCAGCGTACCGGCTATAGCATCTTGGGCGTTAGCACTTGTGTTTGGCTTTGGCTTAAACGCAATTGATGTAATGTCGTTTTACTACTTGTTTATTCCTACATGGATTTTCACCATTGTTGTTTACACGCTTTTAGCTAAAAAATACGGCGCTGGTGACGATTACACACAAGAAATAGCAGCAGAAAAGCAAGAGCAACGTGATATTAAAGAATATCAAGCTGCTGAGGCTAAAGACATTCCAAAGCCAGTAATTGACAGCTCTGTATTTACAAAAGTACTTAACGCGGTTTCTACGGTTTCATTGGTTATTATTTTTATATTTGCCAGCCAAGTGATGTTTTTCAGTGAAACAATGAATATGTACAGCGCTAATAAATCGCAGTTCGAAATAGCCTGTTTTATTTGTACTGTTATTTATTTTGTTACTGCGTACTGGTCGTTAAAACGCCATAAAGTACTCAATACAGCATCGTAATTACTTATCGTAATACAGTATCGTAATTTATATTTTATCTTTGTTTAGTAAGGTCGCACCATGACGCAACATCAACACACTGACGCTCTAGTTACAGGGCTAAACCAACAAAGCTTGGCTCAATTACCAAGCCATGTTGATACACCAACCTACGACCGTAGTGCAGTTAAAATCGGTATTGTACATATTGGTGTGGGCGGTTTTCATCGTGCTCATCAAGCCGTGTATGTTAACGAGCTTTTAAAAACCCCAGGCTCTGAGCAATGGGGTATATGTGGTGTTGGCCTTTTAGAGGGTAACCGTGGTCTGCGTGATATTTTAAAGCAGCAAGATTACCTTTATACGCTTACTGTTAGACACCCAGACGGTAAAATAGATAACAAAGTAATTGGCTCAATGATCGACTTTTTGTTTGCTCCAGAGGACAAACAAGCGGTAATTAATAAGCTAGCGCACAGCGATACTAAAATTGTGTCGCTTACTATTACCGAAGGCGGTTACAACTTTAACCCTGCAACGGGCGAGTTTGACACCAGTAATCCAGATATTATTAACGACATTAATAACCCAAACGACCCAATTACAGCGTTTGGCTACATTACTGCTGCGTTAAAATTGCGTAAAGAGCAAGGCCTAGGCGCGTTTACAGTACAGTCGTGCGATAACATTCAGCACAACGGTAACGTAACACGCAAAATGCTTTTAGCCTTTGCTACAGAGCAAGACAAAAACCTAAGTGAGTGGATTGAGCAAAACGTATCGTTTCCAAATGCGATGGTTGACCGTATTACACCGGTATCTAAAAAGAGTGATATTGATTACGTGGTTGATGCATATGGTGTTAGCGACGAGTGGCCAATTACCTGTGAGTCGTTTACACAATGGGTAATAGAGGACACATTTAGTGATGGTCGTCCAAGTTGGGATGTTGTTGGTGCTCAGTTTGTTACTGATGTAACGCCTTATGAAACCATGAAAATACGTTTACTTAATGCAGGGCATTCTGTGCTTGGTTTATTAGGTTCAATCCATGGCTATGGCACTATTGACGAAACGGTATCGGATGAATTATTTGCCACATACCTACGTGCTTTTATGGATAAAGAAGTAACGCCAAATCTTGAACCACTTGAAGGCATTGACCTTGAAAGCTACAAAGATACGTTAATAGAGCGTTTTGCTAATCCTAATATTAAAGACAGCCTAGCGCGTATCTGTAGTGAAAGCTCAGCTAAACTGCCTAAGTTTTTAATTGCCACAATTAACGAAAACCTAGTACAAGGTCGAGATGTATCACTGGCAACGCTTGTTATTGCTACTTGGTGCTTATACAGCGATAAGGGTTTAAGTGAAAACGGCGAAAAGCTTGAAATTCAAGATGCGTTGCACAAAGAGCTTAATTCTTACGCGCAAGAGACTCAAACTAGCCCAATTGCATTTTTAAAGTTAACGAGCTTGTTTGGTAAGCTTGAGCATAACGAAACGTTTACTGCTGAATATAAAAAGTCGATTGCTGCGTTGTATGCACCTAATAGTAAAATTAAAGCCATTATGCAGGCTGTACTTGATCAAAAGAGTAACTAATTATGAGCATTTTAATTAATCATAAATCAGGCGAAAACGTAAGTGTTAGCTGCTTTGGCGAAGTGCTGTGGGATTGTTTTGATTCAGGTAAACGCCTAGGTGGCGCGCCACTTAATATGTGTGTGCGTATTAACTCACTAGGGATTAAAGCCGATATGATCAGCGCTGTTGGTAACGACGAGTTAGGCGCTGAGTTACTAGGCGAAATTACTAGCAAAGGCGTAAGCTGCGAATACATTGCTATTAATAGTGACAAAAAAACTAGCACGGTTGAGGTAACGCTCGACAGTGGTGGCTCTGCAAGTTATGAAATAGTGGCAGACACTGCGTGGGATAATATAGCGCTTACCGATGAGTTGCTTAGTAAAGTTAAAAGTAGCGATGTATTTGTATTTGGCAGCCTAATTGGGCGAAGCGAAGCGTCTTTAGCTACGTTAAATCAACTCGTTGATGTAGCAAACTTTAAAGTATTTGACGTAAATCTACGTGCACCGCATTACAAGCTAGAAACACTTGTAGATTTAATGAATAAAGCAGACTTTATTAAGTTAAACGATGAAGAGCTATACGAAATTGCAAAAGCGATGGGTTGTAAGTTTCATTCGCTTGAACAAAATTTAGCGTTTATAGCACAGCAAACAAATACCGATTACTTATGTGTAACCAAAGGCAGCCACGGTGCTTTATTAACAATCAAAGGCGAGAATTTTTATAATTCAGGTTATTTAATTAGCGTAATTGACACTGTTGGCGCAGGGGACTCGTTTTTAGGTTCGTTAATTTATCAGCTTTGTAGCAACGACGACGCGCAATATGCCGTTGACTTTGCATGTGCCGTTGGAGCAATGGTCGCCGAAAGTTCTGGCGCAACACCTACTTTAACGCATCAACAAATTAGTGAGTTTATGAACCCACTTTAAAAAACATTGTGTGTGAAAGCGGTTATAACGTAAAAGTTTAACCGCTTTTTTTGTGCCCAAAATAAGACGCGTGTAATAAATATTCAATGTTGAACGTTAAGTGTGCAGGTTGCGTAAATAGTGGCTTATATCGATTATTGTATTAGCTAAACGTCTTATTGTTTGAGGGTTGAAGCTTTGTTATTGTTCGTCGATTATTCACGGATTGAAAAGGCGGGGCGACACACAATGCGCTCTATAATACAAATACAAAAAGAGAAACGTGCTTTATGATCATCTTTTTTATCTGCCTCACTATTTTAATACTGGGCTATAAGTTTTACAGCCCATTTGTTGAAAAACAAGCCGGTTTGGATTCAACTGCTGACACACCACAAAAACGCTTTAGCGAAGGTGTTGATTACGTCGCTATTCACCCTGTAAGAGCATTTTTAATTCAGTTTTTAAACATTGCTGGCGTAGGTCCAATATTTGGCCCAATTTTAGGTGCTTTATACGGACCAGTTGCACTAGTATGGATTGTACTTGGTAATGTTTTAGGTGGCGCTGTACACGACTTCTTCTCAGGTGTAATGAGTATAAAAGAAGACGGTAAAAGCCTACCAGAAATCGCAGGCCATTATTACAACGTCGTATTTAAAGGCTTTATGCTTGTATTTACTGCCATGCTACTGTTTTTTGTAGGTGTAGTATTTATTATGAGCCCTGCAGGTTTGCTAAGTAACCTTGATTTTTTTGAAGGTACAATACTGGCAAATAATACCTTTTGGGTACTCGCTATTTTAGCGTATTACTTTTTAGCTACCTTGCTACCAATTGATAAAATCATTACTAAGTTTTACCCAATTTTTGGTGCGCTAATGATTGTAATGACAGTGGCAATTGCTATTTCATTACTTATTAATGCGCCGCACTTACCTGTACCAAGTGACTTTTTAGCTTACTTTGAAGCTGATCACGCACATGACTTTTTAGAGCCAAACCCAGATGGATTACCAACATGGCCATTGTTATTTATAACAATTACTTGTGGTGCTATTAGTGGTTTTCACTCTACTCAAGCGCCTATTATTGCGCGCTGTTTAACTAACGAAAAATACGTACGTCCAGTTTATTATGGCGCTATGATGTGTGAAGGTATTGTAGGTTGTGTATGGGCACTTGCTGGTATTGCAGCGTTCCCAGAGGGTTACGCAGGCTTAAAAGCATTGCTTGATCAAGGTGGTCCAGGCTTAGTAGTAAACCATGTAGCTAACAGTTACTTAGGTGTATTTGGCGGTATAATGGCAATTATTGCAGTAGCCGTATTCCCAATTACTTCTGGTGATACAGCGTTCCGCTCATTACGTTTAACTGTTGTTGATGCGTTTAATATTCCGCAAAGCATACGTAACAGATTACTAGTGGCCGTTCCTATACTGACAATTGCGTACTTTATGACGAAGCTCGATTTCTCATTAATTTGGCGCTACTTTGCATTTTCAAACATGCTGCTTTCTACAAGCGTATTATGGCTTGCCACTAAGTACTTGTTTGACCGTGGCACATTCCATTGGATTGCCAGTGTTCCTGCTGTTATAGCAACAGCGGTAACAATTTCATATATTGGCACTGCAGCAATTGGTCTTAACTTATCAAGCGATTTAGGTAAACCTATTGGCGCTGTAGTCGCTGTGATAGGTTTAATTGTATTAACTATCGTGCACTCTAAGCATAAAGTTAAACCAACAGCGGTCTAATAATCACATAAGTTATTTCAAGCATTAAAAAAGCGAGCTATTGATAATGAATAGCTCGCTTTTTTGTGTACTAAATTTAGGTATTACTGAGTTGCAAGTTCAAAGTAACTATTATCGTCGAGCGTTTTGCTTATCATCATAGCGCCCTCAAGCAGGCTCACTGTTTGAATAGCTGCTTGAGCGGGGTTAGGCTCACCATTAGTTAAGTGTGCAGCGCTAAGCCATGTTAGGTTTTGATTAAAAAAGCGTTTTACTTCAAGGCGTACTTTATCTGGAAGGCTATCGCTTTCGGCTCCTAGTAACCCACATAAACACATTTTTTTATCGGTTACTAATGCACGTCTAAAAAGCTGAGTGTACACATCAATAGGATTTTTACCGCTTGCTTTAAGCTCGCTTGGCTCGCCTAACGCAGCTAAAAAAGAATCAGTATATTGATGAGCAAGCTCTGCACCTAAATCGGCCTTAGTTGGAAAGTGATAGTGCACACTGGCGCTTTTAATGCCGACTTCGCAGGCTAGCTCTCTAAAACTAAAATTACTGTACCCGCCAAGGCGCACCTTGTTTTCAGCTGCTTTTAATAAAGCTTCTTTTTTACTCATTTTTAATATTTCCTATCCGTAGCAATACCAATTTTATTAAAACATGATCATTCTATCGCATTAAATAACTTACTAACTGCGTTAAAAATTATTCATTTAGAACAACTGCATGCCATAATTTTCGTCTTTTTCATTGCGCTATATTCTTAGCGCAATAATAGATCACTTATTTAATGCAATTGGTACAGTAAAATTATCGACCAGTAGGTAGTTATTTACAAGTGTTTTTACTTTTAAGCAACCCCCAAATTTTATTATGAATTAAGTTAAATCCCATAAATCAGAAAAATTTAAACGTTGACTTAAATTTAGTTTAATATTATAAATTACCTATCGGCAGGTAGGCTGCGCCGTTAATTCACTTCTAAACAATAAAGGTAGAGATTGCTATGAAAATTTATGATGTAGAAAACTTTCCAAATCCACTTCGTGTTCGTATCGCTTTAGCTGAAAAAAATGCCACTTCAAATGTTGAGTTTGTAGCTGTTGATTTATTAAATGGTGAACACAGAACAAAAGCCTTTTTAGCTAAAAACCCATTAGCAGGTGTACCCGTATTAGAGCTAGATGACGGCACGTTTATATCAGAAAGTACCGCTATTACTGAGTATATTGATACCGCATTTGAAGGCCCATCTTTAATGGGTGAAACCGCAAAAGAGCGTGCAGTAATTAACATGATGCAAAAGCGTGCAGAATCTATGGTGCTTGACGCTGTGGCAACTTACTTTCATCATGCAACTGATGGCTTAGGTCCTGAGCTTGAAACATATCAAAATGTGGCTTGGGGTGAAAAACAAGGCGAAAAAGCGCGCCAAGGGTTTAGCTATTTTAATGATGTACTAGCGCAATCGGCGTTTGTTGCTGGTGAACAATTTAGTATTGCTGATATTACTTTGTATGCTGGGCTGGTATTTGCTGGATTTGCACAAATAGCAATCCCGAATGAGTTAACCCATTTAGTTGCATGGCAAGAAAAAGTAGCAAAACGCCCAAGTGTTGCAGCTTAATTAGGTTATTAGTTTAAAATTTAAGTGAAGTTACGCTTAGGAGCCAAATATGAAAATAGCTGCCGATTTTAGTAAACGAGTTGTGGTACATAGCGAATCGCTCCCGTGGGTTGCATCGCCAATGGCGGGCGTTGATAGGCGAGTGCTCGATAGAGTGGGCGACGAAGTTGCTCGCGCAACGACTATTGTTCGTTATGCACCTGGCAGTGAGTTTTCGCCGCATGTACATACAGGCGGTGAAGAGTTTGTTGTGCTTGAAGGGGTATTTCAAGATGAGCATGGTGACTTTGCGGCAGGTTCTTATATCCGTAATCCACCGCAATCAAAGCACAAACCGGGGTCTGAAAATGGCTGCGTTATATTTGTAAAGTTATGGCAGTTTCAGCCAGATGACCGAACGCACGTGCGTTTGCAAACAAACTTGATGCAAAGTACGGTGCATCCTAGTTTTAAAAATATTGCCGTAACCCCTTTATATAAAGACGACTTTGAAGAGGTAAGCTTGCTGCACTTTAAGCCCAACGCCTGCATGGTTATAAACGCAAAAGGCGGAGCTGAGCTGCTAGTACTTGAAGGCTCATTTGATGAGCAAGCCGATACTTTTGTAAAAAACAGTTGGTTAAGAGTGCCTATCAATAGCTCCGTTAACGTTAAAGCGGGAAGTAATGGTGCAAAAGTATGGCTTAAAACGGGTCATTTAACTGATGTAGAAAACCAGATATCTCGCGTACAAAATGCGTGATTGAGTCGTTTATTTGAGATTATTCATTAGCCTAGTTCAGGACTATTTATTAATTTAGTTCAAGACTATTTATTGATCTAGTTCAGGACTAATTAATTTTAGAAGGTGTACTTTTACCACTCAGCCTATTTAAGGAGAGCAGTAATGGTACACACAACACATGGTTTATCTATTGGTCTTAAACGTGCAGGAAGAGAGTTTTTTTTAAAACTCAAAGCCGTTGGTACGCTTACTCACGACGATTACAAGATAATTACCCCAATGATAAACTCAGCTCTTGGCGAAGTTAAGCACCCAGTCGTGAACGCCTTAATAGATGGTAGCGAACTTGAAGGTTGGGAATTACGCGCAGCGTGGGATGACTTAAAATTAGGTGTTAAGCACTCTAAAGAATTTAAAAAAGTAGCTATTTACGGTAATAAAGAGTGGCAAGCTCGAATGGCAAAAATAGGTAACTGGTTTATATCGGGTGAGGTTCAATACTTTGAAAATGCTACCGCAGCAATAGATTGGTTAGACGAATAATAAATCCCTTCTTTCAAAAAATAGCGCTTACAAAGCGCTATTTCAACTCTTAAATAAAGAACTTATAGCGAGCGTCTAATAGTTTTTGCTTATTGTTAAGTATCAATTTTATCAAAATACGTTACTAAGCTATCAATAAATGAACGAAGTGCAAGTGACTGATGTTTCCTGGAGCGGTAAATACCGTATATGCTCAAAGTTTGTGGTTTAAGGTGTGGTAGTAAATGTATTAACTTTCCATTATTTATATATTTCTGCGCAGCAAACTTAGGTTGTAGAGTTATTCCTTGATTATTAAGAGCAGCTTTTAACAGTAAGCTCGAATCATTAGCACTGAAGTTACCAGCAATCGCTACAGATACGGGTTTTTCAGGGTGTGAAAAATGCCACATACTTTTTTCAAACCGTGAATAGTTTAAACAGTTATGGCGACTCAAATCATCCGTAGTTATAGGCTTAGAGTTTTTTTCTAAATATTCTGGGCTTGCACATAATACTGAATGGCATTTCCCAAGTGGGCGAGCAATTATATTAGGATCTAAGTCATTGGTAATTCTAATTGCTAAATCTATTCGCTCTTCTACCAAATTTGTAACGTGATTACTAATTTGTACATCAATACTGACTTCTGGATGAGCGTGTAAGAATTGTTGCAACATATCTGGTAGTACATCATGTGCTAAAAAAGGCGAGCACGACAACCTAATTTGCCCGTTTAATTTGTTATTACTTTCTATCGGCGCACTAATATTTTGGGCGATGGCAATGAGCTCTCGGCTATGATTAAGTACTTTTTCACCCTCTGCCGTGAGTGTTATTTTTCTTGTTGACCTATGGAGTAGTTGGGTATTTGCCCACTTTTCCATTTGATTCAAATACCGTGTAACCATAGATCTAGACATATCTAAAGCACGGGCAGCACCGGCTAGACTTTTCTGCTCTACAATTTTTATAAATACATCAGCTGCAATAATTCTATCCATTCACTTTGCCTATATGTTCGATTTATGCAACAGATAGTTGCATTCTGCCTAGTTTTTAATTCTTAAATTGCAACATACAATAGCCTCATCTTAACGAAATAACAAACAGGCTACTGAGAATGAAAAAAGTTAAACACGTATTAGCAGCAACAGCTTTATTAGCAAGCACATTAATGCAACCGGTATTAGCGCAAAGTGAATTAGTTGTGGATGTATATAACCCACAAGACAAAAGTATTTTTGCTGTCTCATCAAGCATTATAAGTGGTAATAACGAAGTGTTATTAGTGGATGCCCAATTTCAGCGTAATGATGCACAAGCATTGGTTGAAAAAATAAAAGCGAGCGGTAAAACATTAACAGCTGTTTATATTAGTCACAGCGACCCTGATTTTTACTTTGGTTTAGATGTAATTAAAGCTGCTTTTCCAAAAGCAAAGTTATTAGCGACTAAATCAACAGTAGAGAATATTAAACGCTCAATGCAAGGAAAGTTAAATTATTGGGGGCCTATTTTAAAGAGCAACGCACCTAAAGAACTTATTTTGCCAGAAGTAATACTATCAAATACCCTAACTATAGATGGGAAAGAAATTATTATTAAAAATTTACAGCATGATCCAAAGCATACTTACCTTTGGATCCCTTCTATAAAAACAGTGCTGGGTGGGGTTGTAGTATTTGATCAAATGCATGTGTGGTTGGCTGATTCGAGCACTGCCGCAGAGCGTCAAACTTGGCAGTCAACATTAGATAACATTGAGAATTTAAAACCACAGACTGTTATTCCAGGTCACTTTTTACAGGGCAGTAAACAAGACCTTTCTGGTGTGTCATTCATGAAAGGGTACTTAAATAAAGCGGATAGCGCTGCAAAAAATGCAAAAAACTCAACTGAATTTGTAGAGATCATGACTCAAGCTTACCCTGATTTAGGTGCAAGAAGCATTTTAGAGTTGGGCTCAAAAGTGGTTATGGGTGAGATGCAATGGCACTAAGTGCCCTTGCGTTAAGCGATTTTTAGATAGGAAATATTTAATGAAAAACGCAACGTTACATATAATTGTTGACCCTTTATGTGGTTGGACTTACGGCAGCGTGCCCTTGATCACCGCTGCTGAAAATATTGATGGTTTAATTGTAAAAGTACACAGTGGAGGCATGCTAACAGGTGATAATGTCAAACCTGTGACTCCTGCATGGCGTGAATTTGCACTTAAAAACGACAGTGTCATAGCGAAGAAAACCGGTCAGGTATTTGGTAGTAACTATACTGATGGGCTTTTAAAAACCAACGATATTATACTCAACTCGGCTCCGGCTATTACCGCTATATTGGCAGCGCAAGAGCTTGGTATATCAGGTGGGAAAATGCTTAATAGTATTCAACATGCTTATTATGCTCAGGGTAAAAACATTATGCAGCTGCATGTACTGACTGATATTGCATTGGAGCTGGGTTTAAACAAGGCCTTATTTGAAACCCACTTTAATGCGCTAGAAGGCGATGCAACAGATCAACATATAGCACAAAGCCGCGGCTTATTACACGATATTCATGGGCAAGGTTTTCCTAGTACAGCATTTGAATTTGACACAGGTAAGTGGCAAAAAGCTGATATAGCCCATTATTATGGAAAAACTGAGCAGTGGGTTACCTACTTACAGCAATCAGTTGCGCTAGTATAGTGTGATGAAACTTCTAAATAATAAAGCTGTTTATATTACAGCTTTATTGAGCTTCCTTTTTATAGTGCAAGGGTGTGTGAAAATGAGCAACATAGACATAATTAAAAGTACGTATGAAGGCACAACATCACAAGAGAATGGGCAAAATTTAGTTGCTCATGCAAGTGATACTATTACTTGGAAAGAGGCTGATGGTTTTGCCTATGCTGGTACTTACCATGGTATGAATGATATTACTGAACATGTTTTTCAAAAGCTTGCAAGCGAGTGGTATAACTATACGTTTACGCCACAAAACTACTTATCCCAAGATGATACTGTTGTAGTGTATGGCACGTATTCTGGTACTTATATTAAAACGGGTAAAAAAATGCAAGCTAGGGTCGCGCATATTTGGCAGCTTAAAAATCAAAAAATAACGCACTTTGAACAAATAGTGGATAGTAAAATGGTGTTTGATGCTATGCAGTAACTACGCGTTACTGCATATTTGAACTTAAAAAACATTAGGTCTATTAAATTACATCAGCCAACACCGGTAATGCCGGAAATGCCCCTTTAGCTAAACACGCTTTAGAGCCACATTTTAGGCCAAAGTTGAGTGCGCGTTTTACTATTTTCTCATCATTTATTTTAGCAGTAAGTAATACATCTTCATTGTTATGGTTTAGATAATATAAAACACCAGCAATAAAAGCATCGCCTGCGCTTGTTGTATCAACAGCTGTAATAATTGGTGCCGATTCACTTAGCGTGAACTCATTATGATAAACTGTCGCAGGCTCAGGACCATCTGTTAAAAATACTACGCTAACACCAACATCTAAAAGTGATTGTAAATAATCCTCGGGTAGCTGCTTTGTTTGTTCTGCTAAAAAGTTTAGCTCATCACGAGAGAGTTTAACTATGTCGCAATACTCATAGCAAGCACGTACATTTGCTTCAATATCATCTATGCTTTGCCATAAGCTGTAGCGTAAATTTACATCAAAGCTTACTAATTTATTGTTACTTTTAGCAAGCTGCAAAGCGCTAAATGTAGTTTGCGCAATTGCGTTATTGGTAAGCGTGTTTGAACAAAAGTGTAGGGTACTTAGTTTTTCCCATTGAATTTGCGCCAAGTGATCACTCGTTAAAAGCAAATCGGCCGTATTTTGGCGATAAAAATTAAAACTGCGCTCGCCTGTATCATCAAGGCTAACTATTACCATTGCAGTTTGCGAGCCCATAACTGTAAATAAGTAGTCAGTGCTTACATTGTATTGTGTAAGTGCTTTAGCAAGTTGCTTGGCAAAGTAGTCATCGCCCATACCACCACAAAAAGCAGCTTTACCACCTAACTTTGCATAGCCTACGGCTACATTAGCAGGTGCGCCGCCTGCAATAGGTAAATAAGCACTGTTTTGAGAGTCTTGCGGCAGCATATCAATAAGTAGTTCGCCGAGGCTAAGTAGTTGGGTCATATTGTAAATCCTAAAAAACCTAGCAAGGCTAGGTTAAAGTCAGTGGGAGAATTACTAAATAACCTGAACTCTGGATAATAAATCTATCTCGAGCAGCTATTTTCAGCGCTAACTGCGTTGAATTTATTTGTAATAGGCTAGCTATTGACGCGTAAATTCGCCTTGTTTTCACAGAAAATATCTGGCTAGAGAAAATAAATTTAAATATCACCATGATTCAATACGTTAGTAAATATCTTAACCAGAGTTCAGGTTTAATAAGTTTAGTTAGTTATAAAGCGCTGAAACAAAAAATCGTTTCAGCGCTTACACACTAGAACTCTATTAGTTAAACGCGTATTTAAGCGTTAAAGATGTTGTACGGCCATTAATAGCACGAGCACGGATAATATTGTTTTCAGGTACTGAACCTTCCTCTGCTTCTGTAATACCTACTGTATCGAAGAGGTTATTTACATTAAGGGCAATGTTAAGGTTTTCAGATAAGTCATAACTTACAAAGCCATTTACTTGTGTGTAACCGTCAAGTTTAAGGTCGTTATTATCTTGTGCATATGCATCGGTAGTACCAATAAAGCTAAGGCCAGCAGAGCCTTGCTCATAGTTATAACGTGCCATTAATGAATAAATTAAATCAGCTTGACGACGCGGTGTATTACCTACTACCTCAGGAGCAAGTGCGTCTTTGGCTATTTCTGCGTCGGTCCAGGTTAAATTACCACGGAAATCCCATGCATCAATAAAGTAAGTAGATTCTATTTCGATCCCTTTTGCTTCGTATTCACGGTCAAAAAATGTTTGTGATGTTGCTTCAAAGTTTTGCTCTTCAGTTTCGGCAAAAAACGCAGTAGCAAACACTGATAATGAATCAAAGCGCTTTTTAACACCAAACTCAAATTGGTTCACTTCATCAACTGCGTCTTCTTTTGCAACAGAGCCGTCAGCGCGTACTTTACCAAATAAAAGTCGGTCGGCGTTTGCTCGCCCGCCCTTACTTATACGTGCAAACGTGGCAAGGCTTGGGTCAATTTGGTAATTAGCACCAATTGAATAAGACGAATAGTTCCAGTCATAGTTTACTGGACTTGCGTTTGCAGTATCAATTCCAGCAACATTTTGTTCCGGCACAGAGATCACACCGTCGCGGTTCATATCTACTGTTGAAGTCACTGCACCTGCGTATGTTCCGCGAGCTTCACCGCTATCGTAGCGAGCACTTGCATCAATACTGACATCACCTAGCTTAGTCGAAAATGCTACGTAAGGGGCGCGAGTATCGTATTCTGTATCGTAATCACGTTGACAACAGTTACCAAATGCACTGTAAGCGTATAAACCGTTTTCAGATAACTCAGTGCCATCGGCACCTGTTACATTTAATAATGCAGCATTGTCACCCTTGAGCTCCATTACGTAAGAGTTCCATAACCACGACATAGCAATGTTTTGCGTAGATGCATAGTAACCAAATGTAAGGCTGGTATCATCGTCGAACGATTTAGTTAATTTAAAGTCATTAACTATAGAGCCGAAGTCATTCATTGTGACATCAAATGTCACCATCTTCATTGCTAAACCATCGTTAAACGCTTCACCGGTGTTCGCGTTACTCAAGGTTGCACCTGCGCCACCAATGCTTTCAGCTATTGATGTTGCACTACCGACTTGTTCTGTGAAAGGTGAATTAAAGTTACCGCTAATTGATGACTTACGGAAACGGTTTTCAATACGCCAATCGTTATCTAGATCAAATACAGCTTCAAAACCAACAGAGTCAACCTTTGGATTCATACCATCACGGATATCACCACTGCTAATTTGGTTTTCACCATTTAAGCGTACTGTTTTAGTAAATAATGCTGAGTGAGGTGTGTCTGATTGCGCATCAAAGCCAGCAATAGAGTCACCATTTGAGTACATTGGCATAGGAAGGTAGCCAACACTCTTATCGTCTAAGTGTTTGTAATAAAGGCGAACGTAGCCGTTTTCAAAGTCTTTTGTAAGGTTAGCTTTAATTTGGCCACCTTTATTAGACGTGTAACCTGTTTCGCGCGGGCCTTCGCCTTGTCGAACAAAACCACCAACATGAAAACGCACGCTATCGGTTAAGTAAGTGCCGTATTCAAAGTCTGTACGAACGCTGTCGTAATCTAAGCCTAGTGTTGTAGACACACTGCCAGATTCGTTTTCGCCATTTTTAGAGATAAAGTTAATAATGCCACCAGGTGCATTACTTGCTGCAGTAGATGCTGAGCCACCACGAATCGATTCAATTGTTTGCACCGTGTTATCTAATCGCATAAAAATATCAGAATTACCAAAAGCGATGTCACCGTATTGCATTACAGGTAACCCATCTTCTTGTAATTGTAGAAATTTAGCACCGCCTGATGCTACAGGTAAACCACGAACAGCAATATTTGCATTACCTTCACCACCGGTAGATTCTGCACGAATACCCGGAATAATTCTAAACGCTTCTGCTGTTGAGCGAGGGGTAGACACTTGAACTTGTTCAAGTGATACGCTACTAACTGATACACTAGAAGCCATGATTGTTGTTCGACGTGGTACGCCGGTTACAACAATTGTTTCAAGACCTTTGTTTTGTGACGCTTCTGGTTTTGCTTGATCTGTTTCTTGTGCGTGAACGCCTTGGCTTACGGCAAGTGCTAAAGCACTGATTAAATATAAAGGTGTATTGTGTGTTGTCATGTGAACGCCTCGTTGTGTTGAGCCCGATGGGTTTGTTATTTTTACTTAATCGATTAAGTAAAAATAACAAATATTTTACAATAAGCAAATTATTTTATTATTAATTTGTTATTTATTTACCTATCAGTTGTTTTTTATAGTGTTTTTTATTGTATTAAAATACAAATTTACTCTGTAATTGGGTTACTTTCTGTTAAAGCACTTGCTGATGGGTCACGGCTATAATTAAATAACATAGCTAAAAACAGAATAACTGCAAAGCCTGTTGCTAAGTAAAATCCATAGCGTACATGGCCAAAGTAGTCGCTGATCATACCCATAAACAATGGGGCTAAGGCAGCTGATAAAGCAGTGAAAAAGAGTATAACGCCTGCTACAGCACCGTGTTGCTGCACTGCAAAACACGATATACCTTTGGAATTTAAAGTTGGGTAAACCATTGACATAAATAAACCCGAAAGCGGTAATAACACGACAGCCCAATCAACGCCTCCAAATAACGTACCTACATAGCACAATGCAATGCCAAAGCTTAAATAAGCCATAACACCTTGCCAGCTATAACGGTTTAATAACCATACCGCGATAAAGCGGCCTGCTGCACGTAGTACAAAAAATATGGTTAGTGCATAGGTTGCAAGGAGTGGCCAAGAACCAGTGTAGTCTTTTAAAAGCGTAGGCATCCATACGTATATAGCAACTTCAGTAGCTACATAAAGTGCGATAGCTAGCGAAAAACCAAGGGCATACGGGTTTTTAATCATTTTCATGGTGGTTGCCAAAGAGGCTGGCTTTTCAGTTGTTTTAACAACGCTAGGGTAGTCGGCACGCCAAGCTAAAAAAGCAAGGACTAAACACATAACTCCTGCAATAATATACAGGTATGTCCAACTTACGTTTTGCACGAGTAATATTCCAACCAGCGCAGGTCCTACAATGGCACCAATGCCAAAGAAACCCTCAACCTTATTCATTGTTTTAGTGTGGTCCTCGTTACTATGTGAAATATCACCAAGTAAGGCAAGTGCACCAGTTTTAAATAAACCAATCGCTAAGCCTATACAGCAAAGGAGCACTAAAAAGAATGCAAAGCTGGTGCTAAAGGCGAATAAAAAACAACTCGCTGAAAATATTAATAAACCTAGCATAATAGTTTTTTTACGCCCAAGGCTATCGGCTAAAAAGCCTAAAAACAATCCACTAAAGGCAATGAGTGCCATAGGCGCGTAATGAAATGCACTGGCTTGGGTCATACTCAGCCCAAACTCAGTAATGAGTTCAGGGATGATCATACCTACTGCGTCAGAGGTCATGGCAAACATAAAAAACATCATGTATGTAAGCCAACGTATTTGTTGCAACGGATCGTTGCTTACGTGTGTGTGTGATTTTGTCATGTATTTTTCCTCGTTAAATGCTCTGTTAACACCCAGTAAGTCAATCAGTTACTTATTGTAGTATCATGTGAGCCACGATTTTTGTATGTAAAATTTTTAAAAATTACTTGTAAATTCTTACTCGCTAGTTAAAGATATATCTTAATCGATTAAGTTTCAACATGGTATTCACACAATGATGAAGAATAAAGTTCAATTGATCACATACGCTGATCGAATTACTGGCCAAAATATAGGCGCGCTAACCACACTTTTAAACGGCCCTTTAAAAGGCGTATTTGGTGGTGTGCACTTATTGCCATTTTACAACCCTATTGATGGCAGCGATGCTGGCTTTGACCCTATTGATCATAGTGAAGTTGATTCTAGAATAGGTACTTGGGAAGACATACAAGTATTAGGCAAAGATCTCGACTTAATGGCAGACCTAATTGTTAACCATGTATCGGCGCAGTCTTTTCAGTTTCAAGATGTATTAGCGAAAGGTAAGCAGTCAGAATTTTGGGATTTGTTTTTAACCAAAGAAGATGTTTTTCCCGATGGTATGAGCGAAGCTGAGCAAAAAGCAATTTACCGCCCGCGTCCAGGTAGTTGCTTTACCCCAATGAAGTGTGGCGATGGTAAAACGTATGATTTTTGGACCACATTTACCGACAATCAAATCGATATAAATGTAAAAGTAGCAGCGGGTGTTGCGTATTTAAATAACGTACTTACTAAATTTTCGGCTAACAATGTAAATATTATTCGTTTAGATGCGGCGGGTTACGCGATTAAGCAAGCTGGCACTAACTGCTTTATGCTTGATGAAACGTTTGGCTACCTAGATAACTTATCTAAGCAGGCAAACGATTTAGGCATGGAAACCATTGCAGAAATACATAGCCATTATCAAACTCAGGTAGAAGTGGCAAAACGCGTCAATATGGTTTACGACTTTGCGTTACCACCGCTTATTTTACACAGCTTATTTAACAACGATGTAGATGCACTGCTCAAATGGTTACAAATTTCGCCACGTAACTGCTTAACTGTACTTGATACACACGACGGTATTGGCATTATTGACGCAGGTCCAATGGGCGACAAACCAGGGCTATTAAATGCACAGCAGATTGATAACCTAGTCGAAACAATGCACGCCAACAGCAACAATCAAAGCCGCCAAGCTACGGGCGCTGCGGCGAGTAATGTCGACTTATATCAAGTTAACTGTACGTACTACAACGCATTAGGCGCTAAAGACTTTGATTACTTATTGTCGCGTGCAATTCAATTTTTTGCTCCAGGTGTACCACAAGTGTATTACGGCGGCTTATTTGCCTGTGAAAACGACATGGAATTACTGACAAATACAAATGTTGGCCGTGATATTAACCGCCCATATTTAGATGCAAATATAATCGACAAAGCCTTAAATAAGCCTGTAGTAAAAGGTTTAATTGAATTAATTAAAATTCGCAATACACACCCCGCATTTGCAGGTGAGTTTAGTGCGCAAGGTGAAGGCAGTATGTGTTGTTTATCGTGGCAACTAGATGAGCAAACTATTTCACTCACTGTTGATTTTAAATTACGCCATGCACTTATTACACAAGTAAATGGTGATGAAGAAACAACGATTAACTTAAATTCATTTTTAGCTTAATATTATAAAAGTAATTTACAAACGTCATGTAAAGCAAAAGCCAAGCTTAAGTAGCTTGGCTTTTTAACACATAAAACTATTACAAGGTTTGTAAGCTAACTACTCGCACCAATCTCTAATTCGTAACTGACTTCCTTAGTTTTTTCTTCTTTAGAAATAAATAATTCAGCGGCTATAACGCCTTTTTCTTGGCTGTTTTGATGAATGGTGGTTAGGCGAGGTACAAACCGGGCTGCTTCATCAATACCATCAAAGCCAACAATACGCAGTTCTTCACCTATTTTTATGCCTTGTTTTATTGCTTCTCGCATTGTGGCAAGGGCAATTAAATCACTCATACAAATAATAACGTTAGGGCGAGGGGAGGCACTTAAAACCTCTTTAGCCGCAATATTGGCAAAACGCTCGCTACTTTCAGGAATGTTCCAAATACGATCGTCAGCTACCGTAATATTTGCCTCGCTTAAAGCGCGTTGATACCCGCGTAAACGTTGATGCGAAATAGATTGTCCGGTTTCAAATTCGTGATGTTCATACACGCGACATAATACGTTTTCATCAAGTAGCCTAAGCCCTAATATAGCCACTTTATCGTTTTGATTATGTAGTACGTGTTTAGCAATTTCGTAACTTGCTTGCTCGTTATTAATATTTACAGAGGCATTGCGAGCAATATCAAAATCAATAGTCACTACATGTTTAGACACTGTTTTTAACTGCTCAACTAACGCGTTATTACGAGGGCGGCCATAACAAATAAAGCCATCTACAAAGTCGACCACGTTGTTAAGGTTATCGCTATTACCTGAAAACAATAAAACATTAATGCCGTTTTTTTCAAGCACCGAGGTAACACCGCGCATAAAGCTGCTCGCAACGGGGTCAGATACCATGTATTCCACACTATCGGGTAGCACTAAAGCAACAATATTAAATGTGCCATTACGCAACGATTGCGCGGCCTTATTAGGGCCATAATAACCAAGCTCTTTACATGCATTAAGTATGGCTTCACGGCGTTTGGCAGAGAGTTGATCTGGGCGATTAAACGCGTTAGAAACCGTCGCATTAGACACGCCTAATTCTTTGGCGATACTTTTTAGGGTCCAGCGGATTGGTTTGCTCATTAATTACTCTTAGCCATTAAACAGGGTATTAATAAATTAACATATTCAGCGAGTTAGCAAAGTAAAAAATGAGATTTTAGGACTAATGTCGGCACTCTTTAGGGGCAATGCCAAAGGTTTGTTTAAATAAACGGCTAAAATGACTCGCACTATTAAATCCAACATCAAAACAAACTTTACTAATTGCATGACCTTGTAGCAATTGAGTGCGCGCTTTTTTTAGTCTTAGCTGTTGTTGCCAAAGGGCTGGGCTAGTACCAAATGTGAGTTTAAATTGCTGATAAAACTTACTGCGGCTCATGCAGGCTATTTTGCATAAGGTATTTATGTCGAGCGTTTCATTTAAATGTTCTTCAATATAAAGCAGAGCATCACTAACGTTTGTTTTAAGGTGTGGTTTATCGCAGTTAGCCAGTAATAACTCACGGCTTTGTTGTTGTAATAAACGGGTGATCAATTCATTTAACGACAAGTCAATCAAGTAATGGCGTTGGGCACCTTGTTCGCTAAATAAATGCACCATACGCTCTAATAATTGCTGCGTTTGAATATTGTGTTGGGTGTGCACTAACTGCGGTACATATTCAAACAAGCTATCGTGTGCAAAGTTTTGCTGCATGTTTAGTGCATTAGCCACGCTCGTTATTTTGTCGGTGCTAATTTCAATGGCTAAACAGGTAGTTGGAGTGCTCATTGATGCTTGTGGAAAATCAATTAATACGCCTTGCTCTGGCGCTAATACAAACGACTCGTGTGGTAAAAATGCTTTATGGTATTGGCTGCTTTCTACGTGCATTACCTTTTTGCCGCTAAGCATTGCACAAAACAGTAACTCGTTTGAGTGCAGTGCCACCTTTTGCGCACTTTGATACGTGTCGTAAATACTCAGCTCACTGTTATCGGCCGCAAACGTGACTTTATTTTCAATTAATACATCAAGTTGTTGGCGTTTTTTGTTTAACTGAGATGTGTGCATATCAATCCTTTAGGTTTTTATTAATGTGGACTCACAGACAATTTTTGTGGACAGCTAATCAAGTTTTTAGGCGCTTGTTAGTTTAATGTCGATTAAATATAAAGCATTTTGATTTATATAAATGTTCGACCTTTAGCTAACAACAATAAAGAGAGCACACACATGATATATGCAAATCCAGGCAGCGACGGCGCACTTTTAAACTTTAAACAACAATACGGTAATTACATTGGCGGAGAGTGGGTAAAGCCAGTGAATGGCCAATACTTTGATAATATAAGCCCAGTAAACGGTAAAGTGTTTTGCCAAATACCGCGCTCAGATAAAGACGACATAGAGCTGGCACTCGACAAAGCACATGCAGTGCGAGCGCAGTGGGGCACAACGTCGGTGACCGACCGAAGTAACATACTGCTAAAAATAGCCGACCGAATTGAGCAAAACCTAGAGTTACTTGCCGTAGCCGAAACATGGGATAACGGTAAAGCAATTCGTGAAACACTCGCTGCTGACATTCCGCTAGCGGCTGATCACTTTCGCTACTTTGCAGGGTGCCTGCGATCGCAAGACGGCACAATAGGCGAAATAGACGAAACCACCGTTGCATATCATTTTCACGAACCACTCGGTGTTGTGGGACAAATTATTCCGTGGAACTTCCCTATTTTAATGGCTGCATGGAAACTCGCGCCAGCACTTGCTGCAGGTAACTGCGTAATTTTAAAACCGGCTGAGCAAACCCCAGCTTCTATTTTAGTGTTAATGGAAATTATTGGCGATTTACTCCCCGCAGGCGTACTTAATATTGTAAATGGATTTGGTAAAGAAGCAGGTGAAGCACTGGCCACAAGCAAGCGTATCGCTAAAATTGCATTTACAGGTTCAACGCCTGTGGGCTCACATATTTTGAAATGCGCTGCTGAAAATATTATTCCCTCTACGGTCGAGCTTGGTGGTAAATCACCTAATATATTTTTTAATGATGTAATGGAAAAAGACGACGCGTTTTTATCCAAAGCAATAGAAGGCGCCGTACTTGCTTACTTTAACCAAGGCGAGGTGTGTACGTGCCCATCAAGGCTTTTTATTCAAGAAGATATTTACGAGCAGTTTATTGAACGAATACTCGAACGTACCTTAAAAATTAAACGCGGAAACCCACTTGATAGCGAAACCATGGTTGGCGCACAAGCTTCAAAAGCGCAATTTGATAAAATACTGAGCTACATTGAAATAGGTAAAAAAGAAGGCGCTGAAGTACTCACTGGTGGTAATGTAGAGCAGCTAAGTGATGACTTAAACGGTGGTTACTACATACAACCTACGCTACTTAAAGGCACAAATGACATGCGTGTGTTCCAAGAAGAAATTTTTGGCCCTGTTATTTCTATGTCGACCTTTAAAGATGAAGCCGAAGCACTCGAGCTTGCCAACAGCTCTGAGTTTGGTTTAGGCGCCGGTGTATGGAGCAGAAACATGAACCGTGCTTATCGTATGGGTCGTAAAATAGAAGCAGGGCGAGTGTGGACCAACTGCTATCACATGTACCCAGCACATGCTGCATTCGGTGGTTATAAAAAATCAGGAATAGGGCGCGAAACACACAAACTGGCACTTGATCACTACCAGCAAACTAAAAATTTATTAGTGAGCTACAGCGAAGATCCGCTTGGCTTCTTTTAAAAAATTTTAATACAACAATCACTCAGTAATGAGCGCTGCATATTTGCGGCGCTTTTTCATTTTAAGGGGTCCATTGCACCACTTACTGCTTGTTGTAATACATAAATAGGATACTAATTGAATTAAAATGTTGAAACTTCAGGGCTTTAAATAATTCATTAACTGCGTTAAAAAAGTGATTTAATAATATGAGTTTTATAAAAAGCTGATTCATAGTTAGCTAGTTGTTTACATAAGATTATTTGATGGCTAAGATAAATACATCGTAATTTATGAAACTTTACGGTCTATAAAACGATAAAGGCCTCAGAGAGAGTAACTAACTTTTTGTCAACGATATGGAGATCATTATGTACCCAAAAGAATTTTACATCCTACCCGAAGAGCTTTTCCGCCTCGGAAATGCTTCAAGTCCTCGTCTATCGAATGTTCGAGCTCGTGATGTTGATGTTACAACCGTAAATGGAATTAAGGTTATTATCGCAAACGGAAAAGGGATCAGCGTTTTCGATATAGAAGGTATCAACAATGCACCAATGACTGGTTGGGTTTGGAGGTTTCCACCGAATACCCAGCCGCCTCATGGATTGAAGATGGTTCAGGATAAGCCACACCATTACTGTATTTCGCCCACTCGGAATATGCCGGTTGACAAGTTCAAGGGACTTCTTGAGGAAATGGCCCTAAAAGCATCTCGAGTATTTAAGAAAGAAGGAAAGATTGTATGAGTCAGTTCAAGCTTGAACTTGCAGGATCAGAGCTAAAATACGTGCTAGAGGGTCTCATAGCACTTGAACAAGAAATGGCAAAAATATGTGAAATGTCAGATGACTCAGATGAGATTGCTGATGTAGGCAATGATTTGATTGAGCTGCGCTTGTTACTAAATCCTTTGAAGGAGAGAGCCATCAGTCAGTTCGGAGATAGTATAACTGATTTTTCGCGGGATGAGTTATAAGTTAAAAAGTAAGTTTGGTGTCAATACCTAATTTTAAACCAATTTAGGGTTCCAGATGACACGGTAATCCCCCCATTTTTAATGGAGGCTATCTGTAGAATTTTCGTTGTTTAACTTTTCCAGTTTTTGTATGGGTGTTATTCCACCTATGCC